>DATFHC010000119.1:0-2861 GCA_035248765.1 Gaiellaceae bacterium
CCGGCCGCGTGATCGCCGCACCCGACAGTCCCTTCGGGTAGCCCGAGCCGTCCAGCCGCTCGCGGTGCTGAACGGCCACGGCGGCGAGCGGCGCGAGGGCCGCCGACTGGTGCAGCATGCGCTCGGTCAGGTACGGGTGCAACCGAACCCGCTCCCATTCGCCGGCGCCGAGCGGGCCCGGCTTGTCCCAGATCGCATTCGAGACTCCGAGCCGACCCAGGTCGTGGACGAGCCCGGCTCTTCGCAGCAGGTCCACCTCGTCTTCGGGAAAACCCAGCTGTGTGCCTGTCGCAGCTGCAAGATCCGCCACGGCCCGGGCATGCCCGAGCGTGTACGGCGACTTGAGGTCGACGAAGTCGGCGATCGCGAGCAGCGCCTGGTCGAAGCCGTCGCCCGAAAGCGTGACGCGCAAGGTGGGCTCCGCGTCGATCACCGCACTCCAGGTGTGAGCGGAGTCGAGCTCGCCGAGGATCCCGTCCGGGTCTGCGTGCAGGGCTTCGCTGAGGGAGGGATCGAACTGCAAACCGGCGCGCTTTTCGGCCAGTGCCAGAGCCGCGTCGATGCCGCCGAGCCGGTGCGCGACCTCGACGAACTCCGCGAACTGCGCCAGCCGCGCCGCGACCGGGATGCGATCCCCTGCGAGCCCACCCGGCCAGCCTTTTCCGTCCCACTGCTCGTACGAAGACCCGACCGCCGCCTGCACCGCCACCGGCAGGCCGAGGCGCTCGGCAAGCGCCCGCGCGAGCGCCGAGTGGGTCTCGATCATCCCGTCGAGGTCGCGACGGCCGGAGATGGCAAACTCGAGCCCGACGCGGAAGCGGTGCAAGGGCGGATTGCCGCTCCCGATGAGGCTCATCGTCGCGGCGGCCGCGCGCACGCTCCGAAAGTCGTGCTCGTACTTGCCCGACTTCAGCCTGATGTCGTCGCCGAACCACTTCGCCTGCTCGTGCGCATCCGCGTGACAGCCGACGTTGACCAGCAGGCCCGTGTAGTAGACGGTCGAGCGCTCGTCCTCGTCGAGCCCGAGGCAGTCGGCCAGGCGCAGCGCGATCATGCACTCGCGCAGCACATGCTCCATCGGCTGCCCGAAGCCGAGGTCGACGCCGAGCGACAGCGCCGCGACGAGCTCCGCCAGCCGCACATCTGCCATCGGTCAACTATGAACCACCCGAGGACGCTTGATCTGCTATAGTGAACTCAATGGTTCAGTATTCCACGACGACCGACCGCGCCTTCGCAGCCCTCGCCGACCCCACCCGCCGTGCCGTTCTCGAACGGCTCGGCTCGGGCAGCGCGACGATCAGCGAGCTCGCCGAGCCCTTCGGCATGTCGCTGACCGGGATGAAGAAGCACGTCCGGCTGCTCGAGGAGGCGGAGCTCGTCACGACGGAAAAGATCGGCCGGGTCCGCAGGTGCATGCTCGCGCCCTACGCCTTCGAAGGGATCAGCACGTGGCTGCAGCGGCTCGACCGTTTCGCCCAGGTAGTCGAACGCACGAAAGGAGCACCATGAGCCCGACAAAGGAGAAGGAGACCTTCACGGCCGAGGAAAAGGCCGCAATGAAAGCCCGCGCGAAGGAGCTGAAGGCGACCGAGGACGGCGAGACCGCCATCACCCAAGCGCTGAAGAAGATGTCCACGGGCGACCGCGCGCTCGGCGAGCGGATCCACCAGCTCGTCCGCGAGACCGCGCCCGACCTCGTCCCGAAGACGTGGTACGGCATGCCGGCGTACGCGAACAAGGACGGCAAGGTCATCTGTTACTTCAAGAACGCAGGCAAGTTCAAGATGCGCTACTCGGAGCTCGGCTTCAACGACGCCGCGAAGCTCGACGACGGCGACATGTGGCCGATCGTCTACGCGGTCACGAAGCTGAGCAAGGCGGACGAGGCCAAGGTCGTCGAGCTCGTCAAGCAGGCGGTGAGCGCGTGAACGAGACGACGGTCACCACGCCGAACGAGCTCGAGATCCGCGTCGAGCGCGAGTTCGACGCGCCGCGCGAGCACGTGTACCGCGTCTACACGGACCCGGTTCTGATCCCCGAGTGGTGGGGCGACAACACCGCGGTCGAGGAGATGGACGTCCGCCCCGGAGGCAGGTGGCGCTTCAACACCGGTTACGGCGTCGTCGAAGGAGAGTTTCGTGAGGTCGACCCGCCCGAGCGCATCGTGCAGACGTTCCAGAACCACCTGCAGACGCTGGAGTTCGAGGATCTCGGCGACCGGACGAAACTGACGCAGACAATGCGGTTCGCCACCATCGAGGAACGCGACACGACCATGCAATACGGCGTCGAGGAGGGCGCGAAGGGCGGCTTCGCGCGCGTGGACGAGGTATTGCAGAAGCTCGCCGCGCGGAGGTAGATCCGCGCACGGCCGGTGGCAGCCACCATCACAAAACTGTGACGCCGGTTTCGAACGGCACCGCTTGATCAAGCCGAAGCCGGCGTGCGAAGACGTGCAAGGCGTTACGAAGACGTTGAGGTGGCTGCTACCGGCCTTCGAGTTCGCTCGCGGCTCGAAGCCCGCTGCGTAGGGCACCCTCCATCAGTGCGTGCCACTGCCCGGCGGTGTGCTCGCCCGCAAAGGCGACGGCACCAACCGGGCGGGCGAGCGCCTCCTCGTCGAGCGGCGAGGAGAGCGTTCGAGCCGAGTACGCGCCGCGGGCCCACGGATCGTCTTGCCACGTCGAGAGGAGGGGCGGGCCGTCCCCGTACTCGAGGTCGGGACGAAGCCGCCGCACAGCGGCCGCCCACTTTTCGGGCCCGCGGTCGACCTCGAGCTGCTCGAGCGCCGACGGGGAGCCGGCAAAGGACGACGCTGCCCGAACGCCGTGCTGCGTCCACGTCCAGAAGCGCAGCGG
>DATFHC010000120.1:0-59670 GCA_035248765.1 Gaiellaceae bacterium
CGACGCGCGCCGTCGAGGGTTGACCCGTCTTGGCCATTGGCGTAGCGTTTCACTTTACAGGATGCTATTGCGGAGGACGGGATAAATGTCGTTCCTGCTCACCTGCCCGCACTGCGGGTCACGGCCTGTCGACGAGTTCCATTTCCAGGGTGAGGTGACCCGTCGTCCGGGCCCCGGCGCGTCCCTGCGCGAGCTCACCGACTATGTGTACTTCAGGGACAACGTCGCCGGGTTGCAGCGCGAGTGGTGGTACCACCGCAAGGGCTGCAAGAGGTGGTTCGTCGCCGAGCGCGACACGCGCACGAATGAGGTGCTGCGCACGCTGATCCCGGCGCCGACGGGCGTGGCGGCTCCGCAATGAGGCTCCGCTCGCAGGCGACGGAGCGGATCGACCGCGGCCGTCCGATCACGTTCTCGTACGCGGGCAAGGAGGTGACCGGATTCGCCGGCGACACGATCGGCTCGGCGCTTTACGCGGCCGGCCGCCGCGTCTTTTCGCGCAGCTTCAAGTACCACCGCTCGCGCGGCCTGGTCTGCTGCTCCGGTCACTGCCCGAACTGCATGATGACCGTGGACGGCGTCCCCAATGTGCGGGTCTGCGTCGAGCCGCTGCGTCCCGACGTCGACGTGCGCGATCAGAACGTCCTCGGCTCAGCCGACCGCGACCTGCTCGGCGTTGTCGACAAGGTCGGCGGTCCGTTCACGCCGGTCGGCTTCTACTACCGCACGATGATCCGGCCGCGGCGCGCCTGGCCGCTGTACGAGAAGGTGCTGCGGAACCTGGCCGGCCTCGGGCGAGTCGGCGAGACGGCGAACGGGCACGGCCACTACGACACCGTCCATCGGCGCGTCGACGTCCTGGTGATCGGCGGTGGACCCGCCGGCCGGGCCGCAGCGTGTGAAGCGGAGGGCGAGGTCCTTCTCGTCGACGACCGCGAGAGCCACGAAGCGCCGTACGAGGTGCTCGCGCCCGCCACCGCGCTGGCGATCTACGAAGGCGGGCTCGTTCCGGTCGCCGCCGGCAACGTCCTCCATCGCATCCGTGCGGGGCGGATAGTGGTCGCCACCGGGGCTCTCGAGCAGCCGTTGCTGTTTGCGGGCAACGACCTCGTCGGGGTCATGCTCCCGGGCGCGGTCCGCCGGATGGTCGACGAGTGGGCGCTCAAGCCGGGCGAGCGCGCGGTTCTCGTGGGCGAGGCCGCGGCCGATCTCAAGCTGCAGCTCGCGCGAGCGGGAGTCGAGATCGCCGCCGTCTCCGTCGACCCGACGAGCCTCGTCGCGCGGGGACGGAAAGGGCGCCTGCGCTCGGTGGTGCTCGACGGCGCGCGGATCGACTGCGATCTGCTCGTCGTCTCCGGCGGCCTTCAGCCCGCGTATTCGCTGCTCGCGCAGGCCGGCGCGCGGATCGAGTACGAGCCGCGGCGCGGCATTTTCGTCCCCACGGAGCTGCCCGACGGCGTGCAGGTGGTCGGTGCCGCCGCCGGCGAGATCGAGCAGACGCCTGCGCGCGCCGTCCTCGACGGCCGTGGCGACAAGTGCTTCGTCTGCATCTGCGAGGACGTGACCACGAAGGACGTAAAACGGGCGCTCCGCGAGGGGTTCGACTCGATCGAGCTCGCCAAGCGCTACACGACGGTGACGATGGGCCCGTGCCAGGGCAAGCTCTGCCAGCTCGTTTCGACGCGGCTGCTCGCGCGGGAGACCGACACCGACGAGTCGGCGATCGGCACCACGACGGCACGTCCGCCGTGGAGACCCGTCGAGCTCGGGCTGCTCGCCGGGCCGCATCACGAGCCTGCGAAGCTCACGCCGCTCCACAGCCGTCACGAGGCGCTCGGCGCGAAGGTGATCTGGACGGGTGCGTGGCGGCGCGCGTTCGACTACGGCGACCCGGCGGCCGAGGTGCGCGCCGTCCACGAGTCCCTCGGCGTGATCGACGTCTCGACGCTCGGCAAGGTGCTCGTCGAAGGCCCGTCCGCCGCGGAGCTGCTCGACCGGCTCTACCCGAACCGCTTCTCCGACCTCAAGCCGGGACGGATCCGCTACGGCGTCCTCACGAGCGACGGCGGCCGGATCATGGACGACGGCACGGTCGCGCGGCTCGGAGACGAGCTCTTCTACGTGACGACGACCTCGACCGGCTCGGAGGGCGTCGTCGAGTGGTTCGAGTGGTGGAACGCGATCTGGGGTTACGACGCCGAGATCGTCAATGTCACCGGCGCGCTCGCGGCGATGAACCTGGCCGGCCCGCAGGCGCGCGAGGCGCTCGCACCGCTCACCGACGCCGACCTCGGGAGCGAGTCCTTCCGCTACCTCGACGCGAAAGAGATCGTCGTCGCCGGCATCCCGTGCCTCGCCCTGCGCATCGGGTTCGTCGGCGAGCTCGGCTACGAGCTGCACTGCCCCGCGACCGACGCCGGCCGGCTGTGGGACGCGCTCGTCGACGCCGACGCGACGCCGTTCGGGCTCGAGGCGCAGCGCGTCCTGCGGCTGGAGAAGGGCCACGTGATCGTCGGCCAAGACACCGACTCCGAGTCGAACCTCGTCTCGGCCCGGATGCAGTGGACGATCAAGGACGACAAGCCCGATTTCGTCGGCAAGCTCGCCGTGCCGCACCTGAACGTGCGCGAAAAGCTCGTCGGTTTCACCGCCGACGTCCTTCCACCCGAAGGCGCGCAGGTCGTCCGCGACGGGCGGATCGCCGGCCGCGTGACGAGCGCGCGCGCCAGCGAGCGCGTCGGCGGCGTGATCGGGCTCGCCTGGGTCGACTCGGACTGCGCCGAGGAGGGCTCGGCGATCTCGATCCGGGTCGACGGGACCGCGCACCGCGCGGCCGTGACGCTCGCTCCGTTCTACGACCCCGAAGGAGCGCTACTCCGCTCATGAGCCGCCTCTCGTTCCTCTCGCCGGTCTCGCCGCCGTTGCGCATCCTCGAGGTGCGGGGCGGCGTTCCCGCGGGATCGATCCAGACCGGCCCCGATCGGGCGCTCGTCGTTGGCGACACCGCTGCAGACCTCGAGGGCTACCGCGTCTACGACATGAGCGCGGCTCTCGTCGCGATCGAGGTCGAGAGCGAAACGCTGCTCCGCCGCCTCACCGAGCTGACCGAGTTCCCCGCAGCCGGGTCGATCCTGCGCGGCGTGCCGGCGGTGATCGAGGAGCGGGGCGGGGGTTACCGCGTGTTCGTGCCGCAGGAGCTCTCGCAATACGTGATCGAGACGGTCGACCAGCTCCGGGGGGCGCTGTGAAGGACATCTTCCGCGTCCGCCGCATGTGGCGCCCGCGCGCCGAGCTGAAGGACCACTACGACGTGGTGATCATCGGCGGCGGCTCGCACGGGCTCGCAACGGCCTACTACCTCGCGAAGAACCACGACATTACGAACGTCGCCGTCCTCGAGCAGTCCTACATCGGCTCCGGCGCGGCCGGCCGCAACACGACGATCATCCGCTCGAACTACCGCACACCGGAGGGAGCCGAGTTCTACAAGCAGAGCGTCGAGCTCTACGAGCGGCTCTCCGGCGAGCTCGACTTCAACCTCATGTTCTCGCAGCACGGGCATCTCACACTCGCCCACACCGACAGCTCGCTGCGCGTGATGCAGGAGCGCGCCGAGGTGAACCAGATCCTCGGCATCGACTCACGCGTCGTCTACCCGGAGGAGATCGGGAGGCTCTGCCCGCAGATCGACCTCTCCGACGAGCCCACGTGGCCGATCATGGGCGCGCTCTACCACGCGCCCGGCGGGATCATCAGGCACGACGCCGTCGTCTGGGGCTTCGCCCGCGGCGCCGACCGCGCCGGGATCGAGCTGCACCAGAACACCGCGGTCACCGGGATCGAGACGGACGCCGGTCGCGTCACCGCCGTCCGGACGAACCGCGGCCGGGTCGAGGCCGACGTCTTCATCAGCGCGACCGCGGGCTGGTCGACGCTCACGACCGGGATGGCGGGCGTGCGCCTGCCGATCACGACGCACATCCTCCAGGCGTTCGTGACGGAGCCCGTCAAGCCGTTCCTCGACGTGATCATCGTCTCGGCGCAGATGCACGTCTACGTGTCGCAGACCGACCGCGGCGAGTTCCTGATCGGCGCGGAGATCGAGCCGTACACGACCTACAAGTCGATCGGCACGTTCTCTTTCCTCGAGGTCTGCTCGCGGCATGTGCTCGAGCTCTTTCCGCAGCTCGAGCGGCTCAAGGTGCTGCGCACCTGGACGGGTCTCTGCGACCTCTCGCCCGACTACAGCCCGATCCTCGGCAGGACCGAGCTCGACAACTTCCACCTCTCCGCCGGCTGGGGGACGTACGGCTTCAAGGCGGCGCCGATCGTCGGGACGACGCTCGCGGAGCTGGTCGCGTCCGGCAAGACGCCGCCCCTGATCGCCCCGTTCGCGCTCGAGCGCTTCCACACGGACACGCTCGTCTCCGAGCTCGCGGCTGCCGCGGTATCGCACTGACGGTCGTAGGATCCCGGCGATGCCCGCGCTCGACGGCAGGACGGCGATCGTCACCGGCGGCGCCACGCTGATCGGAAGGGCGGTCGTTCGCGCGCTGCACGAGGCGGGCGCCGCCGTCGCGGTCGGCGACATCGACGAGGAGAGTGGCCGTTCTCTCGCCGCCGAGCTCGGCGAGAGGGTGGTCTTCGTCCCTGCCGACCTCTGCGACGACGCGCAGATCGACTCGCTCGTCGCCCAGACGGTCGAGCGCTTCGGCGGGCTCGACATCCTCGTCAGCCTCGCGACGAGCTACGTCGACGAGGGCTTCGCCTCGCCTCGCGAGGACTGGCTCGAGTCGCTGAACGTCAACGTCGTCGCCGCGGTGATGTGTGCCCGCGCGGCGCAGCCGCACCTGAAGGCGAGCGGACACGGCGCGATCGTCAACTTCACATCGATCTCCGCGAAGGTCGCGCAGACCCGCCGCTGGCTCTACCCGGTCGGCAAGGCAGCCCTCGTCCAGCTCACCCGCAACATGGCGATGGATCTCGCGCCGGACGGGATCCGCGTCAACTCGGTCTCGCCCGGCTGGACGTGGTCGCGCGTCATGGTCGAGCTGAGCGGGGACGACCGTGCGAAGACGAACCGGGTTGCTGCGCCGTTCCACCTGCTCGGCCGCGTCGGCGACCCCGAGGAGGTGGCAAACGTCGTCGTCTTCCTCTGCAGCGACGAGGCGTCGTTCGTCACCGGCGCCGACTGGGCCGTGGACGGCGGGTACTCCGCGATGGGCCCCGAGCAGGCGGTGCCTGCGATCCCGAAGTTGATGGAGTGAGGTGATCTCATGAGCAGCATCCTGATCGTCGGTGCCGGCCAGGCCGGGCTTCAGCTCGGGCTCGGCCTCCTTCAGGACGGCCACGACGTCACGGTTGTCTCCAACCGGACGCCGGACGACATCCGTACCGGCCGGGTCATGTCGAGCCAGTGCATGTTCGACGCCGCGCTCCAGACCGAGCGCGACCTCGGCCTGAACGACTGGGAGACGGAGTGCCCGCCGGTCGAGGGGATTTCGCTCGCCGTTCCGGCACCCGACGGAAGCGGCGGCAAGGCGATCGACTTCGCGTCACGGCTCGACCGCCCCGCGCAATCCGTCGACCAGCGCGTGAAAATGCCGGGCTGGATGGAGCGCCTCGAACGCGAAGGCGGGCGGCTCGTCATCCACGACGCCGGCGTCGACGACCTCGAGCGCTACACCGAGGAGCACGACCTCGTCGTCGTCGCAGCCGGCAAAGGCGAGATCGTCCAGCTGTTCGAGCGCGTGCCCGAGCGGTCGCCCTACGAGCAGCCGATGCGCGCACTCGCGCTGACGTACGTGACCGGGATGTCGCCGCGGCCGGAGTACTCCGCCGTCTGCTTCAACCTCATTCCGACCGTCGGCGAGTACTTCGTCTTCCCGGCGCTGACGACCACCGGCGAGTGCGACATCATGGTCTTCGAGGGCATCCCGGGCGGCCCCATGGACTGCTGGGGCGACGTGACGACTCCGCAAGAGCATCTGGCGAAGTCGAAGTGGATCCTCGAGACGTTCATGCCCTGGGAGGCCGAGCGGAACCAGGATTCCGAGCTGACCGACGACAACGGCATCCTCGCCGGCCGTTTCCCACCGACCGTCCGTCGGCCCGTCGGCGAGCTGCCGTCGGGACGGCTCGTGCTCGGGCTCGCGGACGCGATCATGCTCAACGATCCGATCACGGGACAGGGCTCGAACAACGCCGCGAAGATGGCCGCCGCTTATCTCGAGGCGATCCGCCGGCGCGGCGACGCGCCGTACGACCGCGCGGTCATGGAAGGGGCCTTCGAGGACTTCTGGCAGACATACGGCCAGTACGTCACCACCTGGACGAACGCGCTCCTGTCGCCGCCGCCCGAGCACGTGTTGAAGCTGCTCGCGGCCGGTAACGGGAGCCCGGAGCTCGCTCACCGGTTCGTCAACGGCTTCGACGATCCGACGGACTACTTCGACTGGTTCATGTCCCCCGACAAGGCGGAGTCGTACCTCGCGACGGTGGCCGCGGGGGCGTGATCGCCTCGGCGCGCCTCAGCGGCCGACGGCGTAGCCCTGCATGCCGCGCGCGTTCGCTCCGGACTTGAGGATCCCGCCGGGCTCGCGTGCGACGGCGGTGACGCGGCCGAGCGTCCACGCATCGCGCACCTCGACTTCGTGGCCGCGCGCGCGCAGTCCTTCGATCGTCTCTTCACCGACGCGGTCCTCGACCGCGACGTGCCGCGGGCGCGATTCGCGCGGGTAGAAGCTCTGCGGGAACGCCTCGGTGTGGTGCTCCGGCGCGTCGATCGCCGCCTGGAGGTCAAGGCCGTGGTGCACGTGGGCGAGAAATGCCTGCAGCGTCCACTGATCCTGCTGGTCGCCGCCGGGCGTACCGATCGCGAGGTACGGCTCGCCGTCGCGGGCGGCGAGCGTGGGGGAGAGCGTCGTCCGCGGCCGCTTGCCCGGCTCGAGCGAGTTCGGTAAGCCCTCCTCCAGCCAGAACATCTGGGCGCGGGTGCCGAGGCAGAAGCCGAGCGAGGGGATGACGGGAGCGCCGAAGAGCCAGCCGCCGCTCGGCGTGGCCGAGACCATGTTCCCGACGCGGTCGACGACGTCGAGGTGGACGGTGTCTCCCCGCGTGGGCTCGCCCACGCCTGGCGCGACCGGTGCCTGTGCGACCGGCGACGGGAGGCGCGGCTCGCGATCGCCGGGCGAGCCGGGCCGGAGGTCAGGCGAGGACTCGCCGCCGACCAGGCGCCGCCGCTCCTCGGCGTAGTCGCTCGACAGCAACTCGGCCAGCGGCACGTCCGCGAAGTTCGGGTCGCCATACCACGCCTCACGGTCGGCGAAGGCGAGCTTCGCGCACTCGGTGATCGTGTGCACCCACTCCGCGCCTGCCTGCGCCATCCCACCGAGGTCGAAGCCCTCGAGCAGGCGTAGCTGCTGAAGGAAGACCGGCGCCTGGCTCCACGGGCCCGCCTTGAAGACCTCGTAGCCGTGGTAGTCAACGGAAACCGGCTCCTCCCAGGTGGCTGCCCAGTCGCGCAGATCCTCCTCTGCGAGCAGCCCGCTGTGCCGCTCGCCGGAGCTGTCGAGCCACTCGTGCTCCTGGAAGCCGACGATCTCCTCTGCGACGAAGCCGCGATACCACTCCTCGAGCGGGTCGGGGGCCGCGGCGAGGCGACGGTAGGTCTCCGCGAGTCGGGGGTTCGTGTGCAGCCTGCCCGGTTCCGGAAGGGGGAGGTAGATCTCCGCCGAGGTCGTCCAGTCGTCGCGGAAGAGGCTCTCGACTCCCGCGACGGCGCGCGCGATTCCCGGCACGACCGGGTAGCCCTCCTCGGCGTAGTGGATCGCATACTTCGCGACCTCGGCGAAAGGCAGCGTTCCGTGCTCGCGGAGCATCGCGATCCAGCCGCCGAACGCGCCGGGCACGACCGCCGCGAGCGGCCCGGTTCCGGGGACGAGCCGGAGCCCGAGCTCGTCGCGGTACCGCGCGATCGTCGCGGTCTGTGGCGCCGGCCCCTGCGCGCAGAGGACGAGCGGCCGGTCGTGGCCGGCCGGCCAGAGGAGCGCCGGCAGGTCGCCGCCGGGACCGTTCAAGTGAGGCTCGACCACCTGCAGCGTGAGCCCGGTTGCGACGGCCGCGTCAAAGGCATTTCCACCCTGCTCGAGCACGGCAATTCCCACCGCGGACGCGAGCCAATGCGTCGAGGCGACCATGCCGAATGTCCCCCGTAGTTCGGGGCGCGTCGTGAACGTCATCCGTCCGCCACCCCCACAGCGTCGGGCGGGTCCGCGATGCGCGGCGCCCGCGACCCGGGACCGACGAGGTGGCACGCGACGAGATGACCCGGAGCGACCTCGCGCAAGGGCGGCTCGGTCTCGTCAGATTCCGGCGCCGAGAGGTGATGCAGCGGGCAGCGGGTGTGGAATCGGCACCCGCTCGGAGGCGCGAGCGGGCTCGGCGGATCCCCCTCGAGGACGACGCGCCGCCGCTGCCGCTGCTGCTCCGGATCGGGGACCACTGCGGCGGAGAGCAGCGCCTGCGTGTACGGGTGCTGCGGATCGCTGAAGATCGCGTCGCGGCTCGCGACCTCCACGAGCTTGCCGAGGTACATGACCGCGATCCTGTCGCAGAGGAACTCGACCGTGGCCAGGTCGTGCGTGATGAAAAGACACGAGAAGCCCATGTCGCGCTGGAGGTCGCGCAGCAGGTTCAGGATCGACGCCTGCACCGAGACGTCGAGGGCCGAGACGGGCTCGTCCGCGATGAGCACGCTCGGGTTGAGGATGAGCGACCGGGCGAGTCCGACACGCTGGCGCTGGCCGCCGGACAGCTCGTGTGGATAGCGGAACCGGTGCTCCGGCCCGAGCCCGACGCGCTCGAAGATCGAAAGCACACGTTGCTCCCGCACTTTCCGGCCCGCGAGCTTGTGCAGCCGCAGCGGCTCCGCCACGATTTCGCCGGCCGTCATGCGCGGGTTGAGCGAGGAGTACGGGTCCTGGAAGACCATGTGGAGGTCGCGCCGCAGCGGACGGAGCTCGCGTCGCGACAGGTGCGTGATGTCGCGCCCGCGCAGCCGGACCGCGCCGGAGGTCGGCTCGTGCAGCCGGACGACGCAGTTCGCGAGCGTCGTCTTGCCGCTGCCCGACTCGCCGACGAGGCCGAGCATCTCACCCTCGCGGAGCGAGAACGAGACGCCGTCGACCGCGTGCACCGTCGCAGTCGAGGCAATGAGGCCGCGGCCTGCGGGAAAGTGCTTGACCAGATCCTCGACCTCGAGGACCGCGGCGTCGTTCGTCACGGCGCGCGCTCGGTCTCGGGATGGAAGCAGGCGACGAAGTGCCCCTGTCGCACGGGGCGCAGCTCCGGAACCTGCCCGCGTGAGGTCTCGTCTGCGTAGCGGCAGCGGTCGGCGAACATGCAGCGTTCATGAGGTCCCGTGATCGCCGGGATGCGGCCCGGGATCTCCTCGAGCCGCTCGCGCCGCTCTCCCGGGCGCGGAATCGCACCCAGGAGCCCCACCGTGTACGGATGCTGCGGCGCCGCGAAGAGTTCGTCCGCGGCTGCTTCCTCCACCTTGCGGCCGGCATACATCACGATCACGCGATCCGCGACGTCCGCGACGACGCCGAGGTTGTGCGTGACGAGCACGATCGCAGTCCCGAGCCGCTCGCGCACCTCGCGCATCAGGTCGAGGATCCCCGCCTGGATCGTCACGTCGAGGGCCGTGGTCGGCTCGTCGGCGATCAAGACCTTCGGGTCGCAGGCGAGAGCCATCGCGATCATCACCCGCTGGCGCATCCCGCCGGACAGCTGGTGCGGATAGTCGTTGACCCGTCGCTCCGCCGCCGGGATGTGCACGAGACGGAGCAGCTCGACCGCGCGCCGGCGCGCATCGCGGCGCGAGAGCCCGAGGTGCCGGCGGACCACCTCGCCGATCTGATCGCCCACCGTGAACACGGGATTGAGCGAGGTCATCGGTTCCTGGAAGATGTACGAAATCTCCCGGCCGCGGACGCCTCGTAGGCGCCGCGGGCCGAGGGCGAGCAGATCGGTGCCGCCGAAGAGAACGCTGCCGCTCACCCGAGCGGTCTCCGGCAGCAGCCGGACCAGGGACATGCAGGTGACGCTCTTCCCGCAGCCGGACTCGCCGACGATGCCGAGCACCTCGCGGGCGTCGAGCGTGAACGACACCCGATCCACCGCTTGCACCCGTCCCTCGTCCGTCTCGAACCGAACCGACAGGTCTTCGACCTCGAGGAGGGGCTCGGCGCTCACCTGGTCGTCCGCGGGTCGAGGACGTCGCGGAGCCCGTCGCCGAGCACGTTGAACGCGAGCACGGCGAGGATGATCGCCACGCCCGGGTAGACCGCGAGCCGCTGCGCCTGGGTCAGGTAAGGCTCGGCTTCCTGGAGCATCGTCCCCCACGAGGACTGCGGCGGCTGCACGCCGAGTCCCAGGAACGAGAGGATCGCCTCGCCGAGGATGGCTCCCGGAATCGTCAGCGTCGCCTGGACGATGAGCGTGTTCGTCATGTTGGGGAGGATGTGCCGGAAGATGATCGTCGCATCGTTGGCGCCGTTCAGTACGGCCGCGGGCACGTAGTCCTCCTCGCGCAGCGCGAGCGTCTCGCCGCGCGCGATCCGGATGAAGCCCGGGATGGCACCGATTCCGAGCGCGAGCGTCGCGTTCAGGAGCGAGGGGCCGAGGATCGCCGCGAGCCCCACGGCGAGGATCAGGAACGGGAACGCGAGCAGGACGTCCGTCAGGCGGGCGATGACGAGGTCGACCCAGCCGCGGTAGTAGCCGGCGAGCATCCCGATCGGGACCGCAACCACCATCGCGAGCAGCGTCGCGAAGACGCCGACCTGCATCGAGGCGCGTGTTCCCCAGATCAGGCGAGAGAGAACGTCGTGCCCGAGGTCGTCGGTCCCGAGCAGGTGCTTGGAGGACGAATGCGCGAGCACCGCGTTGAAGTCGGTGTGCCCCGCCGAGTACGGAGCGAGCAGCGGCGCGAAGATCGCCATGACTACGAATCCGAGCACGACGACGAGCCCCGCGACCGCCATCGGCCGGCGCAGAAAGCGCTTGCGGAGCAGCCGCAGCCGCCGACGCCCGCCGACGGGCAGCTCCTCGGCCGTGACCGGGCGCGGGGCCTCGGGGACGATCAGGCTCATATCGCTCTGATCCTCGGGTTGAGCAGCGAGTAGACGACGTCGACGAGCAGGTTCACGACCACATAGCCGGCGGCGACGACGAGCACGACGCCCTGGATGAGCGTGTAGTCGCGCTGGTTCACCGCGTCGATCGTGAGCGAGCCGAAGCCGGGGATGGAGAAGATCACCTCGATCGTGACGATGCCCGAGATGAGGGCGCCGAGCTGGAGCCCCATCACCGTCGTGACCGTGATCAGGCTGTTGCGGAACGCGTGCTTGCCGACGACCGCCCACTCCGACAGCCCCTTCGCGCGTGCCGTCCGTACGTAGTCGGCGCCGAGCGAGTCGAGCATCGACGAGCGCATCTGGCGCATGAGGACTGCGGCCAGCCCGGCTCCGATCACGACCGCCGGCAGGATCATGTGCTGGAGGTTCGCGAGCGGGTGGTGCATGGTCACGTAGCCGCCTGCGGGTAACCAGTGCAGGTCGACGGCGAACCAGACGATCACCATCAGCCCGAGCCAGAAGTGCGGCACCGAGAGCCCGATGAGCGCGACGCCCGTCGCCGCGTAGTCGCTCGGTTTCCCGCGGCGCACGGCCGCGATCACCCCCGCGGGGATGCCGACGAAGACCGCGACGAGCATGCTCAGCAGGGCGAGCTCGAGGCTGATCGGCAGCCGGCTGGCGATCGTGTGCCCGACCGCCAGGTCGCGCTGGTCGACGCCGAGGTCGCCGCGCAGCGCGAGCCAGATCCAGTGCCCGTACTGCACCGGCAGCGGCTTGTCGAGCAGGTACTTGGCCTTGACGGCGGCGATCACCGCCGGATCGCGGTTCTCGGCGCCGAGGGCGATCGCGGGGTTGCCGGGAATCGCGCGCACGCCGAGGAAGACGATCATGCTCGCGATCACGAGCACGACGAGGGCGGCTCCCGCCTTGCGGATCAGGAAGCCGCCCATGTCGGTACTTCTACTTCGTGTAGCCGGCGAACGCGACGCGCAGGAGCGTGTCCGGATACATGGTCACGCCCGCCACCTTCTTCGAGATGCCGGCGGACGCGATCGGATGGTCGAGGTAGATCAGCGGCCGATCGTTGAGGATCTGCTGGATGGCCGCGTGGTAGTAGTGACGCCGTGCGTTCGTCGTCGTCGCGCTCCGGGCGTGGCTCAAGAACCGGTCGACGATGTTCTTCGAGTAGCCCGAGTCGTTCAGCGTCCCCGTCGTCGAGACGAAGCCGTAGATGTTGCCGTCCGGGTCGACGCGGCCTGACCAGCCGATCAGGAACGCGTCGTAGGTGCCGGCGTCCGCCTTCGAGAGCGAGGTCACGAAGTCGGTCGACTGAACGTTCACGTGGATCCCGACCGCAGCCTCCTCGGCCTGGATGAACTGGGCCTCGCGGAGCGCCACCGTCCCGGTCGGCACCATCAGGTTCACCGTCGGGCTCGAGATCCCCGACTGCTGCACGAGCTGCTTCGCCTGCGTCGGGTTGTAGCCGGTGCACTTGATGCTCTTGTCGAACCACGCGCTCGAGGGAGAGATCGGGGTGCAGCCCGGGAGGACCGTGCCGTTGAAAACGACCTTGTTGAGCGTGTTGCGGTTGATCGCCATCTCGAACGCCTGCCGCAGCTTGGGGCTCCTGGCGAGGTCTGTGCCGACGTTCTGGTACGGCAGCTTGAGCAGCCCGTTCCTGTTCCCGATGTTGATGGTGATGCCGCCGTAGCCGAGGCCGGCCGCCTTGGTGACGCTCAGCGCCTTGTCGGCCTTGATGCTCTGGAGGTCGGTCGAAGCGATCGCGTCGACCGCCTGCACCGTCCCTGCCTTCAGCGCCTGCGCCGCGGCGGTCGTGTCGTTGTAGATCTTGAACACGATCTTGGCGAAATGCACCTTGTTCTTCGCGTAGTAGAAGGGCGAGCGCACGACCGTGATGCTGTCGCCTGCGATCCGGTTCTTGTACATGTACGGCCCGACGCAGATCGGGTCGCGCGCGAAGTTGGCGCCGAGCTTCGTCATCTGCTTCGGCGACAGGATCATCCCGGCGCGGTCGGCGAGCTGCGCGGTCAACGGCGAGTACGCCGCCTTGAGATGGAAGACGACGGCGTACTTGCCTTTCGCCTTCACGCTCGTGACCGCCGAGAGCTCGCTCGCCCTTACCGAGCCCTTGAACGTCAGGTAGCGGTTCATCGTCTGCACGACGGCGGCCGCGTTGAACGGCGTCCCGTCGTTGAACTTGATCCCGTGACGCAGCGGGATCGTCACCGTGAGCTTGTCGCTCGACACCTTCGGCAGCGCCGCCGCGAGCTGCGGGACGATGTTCGTGTGCCGGTCCAGGTCGTAGAGCTTCTCGCACATGGTGAGGAAGACTTCGCGGCCGGAGAACGTCCGCGCGAGCGTGGGGTCGAGCGCGTCCGGCTCGCCGTTCGTCATGGCGACGACGAGCGTGCCGCCCGGCTTGAATTTCGTGGTCTGCCTGGCCGACGCGCCTGCGGCGGCGCTGATCGTGAGTGCAAGCAGCCCGGCCGCGACCCCCGCGCCGACGGCTACTCCGATGCGGTTGCGGTTCATCTGGATCGTCCCTCCCTGAGTGGGCGAAGCGTGAGGCGAAACACTAACACTTGTATCCATTTCTACGCTGATTGGATCCAGATGTTAGTTTGCAGGCGATGCAGGCGACCGCTGAAACGAGTCTCCGGGTTCGCCTGCGCCGCTCGCTCGCCCTCGACCCGAAGCTGCTCGCGATCGGATTCGGCGGTGGCGTTCTCTCGGGACTGCTCGGGGTGGGCGGCGGCATCGTCATGGTGCCGCTGCTCGTGCTCTGGGCCGGCTACGCGCAGCGCGAGGCACACGCCGTCTCGCTCGGAGCCATCATCCCGATTAGCGTGGCCGGCATCGCCACGTACGGGGTCGCGGGCGAGGTGCGGTGGTGGCAGGCGCTCGGGCTCGCAGCGGGGTCGACCGTCGGCGCCCGAATCGGCGCCGGGATGCTGGCGCGGATCGACGAGCGGCTGCTCAAGGTCGTGTTCGGAGCGTTCCTCGTGGGCGTCGCCTCGCTGCTGGGGGCCCACGGGTGAGCGGCCCGACGCTCTATGTCGTGCTCGTCGCGTTCGGCGTCGTCGTCGGCGTGACCTCGGGGCTGCTTGGCGTGGGGGGCGGGACGCTCGTCGTGCCGTTCCTGACGCTGGCGGTCGGACTGTCGCAGCACGCCGCGGAGGCGACGTCGCTGCTCGTGATCTTGCCGACCGCGATCGCGGGAAGCCTGGCCTTGCGCCGCCGCGGGGTCGGGGACCTCGGGCTCGCACTCCGCTTCGGCGTGATCGGCGCGGTCGGGAGCGTCCTCGGCGCCCTGCTCGCGCTCGCGTTGTCGGGGTCGACGCTCCGTGTCGTGTTCGCGGTCTTCGTCGGCCTCGTCGGCTTGAGGATCGCGTACGACGGCCTGCGCCGTGAGAATGTTCACCCGTGAGTCAGGCCGCCGACGAACGGCGCGCGCTGGTGGACAAGCTCGCGAGCCAGCTGCACGCTCGTGTGCTGAGCGGCGAGCTGCCGTCGGGGACACGGCTGCGCCAGGAGGCATTGGCCGAGGAGTTCGGCGTCAGCCGGACACCCGTGCGGGAGGCCCTGCGCAAGCTCGAGGCCGGCGGCCTCGTCGAGCTGCAGCCGCATCGGGGAGCCGTCGTCCGCGGGCTGTCGCCGCGCGAGATCCGTGACGCCTACGAGGTGCGCGCGGCGCTCGAGGCGCTGGCCGCGAGCCTCGCGGCCGAGCGGATCAACCGTGAGCAGCTGGACCGGCTGAACCGCGTGCAAGGCGAGTTCCGGGCTGCGCTGGAACGCACGCTCGCGAAGAGGCGTGGCGGCCGCGAAGTCGGAGTCCGCGAGCTCGCACGTTGGGCGAATGCAAACGACGACTTCCACCAGACGATCCACGAAGCGAGCGGCAACGATGTCCTCGCGGGAGCGCTCGCTCAGCTCGCCAGGAACTTCCCCCGCGACCTGAGCAGACTGGTCGTGAGCGAGAGCAGCGCGATGCTGGAGGCGAACGTCCGTGAGCACGAGGCGATCCTCGACGCCATCTCGCGCCACGACGGCGAGGCCGCGTACGAGCTGATGCAACGTCACGTTGCCCGGGCCGGGAGCCTCGTGACGCTACGAGTCGAGCAGCGGTCGGCCGGCCACGGCTGACGCCTGCTCGAGCAGCAGGCAGGCAGCCTGATGGCCCTCCTCGGCTGAGACAGGCTGGCCGAGCGCCGGATCCTTTAGCGAGCAGCGATCCTCCGCGATCGGGCACCGCGGATGAAAGCGGCAGCCGCTCGGAATGAAGACAGCGTCCGGTGTCTCCCCCTGCAGGATCTGCGGCCGTTGCCGGTCGCGGGGGTCGCGGCGCGGGACCACCGAGAGCAGCGCCTTCGTATACGGATGCTGCGGGTTGCGCACGACGGCCGCCGCCGGACCCTCCTCGACGATGCGGCCGAGGTACATGACGGCGATCCGCTGCGCGAAGCGGGCCGCGGTCGACAGGTCGTGCGTGATCATCAGGATCGCGAGGCCGTTCCGGCGCAGACCGTCGAGAACGTTGAGGACGCCGGCCCGCACCGAGACGTCGAGCATCGAGACCGGCTCGTCCGCCACGAGCACGTCCGGCTCGAGCGCGAGTGCCGCCGCGATCGCCACCCGCTGGCGCTGTCCGCCCGACAGCTCGTGCGGGAACCGTTCGAGGTACAGCTCCGGCGGCGATAGCTCCACCCGCCCCAGCGCATCGCGTACGCGCTCCATCCGCTCGGCCTTCGAGCCGCCGAGGCCGTGGATCAGGAGCGGTTCCTCCACCACAGCCTTGACGCGGAACCGCGGATCGAGCGACTCATAGGGATCCTGGTAGACGACCTGGACGCGGCGGCGCAGCGGGCGTAGCTCGCGCGAGCCGAGCGGTACGAGGTCACGGCCGTCGAAGCGAATCGCGCCGGATTCCGGGTCGACGAGCCGCAGCACCGCTTGCGCCGTCGTCGTCTTGCCGCAGCCCGACTCGCCGACAAGCGCGAGCATCTCTCCCTTCTGCAGCGACAGCGACACGCCCTCGACCGCGTGCACCTGGCGGCGCGGCTTTCGCGTGACCGTGCCGACAAACCCGCGGTGGATCGGGTAGCGGACGACGAGATCCTCGACCTCGAGCACTGTCGGCTCCGGTTGAGCGTTCACGCCGGCACCCGGTCGTTGAGGTGGCAGGCGGCCGCGTGATCTGCGGCTACCTCCTGCAAGCTCGGCCGCTCGACGCACGAGGCGAAGGAGGAGTCGCAGCGCGGCCTGAACGGGCAGCCGTCGATCGGCCGGTCGAGCCGCGGCGGAGCCCCCGGGATCGAGAGCACGGGCGCTTCGCCCATCCCGAGATCCGGCGACGCGGCGAACAGCATCCGGGTGTACGGGTGCCCCGGCGAGTGATAGAGGACGTCGAGCGGGCCGCGCTCCACGATCTCGCCCGCGTACATCACCGAGCAGCGGTTGCAGAGCTGCGCCACCACCGGCAGGTCGTGGGTGACGAGCACGAGCGCGAGGCCGAAGTCGTTGCAGAGCCCGTCGAGCAGTTCGAGGATCTGCGCCTGCACCATTACGTCGAGCGCCGTCGTCGGCTCGTCGGCGATCAGCACCCGCGGATTGCACGAGAGCGCCATCGCGATGGCCGCGCGCTGGCGCATCCCTCCCGACAACTCGTGCGGATAACGGTTCGCCCGCCCGGCTGGGATGCCGACCGACTCGAGCAGCTCCCCGGTGCGGCCGCGTGCGGCGGCTCCCTTGGCGCGCTCGTGGAGCTCGAGGCTCTCGACGATCTGCTCGCCGATCGTGCGTACCGGATTGAGCGCGTTCATCGCGCCCTGGAAGACGATCGCGACGTCGACCCAGCGGTGGGGCCGCATCGCCGATTCCCCCCCGGCGAGGATGTCCTTGCCGTCGATCAGCACGCGGCCGGCGACGCTCGCACTCGGCGGCAGCAGGCCCATGATCGCGAGCGCAGTCGTCGTCTTGCCGCAGCCCGACTCTCCGACGAGCCCCATCCGCTCGCCCGGCTCGAGGGAGAAGTTGACGCCCTGCACCGCGTGCAGCTCGCCGCCGCCCTCGAGGTCGAACCAGACGTGGAGATCCTCGACCTCGAGCAGCGGCGCGGCCTCGCTCACAGCGCATCCGCTCCTCGTCCGACGAGCGGCCGCAGCCGGAACGTCCGGGCGCCCAGGTGCGCGACCCTCAGCCGCGGGTTGAGCGCGTCCTCGAGCGCTCCGCCGACGAGGCTACAGCCGAGGATGATCAGCGTCACCAGGACTCCCGGCCACACGATCGCCCACCACGCCCCCGCCGAGATCGCAGCCCGCTGAAATGCGTTCTCGATCACCTTTCCCAGCGAGGTGGTGCTCGGGTCGCCGAGGCCGAGAAACGAGAGCGCCGTCTCGTCGAAGATCGCGACCGCGACCGTGAGCACGGTGTTCGCGATCAGGAGCGGTGCGACCTGTGGCAGCACATGCTTGAACACGATGCGCGTATGGCCGGCCCCGAGCGCGCGTGCCCGCTTCACGTACACCCGCTCGCGCACGCTCTTGACCTGCGCTCGGATAACGCGCGCCGTGGATGTCCAGAGCAGGATCCCGATCACGATGATGATGTGGAAGAGGCTTGGCCCCCAGATCGCCGCGACCACGATCATCAGCGGCACGTCCGGAATGACGAGGAAGTAGTCGGTGATGCGCATCAGCAGCGTGTCCACCCAGCCGCCGAAATAGCCCGCGATCACACCGACCGCGCCGCCGATCGCCATCGAGACGAACGTCGCCGCGAAGCCGACGACGAGCGAGACGCGAGCGCCCCACATGAGCAGCGTGAGCATGTCGATCCCGCCGTCGTCGAGACCGAGCAGGTGGTGCCACGATGGGTGGCCGAAGACGGGGCCGACCTGCTGGTGGAGAGGATACGGAGCGATCCACGGCGCGAGGATCGCTCCGAGTGCGACGAGCACGAGAATCGCCGTTCCGATCACGGCCGCCGGCCGGTGGCGGAGCGTGTGGACCACGAAGCCGCGGCGGCTCTGACCCCCCTCGGGCGGCGCCTCGATCAGCATCGTGACGTCGCTCATTCGGTAATCCTCGGGTCGAGCTTGAAGTAGAGGAGGTCGGCAATCAGGTTGCAGATCACGACCGAGATCGTCAGGAGCAGGAACGCGCCCTGCAGCATCGGGTAGTCGCGCTCCTGGACGGCCAGGTAGACGGCGCGGCCGACGCCGGGCCACGAGAAGACGATCTCGATCAGGATCGCGCCGGCGACGATGTACCCGAGCGAGAGCGCGACGAGGGTCGTGATCGGCAGCATCGCGTTCCGCAGAGCGTGCTTGCGCACGATTGCCCACGGCTTCAGGCCCTTCGCGCGCGCCGTCAGGATGTAGTCCTCGCCGAGCGTCTCGAGCATGGCCGAGCGGACGATCAGCGTGTACTCGCCGTAGAGCGTGAGGCCGAGCGTCAACGCCGGCAGGAGGATGTGCGAGCCGAGATCCCTGAGGTGCTGCCAGAACCCCGGGTTGAGAAGGAACTCGTTCGTCATGCCGCCGGTCGGCAGCACGCCGGCGAAGATGATGATCAGCATCAGGCCGAGCCATTGCGTCGGCATCGCATAGAAGCCGAGCGCGCTCGACACGGTCGCAGCCTCGGTCGGGGTCCCGCGGCGCCAAGCCGCGATCACCCCTGTGAGCGTGCCGATCAGGATCGAGAACAGCGTCCCGATCGTGACCATCGGCAGCGTGTTGATCAGTGCGATGCGCAGGTTCTTCGAGACGGGCTGCTCGTTTTCGAACGACACGCCGAGGTTCCCGTGCACGAGCTGCTTCAGGTAGATGACGTACTGCTCGCCCTTCGACTTGTCGAGCCCGAACTGCTTCTTGAGTGCGTTCCGCAGCTGTGGCGTCGCATGCGGGACCCGCGCGAGGTTCGTGACGGCGGTGCCCGGCGCGAGCCGGAAGAGGACGAAGTTGAGCGACACCGCCACGAAGACCGTGACGATGGCGAACCCAATCCGCTTCAGGACATAGTCGGTCCCCCGCACGCGGCGGCCCTCTACTTCTGGTGCACGTGCGTCAGAACGGAGATGCTCAGCTCGTTGAAGGGCCCTTGCGGCGTATTGGTGAAGCCGGCCCAGCTCTTCGAGACTGCGCTCACCTGATCGTCGTTCGCGAGCCAGAGGTACGGCCGATGCTTGTAGAGGTACGCCTGCATCTGCCAGACGATCTTGCGACGTTGGGCGGCCGTCGCTGCAGTCTGTTGCTGCGAGTACATCTTGTCGTAGCGCTTGTCGCAGAACCCCGAGTCGCTCCAGCCGCCCCACTGGGCGCAGGTCGTGACCGAGAGCATGAAGTCGGGGTCGATGAGCGCCGTCCAGTCCCACATGGCGAGGTCGAAGCCCTGGTACGTGTAGTTCGATCCCGCCATCTGATTGAAGGCCGCGGTCGAGTCGAGCGCCTTCTCCTTCAGCTGCACGCCGATCTTCGCGAAGTCGGCCTGGATGATCTGGAAGGTACGCGGGAGGCTCTGGACGTCGGTCGGGATGATGACGTCGTACGACATCTTCTTGCCGTTGGCGACGCGGATCCCGCCCGGGCCCTTCTTGTAGCCGAGCTTGTCGAGGATCCTGTTCGCGAGCGCGAGGTCGAAGGTCGGCGGCTTCAGGGTCGTGTTGTGCCAGCCCGCGCCGGCTGAGGCCGGGATGATTGAGCTGGGCACCTGCGCGGCGCCGAGGTAGACGACGCTGACGATCTTCTTCCGGTCGATTGCGTGGTCGAACGCTTCCTTGACCTTCAGGTTGAGAAGCTCGCGGTGGTGCTTCTTCTTCGGGTTCGAGTTGATGATGAAGTCGGTCGTGTCGAGCCCCTTTACGTCCTGGACGACGAACCCCGAGCCGCGCAGCGTCTTCATCGTCGTCGCCGGAACGCTCTCGACCGCGTCGAGATCGTGTGCCTTAAGCGCGGTGATCATCGCGTCGTCGTTCGAGTACTGCTGCAGCCCGAAGACGTCGATCTGCGGCTTCGGCCCCCAGTAGGAGGAGTTGCGCTGGAACAGCGCGATGTCGTTCTGCTTGAAGCGGACGAGGTTGAAAGGCCCCGAGCCGACGATGGGCGCGCTGTTCGGGAATGTCTTCAACCCGGCGCCCTTCTTGCCAATGTGCTGCGCCCAGATGTGCTGGGGCAGGATGGCGTACTGCTGGAACTGGCCGAGCACCCAGGTCGGGTTCACCCTCGCGTCGTAGTTGACGACAAGGGTCGTTGCATTCGGAGCCTTCGCGCCGGTGATGTGCGAGACCAGGCCCGCGACGTTCGCCGTTGCGCCGTCCTTGTACTTGACGTCGGTGTTGATCGTCCAGGCCGCGTCCGCGGCGGTGAGCGGCTTCCCGTCGCTCCACTTTGCGTGCGGCTGAGTCTTGAAGGTGAACGACTTGCCGTCTTTCGAGGCGTGCCACGAGGTCGCGAAGAAGGGGGCGTAGTGGAGTTGGCTGTCGTACTGGACGAGGATGGGATAGATGTATTCGAACGCGCTGTAGGCGTCCTGGTTGAAGGCGACATACGGATTCAGCGAGTCGATGCCCGACGCCGTGCCGAGCCGGAACGTGCCGCCGCTCTTCGCACTCGATCCCGAGCCGGTCGCGGTTGTCGCAAAGATCAGCGCAGCGATCGCCAGAGGCACTGCCGCAAGCCACTTCCTGCTCATCTCGTCCTCCCTCAGCCTTCGAACGGCGTTTCTTCGACCGTCAACGTCCGTTCGTCCGCGTCGAGCGTATAACGGACGCCCAGCGGAATGGAAGCCATGTGCTTGCCGTGGCCGAGGGGCAGCCTGTAGAGGACGGGCACGCCGAGCGGCTGCAGTTGCCTGTCGAGGACGTCCTCGATCGACCTCGTCGCCCGCCAGTCGGAGACGTCGCGCGGCAGATCGCCGTAGTCGCACTTGTTCATCTCCCCGACGACGACACCGGCGAGGGCGTCGAGCTTGCCCGCGTGGCGGAGCTGCGTCAGCTGGCCGTCGATGTAGTACGGCGGCGCGTGCGTGTCCTCGAAGAAGAGGATCGTCCCCACGGTCTCGAGCTCCCAGGGGGTTCCGAGCGTCTGGAGCAGGAGCCAGAGGCAGCCGCCCACGAGCGGCGCGGTCGCTTTGCCGGGCGCGATCGCGCGCACGTAGGGGTCGTCCGGGTCCGGAGGGACAGAACCGGTCACGTCACCGCTGAGGACGGCGAGCTCCCGCTCGAGCGTGAACTCGCTCGTCTCGGGGTCGCCGACGCCCATCAGTCCATAGCCGTAGAAGGTGGGGAAGCCGGCGCGCTGGCGGATCGGGACGTGCAGCGAGGTGACGTCGGAGTAGCCGATGAACGGCTTCGGATTCGCCGCGATGAGGTCGAAGTCGAGATGGGGGATCATCTCGCTCGAGCCGAAGCCGCCCTGGAGCGTCTGGACGACGTCCACCTCGGGGTCTGAGAAGAGCGCATGGAGGTCGTCGGCCCGGTTCTTCGGGTCGCCGGCGACGTAATCGTCGCGCGCGTAGACGCCCGGCGCGAGCTTGACGCGGTAGCCGCGGCTCTCCCACCACTCGACGCCCCGCTCGACCTCCGAGCGCATGTCGTAGGAGCTGGCGAACGCGCCGACGCCGATCGTGCCGCCTGCCGGGAGCGGTTTCATCCGCGCTTTCTACACGGTTGCGAGACCCGTGAGGGTTTCGACCACGAGCGGGCCGATCGTCTCGAGTTCGTAGCCGCCCTCCTGCACCACGACCGTGGGCAGGTCGAGCTCGGCGAGGATCCGGCCCGCCTGGCGGTAGCCGGCGGCTGTCACCTCGAGCGGGCTCTCGGGATCTCCGGCCGCGGCGTCGACGCCGAGGGCGACGACGAGCGCACGCACCGGCTCGACGAAGTCGGCGATGCGGCGCACGGCGGCGAGCCAGTCGTCGTCGCCGGTGCCGGGCGCGAGCGGGAGGTTGAGGTTCGACGTGTCGTTCTCCGCCTCGAAGCCGAGGAAGTGCGGGAACCATCCCGCGCCCGGATCGACGTGGACCGACGCGGTGAGGACGTCGCTGCGTCCTTTGAATAGCTCCTGCGCCCCATTGCCGTGGTGCGCGTCGATGTCGAGGACGGCGACGCGCCCGAACTGCGCGATGAGTGCAGACGCTGCGATCGCGGCGTTGTTGAGGTAGCACGAGCCGCCGTAGAGCGAGCGCGTGACGTGGTGGCCGGGTGGCCGTGTGCATGCGTAGGCCAGCGGAGCGCCGCCGGCCACGAGATCGACGGCGGTGAGCGCGGCATTGGCAGCGCCGCGTGCGGCCTTCCACGTGCCTGGGCCGATCAGGGTCATCGTGTCGTAGGCGAAGAGGCCGGACCTCGCCGAGATTGCGGTGGGCGTGGCGGGCGCGCGCCCGCTCGTCAGCTCGGCGCGGGCGAAGACGTACGGGGTCACGCGGTCGGCGGGAAGGTCGGCGCTCGACCACTCGTCCCAGGCGGTGCGCAGGAACTCGACGAGCGCCGGGTCGTGGACCGCGAGCAGTGCCTCGTTACCGTGCGGGTTTGCCGCGACTTCCTGCGCGCCGGCCTCGACGAGCGCCTTGCGGATCGCCTGCGCCCGCGCCGGCACCTCGGTCGCGGGTGTGCGCTCGCCCACCCAGATCTCGGATTTCGGCTCGTGGAGGAGGCAGTCGTCGCTCCAGACGAACGGCAACGAGAGCATTAGGCTCGCAACCATGCCACGGCCGCGTGAGGACGGCATCGTCATCGGCACCCTCGATCCCGGCCCCCGGAACTCGATCGCCGATGTCGGCGTGACCGTGGGACACGTCACGGTCGAGCGGACCGGCGTGACCGCGGTCATCCCTCCGGCATTGCCGGTGCCTGCGGGCACGGCGGTGCTCAACGGCGCGGGCGAGCTGACCGGCTCGCTCGAGATCCGGGAGTGGGGCCGGCTCGACACGCCGGTCTACCTCACCTCGACGCACGCCGTCGGTCGCGTCTACGACGGCGCGGTCTCAGTCGCGATGGCGGCGGATCCGCGCGTCGGTGTCGACGATGTCGTGATCCCGGTCGTGGGGGAATGCGATGACAGCTGGCTCTCGGACGCGCGCGTCAAGCACGTGCAGCCGGAGGACGTGGCCCGTGCCGTGGACGGCGCGTCCGCCGACTTCGAGCAGGGCGCCGTCGGCGCCGGTGCCGGAATGAGCTGCTTCGACTGGAAAGGCGGGATCGGCTCAGCGAGCCGCCGAGCGGGCGAGCACACAGTCGGCGTTCTCTTGCTCACGAACTTCGGCTCGAGCGAGCAGCTGCGGGTCGGCGGGGTGCCGGTTGGACAGCTGCTCGACGAGGCGCCCGACGAGGCGCCCGACCCGGGCGGGAGCTGCATCGCGGTCGCCGCCACCGACGCGCCGCTGACGCCACCCCAGCTCGAGCGGCTCGCCCGCCGCGCGGGTCTCGGGCTTGCGCGCGCGGGCTCGGTGGCGCATCACGGCAGCGGCGAGATCTTTGTCGCCTTCGCGACCTCGGACGCGCGATCGTTCCCGGACCGGGAGCTCAACCCGCTCTTCCAGGCCGCCGTCGATACGACCGAGGAGGCGGTGCTGTGCTCGCTGTGGGCGGCGGTCGACACCGAGGGGCGCGAGGGAAGGCTCGTCCGCGCGCTGCCGCGCGAGAAGGTGCTGGAGATCTACCGCCGACTCGGCCGGTAGCAGCTACCCGTACGTCTTCGTAACAAGACGTGCGGCTTGGTTCTGCCCGGTCGTGCGGATTCGTGACCCCGCCGTAGGCGTTCGGTCACGGTAGCTGGTACCGGCCGCTCGCGGGCCGCCGCGCGCCGGGGGGTGCTCGAGCTCTACCGCGGCCGCGGCCGGTAGCCGCCGTACAGCGGTAGTTCGAGCCTCGGCCCGACTCGGTCCATCTCCTCCCACAGCCGGTTGAGGCCGAAGCTGCCGCGCTCGCGAACGCGCTCGACCTGGTCGAGGTCGAGCACCGCCGTCACCACCTCCTCGCCGACGCCGGCCTCGTAGCGCACGGCTCCCTCGGGGTCGATCACGAGACTGCGGCCGTTGCCGACCGGCGCGGCGGCGTTGACGTTCACGACCGCGACCTGGTTGACGATCGCGTTCGCGCGGGCGATCACGGTCTCGGCGTCGCGGTCCGAGGTGCCGGTCAGCGTTACCTGGAAGATCGCCTCGGCTCCCTGCCACGCGAGCGAGCGGAAGATCTCGGGAAAGGCGCCGTCGTGGCAGATCGCGATCCCGAAGCGGCCGACGCCGTCGATCTCGAAGCAGACGGTCTGCGTGCCGGGCTGCGTCGTCTCGTACGGCTGCCAAGGGAAGCACTTGCGGTAGGTCGCGATGAGCTCGCCCCCGGCTGAAATGACAATCGCGGTGTTCGCGACGCCGTCTCCGACGCGCTCGTAGACGCTGCCGGGGATGAGCCACAGGCCGGTCTCGCGCGCGAGCGCCGCGAGCTGCTCCGTCAGTCCCCCGGGGACGTCGACGGCGAGATCGGCTGGCTCGGCGCCGTCCTCGTCGAGCAGAGGAGGCAGCGCCATGAGGTGCAGCTCCGGCGCGACGACGAGCTGCAGCCCGTCGAAGGTCGAGCGAAGCGCGCGTACGTTCCGCTCGAACTGGTCGAGCGTCGCCACCGGATCTCCCGGGGAGCCCGCTGTCTGGAGTGCTGCGACGAAGAGCGACCTGCCCGCCATGGCGTGAGATGCTATTCGCGAGATGGCAACGTCCGAGAGCGTGCGCGAGCGGATTCGTGCTGTCGAGGGCACCGGCATGCGCACCTTCTGGGAGCCCGGGCCGCTCGTCTGGACCCGCACCGAGGGCTGCCACGTCTGGGATGCCGAGGGCCGCGCCTACCTCGACCTCTACGCGGGCTTTGCCGTGGCGAACGTCGGTTACTGCCATCCGCGCGTGACCGAGGCGATCCGGGCACAGGCGGGCGTGATGACGCACTGTCCATCCGCGGCGCCGTCCGAGGTGCGGGCAGAGCTCTACGAGCGGATCCGCGCGATCGCGCCGCCTGAGCTCGACCGCGTCCTGCTCGCGATCACCGGGGCGATGGCGGCCGAGATGGCCGTCCAGCTCGCTCGCGCAGCGACAGGCCGCCGGAACGTCATCGCCTTCTCCGGCGCGTACCCGGGTCGGAGCGTCGGCGCGCTGCGCTACACAGGCAAGCGCGCCTACCGCGAGCAGTTCGGAGTCACCGCCGACGCACACTTCATCCCGTTTCCGGATCCGCACCGCAGCCGGTGGGCGGGCGAACGCGATCCGGGAGAGGCAGCGCTGGCGCTCCTCGAACACGTCCTCACCGATCCGGCCTCCGGCGTCGAGCCGCCTGCGTGCGTCCTCGTCGAGCCGATCCAGGGCAACGGCGGCGTTGTCATCCCGCCCGACGGATTCCTCCGTGGGCTGCGGGAGCTGTGCGACCGGAGCGGAACGGTGCTCGTCTTCGACGAGATCCAGTGCGGCTTCGGACGCAGCGGCCGCATGTGGGCGTCGGAGCACGAGGCCGTCGTCCCGGATCTGATGACGGTGGGGAAGGGAATCGGAGGTGGACTTGCGCTCGCCGCGCTCCTCGGCCGCGAGGAGCTGATGACGACGTGGGAGCCGGACGCCGTCACCTCCACCTTCCTCGCGAACGCCCTCCCCTTGGCGGCGGGCTGCGCCGCGATCGACGTGCTGCGGGAGGAAGAGCTCGTCGAGCGCTCGGCGCAACTCGGAGCACACGCCCTCACTCGCCTGCAGAGCGAGCTGACAACCGTCGCCGACATCCGGGGCCGCGGCCTCTTCCTCGGGCTCGAGCTCGCGGGCGCCGAGCTCGCGACGCAGAAACAGCGTGCGCTGCGCGATCGCGGGGTTCTCGTCGGCCGCGGCGGCCGCTCCGGCAACGTCCTGATCCTCGCCCCGCCGCTCGTGATCGAGGAGGACGTCCTCGACGGCGGCCTGGACGCGATCGTCGAGGTGCTCGGCTAGCCGTACCGGGCGCGCTCTTCTTCGACCGTCAGCTCTGCGGTCGGAGTGACCTCGAGACGCTCGTCCGGGATCGGCTCGCCGCTCTCGACCGAGAGGCCGTAGGTCCCGGCGGCCAGGCGCGCCTCGGCACGCTCGACGGCCCGGAGCTGCGTCATGAGATCCGCGCGGAGCCCCTCGTCGAGCTCGTCCTGATAGAGATCGGAGGCGAGGTTGCCGGGGTCCTGGTCGTCCGCCTCCTCGCCGTCGTCCTGATGCTGACGCGTGATGAGCGACCGCTCGATCCTCAGTCGCTCGGCGCGGAGCAGCTCGGCTGCGCGTTCGGGATTCATGCTCGAAGCCTAGAAGAGAAGGAGGGGAGCGCCGAAGCGCCCCCTTTGCACCGCTTAGTTGAAGTGCCCTCCACCGAAGCTCAGGCCGGTGATGTGATCCACCGTTCCTGCCGCTTGATCGGCGTCAGCGATGACGAACGCGCCCGTCACGGTCTCGGTGCCCTCAGTCTGCTGCACGTCGCCCCACGACTCGTATGTGTTTCCGTTGTTGACGGCCCACGCGAAGGTCGAGCCGCTACTCACTCCGGCCTGCGGTGGGTACCCCCACAGCGTGTCGCCGTTGCTGAGCGTGATGTAGTAGCGCGGCGACCCCGAGGCGTAGTTGCTGGTTGTGAACTGGGGCTCGGGGATCATGTTCACGGGGAAGCCACCGAGGTGATGGAGGACGATCTCTGCGAACGAGCCTGCGCTCGTCCCAAGCCTGAGATCGATCGGCGAGCCCTTGCCGTGCGACCACCCGGCGGAAGCTCCATCCTTACTGGCAGAGAACGTCAGCTGTACCGGCTGACTGGCCGAGGCGGCCATCGCTAGCGTCAAAGCCGCAATAACCGGTACCGCGAGCGCGATCGCCCACTTCAGGCTGACGTGCTTGTACACAGACCCCTTCCGTTCTCGCGAATTATTCGTATCGCGATGCTAGCCGGTTCAAAGTCACATCGCTTGGCTTGAAGACGTCTGCGGCATCGCTTAATCTCGGCGCATAAGGGGTCAACCAAGGGAGAAGCCGTGAACACGTACCACTACGTCCTCTACGTCCACCTGCTCTCGCTCTTCGTCGGGATCGGAGCGGCTTCGGTGCTGCTCGTCTGCCTCTTCCAGCTGCGCGCTGCGCGCACGCTCGAGCAGGCTGTTCCCTGGGGGATGATGGCCGGCAAGGTCGGGAAGTTCTTTCCCGTCGCGATCCTCGGTCTCTTTGGGACGGGCGCCTACATGACGAGCGAGACGACCTTCCCGTGGACGTGGAGCACGCGCTGGATCGACGTCGGGATCGCCGTCCTCGTGGTGCTTTTCGCCCAGGGGTTCGGCATTGCCGAGCGCACGGGGCACAAGCTCGGGGCGGCCATGCAGGCCAACGGGCCCGGGCCGCTCGGGCCCGAGTGCCGCCGGCTGGCGCTGCACCCCGGGCTCTGGGTGGTCGAGTTCACCAACATCGGGCTCGTCCTCGGCGTCGTCTGGAACATGACCGAGAAACCGGGGCTCGGCGAATCGCTCGCGTCCGTGCTCGTCGGATACGCGGTCGGCGCTGCCCTCGCGCTCCTCGTCACCCGCTCTCCGCAGGAGGAGCTCGCTTCGGCCGGCGAACCCGCCGGCTAGGTCGAGCGGAGCGTGTCTTTGATCAAGCGCGCGTAGATCACGCACCCGTAGGGCCACGGGTGCGTGCCGTCCGAGAGCATCTTGTTCGTGGAAGCCGCGTACCAGTCGGCGAGGTGAGCCGACTGCCAGCCGCGCAGCCAGCCGGCGAGCGCCGTGTTCGACTCGTCCTGCCAGCTCGTGGCATTGCGAACGTTGACGAAGACGATGTCCGGGACCCCGCGCAACGCGCGTCGCAGGTTGACGAGGTCGTGGTACCAGAGTGGGCCGTTGTTGCCGATCTGGATCACGATCGTCTTCGGCAACTTGTGATGCTTCCGTAGCTTGTTGAGCTCGTCGATCGTGTCGTCGATCTGGCGGCCCACCGACGCGTCGATCTGAACGCGGTGGTTGAGGGCGGCCCTGAGTGGGCGCGAGCAGTCGAGCATCACCGAGTCGCCGAGCGCGAGCATCCGTCCCGGCGGTAGGGCGTGGAGCGGCTGCTTCTCGGTGTTCCCGGTGTGCCGGTCGACCTGGTGCTGCCGTGGGTTGGTGCTCGTCTGCGAAGGCTTCGTGGCCGCGTGCACCTTCGGGGGGTTGACGTAGCTCGTGATCGGATTCGCCGCCGTCGGGATCACGAAGAGGACGGAGAACGCTGCGACCAGGCCCATGAGCCCAGCGCCGACGAGCTCGAGCCGCAGGCGCCGCGGGCGTTGCGAGAGTCGCCGTTGCAGGCTGCCGGTGCGGATCGGCTGCTCGACGTAGCGGTATGAAAGCTCGGCCGCGGTCAGGACGATCGCGGCCTGCGCAACGACCACGCCGGGCCCCGTCCAAGAGATGTCGACACCCGGCCGCATGAGCTCGATGACCGGCCAGTGCCAGAGATAGATCCCGTAGCTCCGCTCGCCGAGCCAGCGCAACGGCTGCACGCCTAGCGCCTCACCGAGCCCGGTGCCGGGGTGCGCGACCGCTGCGATGAGGACGACGAAGCAGAACGAGGCGGCGAGATCTCCGCCCTGCCAGAGCGTGGGATCATAGTCGTGCATCTGCCGGAAGAGGAGGACGGTCGCGACGAGCGCGGCGACCCCGAAGAGCTCGAGCAGCGGCAGAGCGCGGCGCTGCCGCTCGATGTACGGCCAGACGAGCGCGAGGAAGATGCCCATGAGAAGCAGGAAGGCACGCGTATCGGTGCCGTTCCAGACCCGCGTCGGATCGGTCGGGTTGTACAGAACCCACATGAGCGCAGCCGAGCCGAAGATGCCGGCCGCGACGACGATCGGGAGTCGCTTGCGGCCGAGTAGGACAAGCCCCGGCACGAGCAGCAGCGGCCAGATGACGTAGAACTGCTCCTCCACCGCCAGCGACCAGAGGTGCTGGAGCAGGGACGGACGGCCCATGAGGTTGAAGTACGAGTGGTTGGCGATGATCTCGTGCCAGTTCGTGTAGTAGAGGAGCGAGCTCACCGCGTCGCCGCGGGTTCGCGCGAGGTCGTCGCGCGCGAAGATCGCCGCGAGAACGAGCGCGGCGAGCACGACCACGACGAGCGCCGGCAGGAGCCGCCGGGCACGCCGCAGCCAGAAGCGGCGCAGGTCGATGCGGTTGCGCGCCTCCCATTCCACGAGCAGCAGCGACGTGATGAGGTAGCCGCTGAGGACGAAGAAGAGGTCGACGCCCAGGAAGCCGCCGGGCAGCCAGTCGATCCGCGAGTGATAGAGGAAGACCCCTGCGACGGCGATAGCCCGCAGGCCGTCGAGGCCGGGACGGTAGGCGAGGCGCGGTCCGGTTCTTTCGACTGGTTTGGGCATGCCTTCGGCCCTGCAGCTTAGGGTCAGTTTCGGCGAGTCGCCAGAGCGATTCCGGCAAGTTCCATCAGGCACTTCGCAGGGTCGGCGAACGCGCTTTCGGGACCGTAGCGCTCGACGAGCGAGAGTGCGGCGCTGGGGCTGTCCGGCGCGACCTCTCCCGCTACGACAAGCGCCTCGATGCCGGCCGCCGCGGCGCGGTCGAGCACACGGCCGACGACCTTGCCGGTGAACGAGGTGGCGTCGATCCTGCCCTCGCCGGTGACGACGAGATCTGCTCGCGCAAGGTGCTCGTCGAAGCCGACCCGCTCTGCGACGAGATCGAAGCCGGGAATGAGCCGCGCGCCGACGGCCGCCAGCCCGCCGCCGAGACCACCGGCCGCGCCGGAGCCTGGAAGGTCGGGGAGGCTGAGCTTCGTGAGGCGTTCGCGCAGGATCAGCACTTGCTCGGGCGTCGCTCCTTTCTGCGGCGCGAAGACGTCCGCTGCGTCGAGGAGTCGTGCGTCGACGTCGCACGCTACGTCGAGCGGGACAGGCAGGGGACTCGGCAGCGCCTCGACGGCGCCGACGCCGCCGTCGGTCGACGCGACACCGCCGACCGCGACGACGACCCTCGCTGCGCCCTCGGCGATCGCCGCGGCGACGAGCTCGCCCACGCCGCGACTCGTCGCCGCCAGCGGGTCGTTGCGTTCCGGCCCGCCCGCGAGGGTGAGCCCGCACGCGAGCGCCGCCTCGACGATCGCGGTGCCGTCCTCCTCGAGGTGCCATTCGGCCTCGACCGGGACGCCGAGCGGCCCCGTGACGGTCGTTCGCCGGTTGCCGCCGCCCAGCACCGCGAGCGTTCCCTCGCCGCCGTCTGCGAGTGGGAGCTCGGTCGCCGTCCAGCCGGCACGGGCTGCTCCAGCGACCACCGCGGCCGCGGCTTCGCGGGCGGTGAGCGTCCCTCTGAACTTGTCGGGAGCGGCGAGCACGTGCATGAGTTCGGGATTGTCGCTACCGTTGCAGCGGCACTAGCACTAGAGCGAGACCCGGTCGCGCGTCCAATTGCGCCTCCCGTCCGTTCAGAACTTCCGCGGAGGGAGGTGTTTTTCATATGGCAACCGGAACCGTCAAGTGGTTCAACGACGCGAAGGGGTACGGCTTCATCACCCCGGACGAGGGCGGCAAGGACGTTTTCGTTCACTTCAGCGCGATCAACTCCGAGGGCTTCAAGTCCCTCGCCGAAGGCGCGCGCGTCGAGTTCGAGCCGGCAGAGGGTCAGAAGGGCCCCGAGGCTCGCAACGTCGTCCCCGTCGGCTAGCCGGGATGGCTGCGAGTGCTTCGCACTCGCGCTCCGACGAACGAGAGGCCGGGAGATCAATCTCCCGGCCTCTTTTGCGCTTGCAGGCAGGTTCGCCGGGCGTACGGCCGGTAGCAGCTACCGATACGAAAGCGGCGCGAGAGAGTTACGAATCCGCACGCCTGACCGCACCAACCCGCCTGCCTCGTCACGGAGACGTAACGGTGCCTGCTACCGGCCCTACGCTAGGAGCGCTTGCTGGCCGTCGCCTTTCCGCCTTTGCGGCCCGCAGCCTTCTTCTGCGCGGTCGTGCCGCCCTGGCTCGCGTTGCTCTTTCGACTGCCGGAGCCCGAGGCCTTTCCGCCGCGGCTCGAGGCGCCCGGCGAGTTCGCAATCTTTGCCGCGCGCTCCTTCGACATCCCCTTGTCCTTCAGCTTCTCGTACTGCTTCTCGTTCTTGACGCTCGGTCGCTTGCCGGGCATGCGATCCTCCTTGCCGGTGGACGGAGTCCCTGAATCGGGAACGGGCGACGGCGGAATCTCGGTTCGCCTGCTCGGGCCCGGGGACGAGGGCGTCGTGCGCCAGCTCGCCACCTACGATGGTCCTGGCGACCCGGAGGGGCTGCTCGCGGATCGGCGCACGCTGATGCTCGTCGCGTTCGACGGCGAGCTCCCGGTCGGGTTCGTTCTCGCACACGAGCTGCCGCGGCGGCACGGCGATCGGGCGCAGCTCTTCGTCTACGAGGTGGACGTCGCCGAAAGCCACCAGCGCCGAGGCATCGCGTCGGCGCTGCTCGCACGCGTGGCCGAGCTCGCGCGCGAGCGCGGGATCCGGGTCGGCTTCGTGCTGACCGAACCCGACAACGGCCCGGCGAACGCGCTTTACCGCAGCGCGGGCGGCGCGACCGAGGGCGTGGCGGTGCAATGGGAATTCGCGTACGAGGACGACTGACGGCGCTGCGGCCGGCCGGCGCGGACGACGTCGAGCGTCTCGTCGCCTGGCACGCCGACCCGGACGTCGCGCTCTACTGGGACGGCGAGACCTTCACCCGCGCCGAGATGGAGGAACGGCTCGCGCGCGAGGACGTCGAGGCGTGGATCGTCGAAGAAGGGAAGGAACCGATCGGCTTCCTCCAGGTCCACTCGAAAGGACTCGACATGTTTCTGATCCCCGCCGCCCGTGGGCGCGGCCTCGGCCCGGACGCGGCGCGCGCCATGGCCGAGCACCTGATCCGGGAATGCGGCCGCGACCGCGTGACGGTCGACCCCTACGCCTGGAACGAGGGCGCCGTTCGCGCCTGGGAGCGCGCCGGCTTCGCCGAAGTGTCGCGGCACGAGGCCGACGAGGAGCACAGCGCGCCCTGGATCCTCATGGAGCTCCGCCGTTAGACTCGGGCGATGCGCTCCGAGCGCATCCCGACACCGCGCTAGTCGGCCTCCGGATCGTCCTCACCGTCCGTCTCTTTCACCGTCGGATCAGGCACCGGAGATTCCTCGAGTTCCTCGTTCCTGTCGTCTTCGCGGGGGTGCATAGTCTTGGCCGGTTCATCCATGAAGGTCGTCCTTCCCGACAACTCAGAGCTCGAACTTCCCGACGGCGCGACCGGGCTGGACGCCGCGCGCGCGATCGGCCCGAAGCTCGCCGAGCAGGCCGTGGTCGCGCGCGTCGACGGGCGCGTGCAAGACCTCCGGCTGCCGCTCGCCGCCGGGGAGAAGATCCAGTTCCTCACCACGCGCGACAAGCAAGACCCGGATGCGCTCGCGGTGTTACGCCACTCGTCCGCGCACCTGCTGGCCGAAGCGGTAACTCACCTCTATCCCGGGGTGAAGCTCGCGATCGGCCCGCCGATCGAGAACGGCTTCTACTACGACTTCGACTTCCCCGAGCCGATCCGCGAGGAGGACCTGGAGAAGATCCAGGCCGAGATCGACCGCGAGCTCGCCGAAGGCCGCGAATGGGTGCGGCAGGAGATCTCACGAGACGCGGCAAAGGAGCTCTTCGCGGCGGATCCTTACAAGCTCGAGCTGATCGACACCGCCGAGGGCGACATCTCGCTCTACACGCAGGGCGACTTCACCGACCTCTGCCGCGGCCCGCACCTGCAGGACTCGAAGCCGATCAAGGCGCTCAAGCTGACCGGCCTCGCAGGTGCGTACTGGCGCGGCGACGCAGCCAACCCGCAGCTGACTCGCATCTACGGCACCGCCTTCTACTCACGGGAGGATCTCGACGCGTACCTCGAGCGGGTCGAGCTCGCGCGGCAACGCGACCACCGCCGCCTCGGCACCGAGCTCGACCTCTTCCACATGGACGAGGTTTCGCCCGGCTCGCCCTTCTGGCACCCGAAAGGGATGGTGATCTGGAACGTGCTCGAGGACCTCCGCCGCCGCGAGAACCTAAAGCGCGGCTACGTCGAGGTGAAAACGCCTGTCATCTTCGACAAGACCCTCTGGGAGACCTCGGGCCACTGGGAGAAGTTCCGCGAGCACATGTTCCTCATCCCCGACGGCGAGCGCACCTACGGGCTGAAGCCGATGAACTGCCCGGGGCACATGCTGATCTTCGGCGAGCGCCTGCGGAGCTACCGCGAGCTGCCGCTACGGCTCGCCGAGGCAGGGACGCTGCACCGCAACGAGCTCGCGGGAACCCTGCACGGCCTGACCCGCGTGCGGCACGTGACCCAGGACGACTCGCACCTCTTCTGCACCCGCGAGCAGATCGAGGACGAGATCTTCGGCTGCCTCGACTTCACGTCCCACCTCTACGAGCTGTTCGGGCTCGAGTACAAGTTCGAGCTCTCGACCCGTCCGGACGACAAGCTCGGCACCGACGAGGAATGGGACTTCACCGAGGCCGCCCTCCAGGCGGCGCTCGAGCGCCGCGGTCTCGAGTACGAGCTCAACGAGGGCGACGGCGCGTTCTACGGGCCGAAGATCGACCTCCACATGACCGACTCGATCGGCCGGTCGTGGCAGATGGGGACGATCCAGCTCGACTCGCAGATGCCGCAGCGCTTCGGCCTGACGTACATGGGCGCCGACAACCAGGAGCACACGCCGTACGTCATCCACAGGGCGAGCTTCGGGTCGCTCGAGCGGTTCATCGGGATCCTGATCGAGCACTACGCCGGCGCCTTCCCGTTCTGGCTCGCGCCCGTGCAGGTGCGCGTCCTGCCGGTCGGCGACGCCCACCACGACGCGGCCCAGACCCTCGCGCTCCGGCTGCGCGAAGCAGGGTTCCGCGCCGACGTGGGCGAGCCGACGGAGACGATCGGCAAGCGGATCCGCGCCGCCGAGCTCGAGAAGATCCCGGTCACCGTCGTCTACGGCGACCGCGAGTCGGACGAGAGCCTCGCGGTGCGCGAGCGCGGAGGCGAGCAATCCACCCTGTCCCTTTCGAATCTGCTCGAAAGGCTTGCTACCCTCTGAGGCCTGAAAAGCAGGGGCGGACCGTTCCTCACCTCCCGGGCCCACGCGGACCGCGGAGGTTCAACCGAGTCGCAGGACGGACGAGGAAACGGGCCGCCGCATGTCAGCGGCTTTTCATGTTGCGACCACTAAACGAGGAGGAGTAAGCCCAACTTGGTGATTTGCCTTTGAGGCCCAGACGCCGGCCGTTCGAGCAGGTTCGCCCGACGCCTCGCGACACGACGCGCATCAACGATGCGATTCGCGTCTCTCGCGTCCGGCTGATCGACGACGACGGCAGCCAGCTCGGAATCAAGACCACGGACGAGGCGCGCGAGTACGCCTACGGCAAGAACCTCGACCTGGTCGAGGTCGCCGCCCAGGCCGACCCGCCGGTCGCCAAGATCATGGACTACGGCAAGTACAAGTACGAGCAGGAGCAGAAGGCGAAGCAGGCCCGAAAGCACCAGAGCCAGATCCAGGTCAAGGAGATCAAGCTCCGGCCGAAGATCGGCATCCACGACTACAACACCAAGAAGGGCCACGTCGAGCGATTCCTCAACCAGCGAGCGAAGGTGAAGGTCACGATCATGTTCCGGGGGCGGGAGCAAACCCACCCGGAGCGGGGCCGCGACCTGCTCCTCAGGCTCGCCGAAGACGTCAAGGAGATCGGGCAGATCGAGTCCCAGCCCCTCCAGGACGGACGCAACATGGTGATGCTGCTCGGCCCCACGAAGAACGCAGGAGTGAAACGAGATGCCGAAGGTGAAGACACGGAGATCCGTGAAGAAGAAGTTCAAGGTGACGGGCAGCGGCAAGATCCTGCGCCGGCCGGCGATGCGGAGCCACAACCTGGAGAAGAAGTCGTCGAAGCGTAAGCGCGGCTTCCGCAAGGATCGCGAGGTCACGGGCGGCGATCGCAGCGCCGTCAAGAAGATGCTGGGGATGGGCTGATCGATGCCGCGCGTCAAGCGAGCCGTCCAGGCGCACAAGAAGCGCCGCAAGGTCCTCGAACAGGCCAAGGGCTACTGGGGCCGTAAGAGCACGCACTACCGCTACGCGAAGGAGCAGGTCGAGCACTCGCTCGTCTACGCCTATCGCGACCGGAAGGTGCGGAAGCGCGAGTTCCGGAAGCTCTGGATCACGCGGATCAATGCGGCAGCCCGTGCGAACGGCCTCTCGTACAACCAGTTCGTGCACGGGTGCTCGAAGGCCGGGATCGAGCTCGACCGGAAGGTCCTCGCCGACCTCGCCGTCAGCGACCCGGCTGCGTTCGGCGCAATCGCCGATCAGGCGAAGGCCGCGCTCCAAGCCTGAACCGGCGCGAGGCGTTCGAGCTTCAGGCGCGCCACTTCGCGCGCGAGTCGCCGCTGTATGAGCGGCTTGCGCTCGAGCTTGCGGGAGATCAGCTCCTTCCCGGCGAGGTCGACTGGCGCTACCCGCTGCAGTTGTTCTCGGGACTGCACTACCTCGTCCTCGCGGGGCGCGCTTCGTGGGAGGACGTGCGCAGCGCCCTGCGGAACGAGGCCGACTTTCTCCGCGACTGGATCGCGACGGAGCGCGTCCAGACGAACGAGCCGCGTCGCTGCTGGTGGCTCGTTCCGTGCTTCATCGAGGCCGTGCGCCGCACAGCTGCGGAGGGGTTCGACTGCCTGGAGCTCGGCTGCAGCGCCGGGCTGAACCTGCTCTGGGACAGGTACGGGTACGAGTACGCGGCCGGCACGCTCGAGGGCTCGCCCGTCTTCCACGGCGAAGAGCGGGGGACGCCGGTGCCGGTCGCAGCTCTGCCGCCGGTTCGGTCCCGGATCGGAGTCGACCTTGCGCCCCCTGACCTGCGAACCGAGGAGGGCGTGCGTCTGCTGAAGGCTTTCGTCTGGGCCGGCCAGGAGCAAAGACTCGCCGCTCTCGACGCGGCGGTCGAAGTCTGGCGGCAGGATCCACCGGAGATCGTCGTGGGTGACCTCGTGGACCAGCTGCCTGCGCTGCTAGAGCGTCGTGCCGAAGGTGGCGTGCTGCTTGCCTGGGAGACGGCGGTGTTCGGTTACCTCCCGGAAGAGCGCCGGGCGCGAGCGCGGGCACTGCTCGCGGATGCCGACTGCGTCTTCGTCCAGACCGGGCAGCCCGAGGACGGCAGCCACGACTACTACGGGCTCTACGTAGACGGCGACGAGGTCGCGCATGCCGAGTTCCACGGTGCCTGGATCGAGTGGCTCGCATGATCAGCTCGCGGGATAACGACAAGCTGAAGCTCGTCCGGAAGCTCCACGACCGGCGCTGGCGGGACAAGCTCGGGCTGTTCGCGGTCGAGGGGGAGGATCTCGTCGCCGAGGACATCGAGCCCGTCGAACTGCTGATCGCTGGAGAGAACGTAGAGCCCTCGCTGCTCGCCGAGGTCTCGACGCTCGCGCACCCGCCGCGCGTCATCGCGATCTACCGGCGCGACGACCTGCCGCGCGGCACGCGGCCGGTGACGCTCGCGCTCTGGCGGGTGAGCGACCCGGGTAACGTCGGCACGCTGCTGCGCGCGGCCGACGCATTCGGCGCCGGCATTGCACTGTCGGACGGCTGCGCCGACCCGACCGGACCGAAGGCGGTGCGTGCCTCGATGGGCTCGCTCTTTCGCGTGCCGCTCAGTGGGTTCGAAGAGCCCGCGGGGAAGCGAGTAGCGCTGGTCCCGAGCGGCGGAATCCCGCTTTCGGAGCTGGATTCCGGCGCTGACGTGGTGCTCGTGCTCGGGGCCGAGCGCGAGGGCTTGGCGACTGAGGTACTCGAGCGTTGCGAGGAACGTGCCTCGATCCCGCAGCCGGGCGGAGGCGACTCGCTGAACGTCGCGATGGCCGGCGCGATCGCGCTCTACGAGCTCGTGCGCGAAGGCCGGTAGCAGGCACCGTCACGTCTTCGTAACGGGGTCCGCGGCCTTGCCGAGAGGCTCGTCACTGGCGCGTTACGAAGTCGACGCCGTTTCGTCGTGGTAGCTGCTACCGGCCGTTCGCGCCCCAGAAAAGCGTCCGGCCCCTTGCGGGGGCCGGACCAGAGATTCGCCGAGCCGGTTTCGCTTTCGTCCGCCTCATCCAACCGGCTTTCCGCCTCGGGATTGCTCCCTCTTCGTCCAACCGCTCGGTCGAGGTTTCGACCTACTCGCGCTCCGTGCTCGGCGCAAGGAGGAAACTACGCGATGCCGGTCACCGGATCAAGACCTGTCCGAAACGATTTTGTCGCAATTTGCGAGTGGATCATTTTCGGCGGGCGATCCAGACACTGTCCTCGCCGCCGGCGAAGGGCCGACGGTCGAACCAGCCGTAGCACGCGAGCACCTCGAACCCCGCCTCGGCGAGGAGCGAGTGCCAGCGCGCGGGCTCGACCCACCAGAGCGTCATCGTCGAGGCGCCCGCCGGGCCGCGCACCGAGAGCGTCAGGGTCTGCGCCGCCAGATCCCAGTCGGCACGCTCGTCGATCCCCGGCTCCCGCTCGATCCAGCGGCCGTGCGTCTCCTCGATGTCCTCCCGGGAGGGCGTGAACACGTCGAAGACGAGGCGACCGCCCGGTTGGAGCAGCTCGCGGGCCGCGCGGAGTGCCTCGATGCGCTCGGCGTCGTCCCGCAGATGGAGGTAGGAGCGGAACGGGCACGTGACGAGAGGCACTCGCTCGTCGACCGGGGGCCGGCGCAGGTCGCCGAGCCGCAGATCGAGCCGCTCTGCGATGCCGGCCTGGCGAGCCCGCTCGGCGCAGACCGCCAGCATCCCCGGCGACGAGTCGACGCCGATCACGTTCGCGCCTGCGAGGGCCGTGGGGATCGCGATCCGGCCGGTCCCGATGCCGAGCTCGACCACTTCGCCACCCGCACCAAGTGCTTCGTCGACATAGAACGAGATGTCCTCGACGACGCTCGCGCTCCACGGGTCGTACAGCCACGCGATGGCGTCGTATGCGCTCAGGGCTTGCGCGTTACGTAGACGTACTCCATCGACTCGTCCGTGAAGGGCTCGCCCTCGAAGCCCCCGTACAGCGCCTCGACCTCGAGCCTGGCCGTCTCGACGAGCCCGTCCCACTCGGCCTTCGTCGCCCACCAGAGACTGATCTTGGCGCCGTCGTCGCGCGTGATGTCGATCCGGTTGTCGGCGGGCATGTAGTTAAGCGTGTGCACGACGCCGTTCTGATCCTGCGTTGTCCCGTCGAGCCGCGCGGCCACCGTATGGTTAAAGGCGAAGGCGTTGAACGCGAAGCGTCCGCCGGGCCGCAACGAAGCCGCGACGCGCTCGAACACCCGCCGCTTGTCGCTCCAGCCGTGCAGGTGGAGGAGCGAGCGGAATGGGATGTAGATCAGCGCAGCCGGCTCCTCGAGCTCGAGGTCGCGCATGTCGCCGAGCCGCAACTCGAGCGGAAGTCCGGCCGAGCGCTCGCGTGCGATCTCGAGCATCGCCGGCGACGAGTCGATCCCGAGCAGCGGCTTCCCGGTTTCGCGCACGACCTCGATCGCCACGCGGCCGCTCCCGACCGCCAGCTCCACGATCGGCCCGTCCGCCTCGCGGGCGAGCGAGACGTAGTGCGCCACGTCCTCGGTCATGTGGGCGGCCCACGCGTCGTAGATCGGCGCCCAGGCGTCATATTCGGACATGGCGGGTAGTATCGGCCCACATGCCTGCCTCGCGCACCTTCGCCTTTATCCCGCCCCGGCTCGTCGCCGGGGCGTCGGCGCGCTAGCAGCAGGCGTCGTCTCCTCGCTCGAGCCGGGGCGTGAACCGCCCCTAGCTGCCATGCCCGAGAAAGGAGGAGAAACCGTTGGATACAGTCGCCGCCGTGGATCCGGACGACCTCGAGCAGGAGGCTCTCGCAGCCGCTGCCGGCGCGAGCTCGCTCGTCGCCCTCAACGACGTCCGGATCCAGTACCTCGGCCGAAGCAGTGTGATCAAGCTGGCGCTGCGGCAGGTTCGCGACCGCGAGACCGGGATGAAGCTCAACGCGGTACGCGAGACCGTCGAGGCCGCGCTGGACGCACGCGAGCAGGAGCTCGCACGAGCCGAGCTCGAGGAGCGGCTCACCACCGAACGAGTGGACGTGACCCTGCCGGCCGGGCTGCTCGGACCGCCGAAGCTGCGCCCGCGCGGCACGCTCCACCCATCGACGCTCGTGCGCCGCGACGTCGAGGACATCTTCCTCGGCCTCGGCTACGAGATCGTCGACGGCCGCGAGGTCGAGACGACCCGGTACAACTTCGACGCGCTCGGCTTCCCCGACTGGCATCCCGCCCGCTCGCCGCGCGACACGCTCTATCTCGATGAGCAGACCGTCCTCCGCACGGAGACGTCGCCGGCGCAGATCCACAAGATGGAGTCGCAGCGGCCGCCGATCTACATGGTCTCGATCGGCCGCGTGTATCGCCGTGACGACGTCACCGCGACTCGCTTCCCGATCTTCCACCAGTTCGAGGGGCTCGCCATCGACAAGGACATCACCTTGGCCGACCTCAAGGGGACGCTCCTCTACGTGATGCGAGAGCTCTACGGCCCCGATCGCGAGGTGCGCTTCCGCACGCACTACTTCCCATTCACCGAGCCGTCGATGGAGCCGGACGTCTCGTGCTTCAACTGCGGCGGGGCCGGGTGCGCGATCTGCAAGCACTCCGGCTGGATCGAGATGGGCGGCTCCGGCGTCGTCGATCCGTACCTGTACGAGTTCGTCGGCTGGGGGCCTGAGGAATACTCGGGCTTCGCCTTCGGGATGGGCATCGAGCGGACGGCGCAGCTGCGTTACGGCATCGCTGGGATCCGCGCGTTCTGGGAGAACGACCTGCGCTTCCTGCGCCAGTTCCGATGAAGGTTCCACTCAGCTGGCTGCGTGAATACGTGCGCGTCGAGGCGACGACGGCGCAGATCGCCGAGGCTCTTTCGGTCGGTGCGGCCGAGGTCGACGGAATCGAGCGGGTCGGCGTACCCGGCGATCTCGGCTTCTTCCGCGTCGGGCACGTCCTCGAGGCGGCGAAGCATCCCGACGCCGACCGGCTGCAGCTGACGTCGGTGGACGTGGGGGAGGACCGCTCGTATTCGATCGTGTGCGGCGCCTGGAACTTCGGCGCGGGCGCGAAGGTCGCGGTGGCGCTGCCGGGCGCGACGCTGCCGAACGGGCTCGTGCTCGAGCGCCGCAAGCTGCGCGGAGAGATGTCCGAGGGGATGATCCTCGCCGAAGACGAGCTCGACCTCGGCACCGACCACACAGGGATCCTCGTCCTCGACGACGCGCTCAAGGCAGGGACGCCGCTCGCCGACGTCCTGCCGCTCGTGGACGAGGTGCTCGACCTCGATCCGACCGGAAACCGGCCTGACCTCTTCGCGGTCTACGGCGTGGCGCGCGAGGTGGCCGCGCTGCTCGGCGGCGAGCTGCTGCCGATGCCGGGTGAGGATCCGGCTCGGGAAGGGGACGAGCAGGTCGGCATCGCCATCGACGATCCGGATGGCTGCCTTCGCTTCATCGGGCGGGCTTTCCGCGACGTCGCGATCGGCGACTCGCCTCTCTGGCTGAAGGGGCGGCTCCGCAGCGCGGGCGTCCGCTCGATCTCGAACGTCGTCGACGTCACGAACTACGTGATGCTCGCGCTCGGCAGCCCGCTCCACGCCTACGACCTCGACCTGCTCCAGGGCGGCCTTGTCGCGCGGCGGGCGCGCGAAGGCGCGAAGCTGCGCACGCTCGACGGCGTCGAGCGCACGCTGGCCGCCGAGGATCTCGTGATCGCCGACGGAGAACGCGCCGTCGGCCTCGCCGGGATCATGGGCGGCCAGGAGACGGAGGTCTCCGCCACGACAAAGAACGTCCTTCTCGAGGCGGCCAACTTCGAGCCGGTCGGGATCCTACGCAGCTCCGAGCACCACGCGCTCCGCACCGAGGGTTCGAACCGCTGGGAGAAGGGGGTCGACCCGTACATCGCGGGTCAGGCGGCGACGTACGCGACGCAACTCATCGTCGAGCTGAGCGGAGCGCGTTGGACCGGAGCGGAGGACGTGAAGGCGAACCTGCCGAAGCCGGCGGTGATCAAGCTCCGGCCCGAACGTGCGAGCGCAGTGATCGGGCTCGAGGTGCCGGCGGACGAGCAGGCGGAGATCCTCGGCCGAATCGGCTTCGGGCAGCTGAAGAGAGGCTTCCGCGTGCCGACCTGGCGCGCACGTGACGTGACGCGCGAGGTCGACCTGATCGAGGAGGTCGCCCGCTTCAAGCTGCCGCAGGTTCCGTTCACGCTGCCGCGACGTGACGCGATGTTCGGGCGGCTGACTCGCCTGCAGCGGCTGCGCCGCGTGGTCGAGGACGCGCTGGTCGGCGCCGGCTACGCGGAGGTCTACACGCCGTCGTTCGTCGCGGAGGGAGACCTGCGGCTTCCGGAGCCGCTGTCGGCGGAGGCGGCGGCGCTACGAACCACTCTCTACGCCTCGCTCCTCGATCCGGCCCGCCGCAACGCCGACGCGGGCGAGGAAGATGTGGCTCTGTTCGAGGTCGCGCGGGTCTACAGCGACGTCGGCGCCGCCCTGCCGTACGAACGGTGGCACGTGTCGGGGCTCGCCGACGGCGGCTTCGCCGAGGCGAAGTGGGCCGTTGAGCAGATCTACGCTGCGCTCGGAATCGAACCCGCCTACGAGCGGACGATCGAGCCGTACCTTCACCCCGGGAAGGCCGCACGAACAACCGAAGGCTGGCTCGGCGAGCTCCACCCGTCGGTGCTCCAAGGCAGGTGGGGTGCGTTCGAGCTCGACCTCGACGCGCTTGCGGAGGCGGCTCCGCCGGTCGTGGCGTTCGAGCCGGTGAGCCCGTACCCCGAGGTGCGCCAGGATCTCGCGTTCGTCGTCGACGAGGAAGTGTCGGCGGCTGAGCTGCTCGCCGCGATCCGCGAGGCGGCGGGCGGTCTCCTGCGAGAGCTCGAGGTCTTCGACGAGTACCGCGGCGACCAGATCGCTGAAGGCAAGCGCTCGCTCGCGTTCCGGCTCGCCTTCGGTTCTCCCGAGGGGACGCTCACGGACGAGGACGTCGCACCGGTGCGTGCCTCGATCGTCGACGCTGTCTCGAGCCGGTTCGGCGCGGTCCTGCGGGCCTAGTCCTCGGAGCGCCGCAGCAACCGGAACAGCGTCTTCACGGCGAGCGCCACGCCGGCGGTCGCGCCGACGGCAACGCCGAGCCGCTTGCCGCGCTCGGCGGTCTGACCGAGCTCCTCGCGCAGCGACGCGACGGCGTCCGTCAGCTCGCGCCGCTCGGAGGCGATCTCCTGCCGAAGCTCGGACTCAGTGGCCATTGCGCAGCGCCTCAGTCGTGATCTGGGCCTCCGCAATGGCCTGTTCGGGAACAGGCTTCGAGCCTTTCCGCAGCAGAGCTGCGCCGATCGCGCCGAGCATCCCTGCGAGGAGGAGCAGACCGCCGAACATGATGAGCAGGGAGAGCCAGACCGGCAACGCGGTCGCGATCCCCGCCGTTGCCGCGGCGAGACCGAACAGAAGGGCCAGGAGCCCGAGCAGCGCGGCTCCTATCGCGAGCCCGATGCCGATCGCGAGCGCGGCGACCTTGCGCTTCAGCTCCGACGCGGCGAGCTGTATCTCGAGCTGGACGATCGACCGCGCATGGTCGGCCACCCGCTTGGTCGCGCCCGAGAGTCCAAGTCCGTTCACGTAGTCCTCCTTACCACGACCCGACGGTAGCGAACCTCGGTCAGGGAGCGAGAAATCGCTCGCTCGGAGGCGGCGGCTCGTACGGCTCGAGCTGTAGGTACTCCTCGCTGTCGATCCCGAGATGCACGGTGCCCTCCTCGATCTCCCCGACCTTCTCGGAAGGCACGTAGAGCGGGCGGTCGAGGACGGTGCCGGCGCCGACGGCGAGACCGTCGAAGATGTCGGCCTCGGGGTCGCCGAGAACCTGGTTGAGCTTGCCGACCTCGTTCCCGTCGTTCGCGACGACGCTCCAGCCGGGCTCGGCAACCTTCCACGAGACGGGATCGGCCATCAGGCCGGGCGGCGTCCGACGAGGAAGGTCGCACCCTGAGTGCCGACCGGGTGCACATCGCTCAGCACCCGCGTGATCCGGACGTGGCCGGTGATCCCGGCCTCGTCGAGCCGGGCGAGGCAGCGACCGACCATCGCGGCGGAAGCTCCGTAGCCGCGCTCGCTCGCGGAGCGGAAGCGGAAGCCGGGACGTCCGGTCGACTGGATCGGGTTCAAGGGCGCGCACAGAACTGCGCCGCGATCGACGTCGGCGCTCGAGTCGAGCTCGAGCTCGGCGACAAGGTCGCTCCAATCGGACGGGAGCACCTCGAGTGCCGCCTCCCACTCGGCGCCGAGCGTGAGGCGCGCGATCTGCGCCGGCGCCTCGGCCTCACTCGAGCCGACGAGCGTCAGCCCACCGGCGATTCCCTCGCTGTCGATGCGTCCGAGTAGCCGCCGCGCAGCCTCGGGTCCGATCCCGTGCCCCGAGCGGGTCACGTAGAAGCGAACCGTGTTGCTCGAGAGGCCCGGACCGGCCGGCCCGAGGAGCGCAGCAGCGCGCTCGCGCGGCGCCTGGGCGTCGATTCGGAGGCTCAACCTGACGTCGCTCCACCTCGGATCCAGGCCGCTCTCGATGGCGTTCCACTGCTCGACGAGCCGCACGGCGCCAACCGTACACTCCGGCCCATGGCGAAGGTTGAACAGAGGACGAGCCTTCCGAAGGGCGAGCTGGGCGACGTGTTACGGGAGATGCTCCTCATCCGGCGCTTCGAGGAGAAGGTCGAGGAGCGCTTCCGCGCCGGCGAGCTGCCGGGCTTCCTCCATGTTGCGATCGGCCAGGAGGCGTCAGCGGTCGGGGTCTGTCGTGCGCTCGAGGACGGCGACGTCATCGCCTCGACGCACCGCGCGCACGGGCACACGCTCGCGAAGGGGACGCATCCGAACGAGGTGATGGCCGAGCTGTACGGCAAGACGGAGGGCTGCTCCCACGGCTACGGCGGCTCAATGCACCTCTACGACGTCGAGCGTGGCAACCTCGGCGCGAACGCGGTCGTCGGTGGCGGACTGCCGCAGATCGCGGGCGCGGCACTCGCGTTCAAGCTGCGCGGCGAGCCGCGGGTCGCCGTCTCCTTCTTCGGCGACGGCGCGACGAACATCGGCACGTTCCACGAGGCCCTCAACCTCGCGCAGCTGTGGAAGGTGCCGGCCGTGTTCGTGCTCGAGGACAACAAATGGGCCGAGTCGACGCCGGAATCGCAGCACTCGCCGATCCGCGACCTCTCGGACCGTGCGAAGGCTTTCGGGATGAAGACGCTGAAGGCCGACGGACAGGACGTCGAGGCCGTTTACAAGACCGCGCGCAAGGCGCTCGACCATGCCCGTGGCGGCGAGGGGCCGGTCTTCGTGCACCTCGACTGTGTGCGCTTCCACGGTCACTACATCGGCGACCCGCAAGTGTATCGCGACCGCGACGAGGCGCGGAAGCTCGCGGAGACGCGCGACCCGATCGAGAACCTGCGCGCGAAGCTCGAGGTCTCGGACGAGGACTTCGCCGCTCTCGACGCCGAGGTGACCGAGATCGTGGAGGCCTCCGTCGAATTCGCGAAGAACGGCACGGACCCCGCGCCGGAAGACGCCTTGAAGAACATCTATGCCTGAGCTGACGTACCGTGAAGCAGTCCGCGACGCGCTCGTGCAGGCGATGCGCCAGGACGACGACGTCTTCATCATGGGCGAGGACATCGCGGAGATGGGCGGCTCGATGGGCGTCACGGCCGGGATGCTCGACGAGTTCGGGCCCGAGCGGGTGCGCAACACGCCGATCTCCGAAATGGCGCTCGCGGGCGCAGCGATCGGCGCCGCGGTGCAGGGCATGCGCCCGGTCGCCGAGATCATGTACGAGGACTTCCTCACGCTCGCAGCCGAGCAGATCGTCAACCAGGCTGCGAAGCACCGCTACATGTCGGGAGGCCAGGTCACCGTCCCGGTCGTCTTCCGCACGCAGGGCGGGGCAGGCTGGTCGCCGGGCGCGCAGCACGCACAGCAGCTCGAGGCGTGGTTCGTCCACATCCCGGGGCTCAAAGTCGTCTTTGCTTCGACGCCAGAGGACGTCCGCGGCCTCCTCTGGTCGGCCATCTACGACGACAACCCCGTCGTCTTCTTCGAGCACCGGACGCTGTACCCGATCAAGGGCGACGTGCCGCAGGAGATCGAGCCGATCCCGATCGGCCGCGCTCGTGTCCATCGCCAGGGCGAGGACGTGACCGTGATCGCGACCGGCCGGCTCGTGCACGAGAGCCTCAAGGCGGCCGAGGAGGCCGAGAGCGAGGGCATCTCGGTCGAGGTCATCGACCCGCGCACGCTGCAGCCGCTCGACGAGGAGACGCTCGTCTCATCGGTGAAGAAGACGAACCGCGCGGTGGTGGCGCACGAGGCCGTGACGCGGATGGGCTTCGGTGCCGAGGTCGCCGCGGTGCTCCAGCACCAGGCGTTCGACTGGCTCGACGCGCCGATCGAGCGGGTGGGCGCGAAGTTCTCGCCGCTGCCGTTCGCGCCTGTGATGGAGAACTTCGTCGTGCCCCACGCCGCCGACGTCCTCGCCGCGGTCAAGCGCACCGTGGGCAAGTTGTAGCGATGGCGACCGAGGTCATCCTCCCGCGGCTCGGCCAGGGCATGGAATCCGGCACGATCGTCCGCTGGCTCAAGTCCGAGGGCGAGCCGGTGGAGAAGGGCGAGCCGCTCTTCGAGCTCGACACGGACAAGGTGACGCAGGAGGTCGAGGCCGAGACGAACGGCGTTCTGCTCAAGATCGCCGTCGCCGAGGGAGAGGTGCCCGTTGGGCAGACGGTGGCCTTCATCGGCGAGCAAGGCGAGGACGTCCCGGACGTGGTGAGCCAAGCCCCGAAACCGCCCGAACCCGAGTCGGCAAGTAACAGTCTGTTACAAGCGAAGGAGGAGCCGCCTGCCGGGCCTCCCGCGTCCGGAAACGGGCGGATCAAGGCTTCGCCGCTTGCGCGGCGGCTCGCGCGCGAGCGCGGAATCGACCTGGCCATGCTGCGTGGCACGGGCCCGGAGGGGCGCATTGTCGCGGACGACGTCGAGCACGCGGAGGCCGGCGCGCCGGCGGCGACTCCGGCAAGTAACAGGTTGTTACAAGCTCCGGTTCCGGCCGGCGAGGTCGAGCGCATCCCGCTCACGAACGTCCGCAAGACGATCGCGCGCCGGCTCACCGAGGCATGGCAGATCCCGGTTTTCCAGCTTCAGACCTCGGCCGACATGACGCGGGTCAACGACCTCGTCGCGAGACTCCGCGAGCGCGACCCCGACGTACGGCTCACCGTCACCGACGTGCTCACGAAGGTTTGCGCGCAGGCGCTCATGCGCCATCGCGAGGTGAACGCCGAGTTCACGGAGAAGGCGATTCTCCTCCACCCGAGAGCGAATGTCGGCCTGGCCGTCGCCGCGCCGCAAGGGCTCGTCGTGCCGGTGATCCGCAGCGCCGAGCGGCTCTCTCTGACCGAGATCGCCCGGATACGAGGCGACCTCGTCGGCCGAGCGCGCGAGAACAAGCTTCGCGCCGAGGATCTCGAGGGGGGCACGTTCACGATCTCGAACCTCGGCATGTTCGCCGTCCAGAGCTTCACCGCGGTGCTCAACCCGCCACAGGCGGCCATCGTCGCCGTCGGCGCGACCGAGGACAGAGTCGTCCCCGTCGGCAGCGAAACGGCAGTGCGGCCGATGGTCACGCTGACCGCCACCTTCGACCACCGCGCCGTCGACGGCGCACCCGCCGCCGCCTTCCTCCAGACACTCCGCGAGAGCCTCGAAGACCCGGGGCTCGCCCTCTAGGAGCGCTGTGGCCCCGACGGTCTGGTACCACGTCCGCGACCTCGACGAGGGCCGCCGTTTCTACCAGGAGCTACTCGGCTTCGAGGAGGTCGCGCTCGACCTGGAGGAGCGCTGGTCGGAGCTGCGCCGCGGCGAGATGGAGATCGGGCTCGCGGAAGGGGAGCTCGTGGACAACGGCGTCGCAAATGTCGAGGTGACCGACCTGAAAGCGGAGGCTGACCGCCTCCGCGAGGCCGGCGTCGAAGTCGGGATCGTCCTCGAGCTGACCGGCGAGATGCGCCTCCTCGACGTCTACGACCCGTACGGCAACCGGATCCAGCTCGCCCAGGAGCTGTAAGTGCTCCGCGCGGCCGACCAGCAGGACATGCGCTTCCTCCGGGACATGCTCCGCCACGCCTACCACTGGCGAATCGCCCAGGATCCCGACCTGCCCGTCTTCCGCTACGTCCAGAACTGGGGGCGACGCGGCGATGCGGGCGTGGTCGCCTTCGAAGGACCGAACGTCTACGGCGCGGCGTGGTACCGGCTCTTCCCGGCCGACGCCCCCGGCTTCGGCTTCGTGGACGAGGAGACTCCGGAGCTGACGATCGCCGTCGTCCCGAGCCACCGCGGCCACGGCACCGGCGGAGAGCTGCTCGAGGCACTGCTCACGCGCGCCCGTGACGAAGGCTTCCCCCGCGTCAGCCTCAGCGCCGAACCGGGTCAAACGGGCTTCTACGAGAAGCACGGCTTCCGCGAGCACCAGCGGGAAGATGGAACCGTCACGATGGTGGCCGACCTCTGAGTAGTGTCAGATCGGACAAAACCAGGGAGATGAGTGAGCATGGAAGTTGACGTCGCCGTCCTCGGAGGCGGCCCGGGCGGCTACACCGCCGCCATCCGCGCCGCGCAGCTCGGCGCGAAGGTCGCCTGCATCGAGAAGGAGCCCGAGCTCGGCGGCACGTGCCTGCGCGTCGGTTGCATCCCCACGAAGGCGTGGGTGCAGACCGCGTTCGCGCTCAAGGAGGCCGAGGAGCACTTCGCGAAGTTCGGCGTCGAGGTGGGGGAGTCGAAGCTCGACTTCGCCGCCGCGAACGTGTGGAAGGAAGGCGTCGTGAAGCAGATGACGTCCGGGGTGGCGAGCCTGTTCAAGGCGAACGGCGTCGAGTGGGTGAACGGCACAGGCCGCTTCACCGACGCAAACACGATCGCGGTCGAGGGCGGCGAGGACGTCACGTTCCGCTCTGCGATCGTCGCCACCGGGTCGTATCCGCTCCGCCCGCCGATCGACGGCATCGATTCCCCGCGCTGTGTCGACTCGACGGGCCTTCTCGCGCAGGACAGCGTGCCGGGCCGCATCGTCGTCCTCGGCGGCGGGATCATCGGCTGCGAGTTCGCCTCGATCTTCCAGCGTTTCGGCTCGCAGGTGACGATCGTCGAGATGCTCGACACCCTGATCCCGCAGGAGGACGCGGACGCGGCGAAGGAGCTCGCGAAGCAATTCGGGCGGCGCGGCGTCTCCCTCCAGCTCGGCAAGCAGTGCTCGAAGATCGAGGACGACGGCTCGCAGCTCACCGTCCATTTCGGCGAGGGCGAGACCGTGGAGGCCGACCTGATGCTCGTCAGCGTGGGCCGCGGCCCGCTCGTCGCCGACATCGGTCTCGAGCAGGCGGGTGTCGAGTTCGACCGGCGCGCCGGCGTCGCGACCGACGAGCATCGGCGGACGAACGTCTCGCACATCTATGCGGTCGGCGACTGCGCGGGCTACTGGCAGCTCGCCCACACCGCCTTCCGCGAGGGCGAGATCGCGGCCGAGAACGCGACCGGTCACGAGGCGGTCTTCGACAACCGGGCCGTGCCGCGCCCGATCTACACCGATCCCGAAATCGCGGCCGTCGGGCTAACCGAGGCGCAGGCGCGCGAGCAATACGGCGACGACGTTGCGGTCGGCCGGTTCCCGTGGGTCGGGAACGCGCGCGCAGTGATGCAGGACGAGACAGTCGGCTGGGTCAAGTCGATCCACGAGACGCGGTACGGCGAGCTCCTCGGTCTCGTGATGGTCGGTCCGCACGTGACCGACATGGTCGAGGCCGGAGTCGTCGCGATCGATGCGGAATCGACGGTCGAGACCGTCGCGGACGGCATCGCGCCGCACCCGACGCTCTCCGAGGCGATCAAGGAAGCAGGTTTGGTTGCGCTCGGCCGGGCCATCCACATCCCGAACCGGAAGCCGCGCGCGGCCGCGACGGCATGAGGCTGCGCGGATTGGACAGGAGGACTCCATGAGCATCGTAAATAGACGAAATGCCGTCGTCGGCTTCCTCACGCTCAAGGTGGGGAAGATGGTGGCGCGCCGCAAGGCGAAGCAGGTCAAGGGACGCTTCGCGAACCGGAAGAAGAACGACAAGAGCGACAAGAAGAGCGATTGAGCCTCTTCCGCCACTCGATCGACGGCCTCGTGCCCTACGAGCCGGGCAAGCCGGTCGAGGCGGTGCAGCGGGAGCTCGGGCTGGAGCGCGTCGTCAAGCTCGCCTCGAACGAGGGGCCGTTCCCCCCGTTCCCGGCGGCGCTCGAGGCGATGGAACGCGCGGCGCTCGAGCTCAACCGCTATCCGGACGGGGGCGCTTGGACGCTGCGGTCGGAGCTCGCCGGGCGGAACGGGGTCGCGTTCGAGGAGCTGATCGTCGGCGCCGGCGCCGACGGGATCATCGACCTGCTCGCCCAGGCGACGCTCGATCCCGGCGACGACGTCGTCTGCGGCTGGCCCTCTTTCCCGAGCTACGTCCTCACGGCGGCCAAGCTCGGCGCCGAGCCGCGGCGCGTCCCGCTCCGAGACCACACCTACGACCTCGACGGGTTGCTCGCGGCGATCGGGCCGCGGACGAAGCTCGTCTACGTCTGCCATCCCAACAACCCGACGGGGACTGCGAACGGCCGGGAGGAGCTGCTCGCGTTTCTCGACCGGCTTCCGGACCATGTTCTCTGCGTCCTCGACCAGGCCTATTTCGAGTACATCGACGACCCGGACTATGTCGACGGGCTCGAGCTCTTCCGCGAAGGCCGCAGGATCGTGGTGCTGCGGACGTTCTCCAAGATCTACGGCCTCGCCGGCCTGCGTGTCGGCTGGGCTGCCGCTCCGGCGGACGTCGTCACCGCGACGAGCAAGGTGCGCCGCGCGTTCGACGTCGCGGCGGTCGCCCAGGCTGCGGCACTGGCGAGCCTCGACGACCCAGAGGAGATCGCACGTCGGCGCGCGCTGAACGCGAGCGGCAGGGAGCGTCTGGCCGAGATTCTGCGCAGCCACGGGCTCGACCCGGCCGGGCCATCACGCGGCAACTTTCTCTTCGCCGACGTCGGCGGCGGCCGCGAGCTCTTCGAGCGGCTGGTGCGGGAAGGCGTCATCGTTCGCCCGCTCGACGGCTTCGGCGCACCGGAGGGAATCCGGGTCACCGTGGGCGCTCCCGACGAGAACGAGGCCTTCGCGGTCGCGTTGGGACACGTCCTTTCTGGCGTGTCGTAACTGTCGGGCATAGGTGGTACGTTCGGCGACGAGTCGTGAGACTGTCGTCCGCTCAGCTCGCGCCCCTGAGGCTTCCGGGCTTCCGGAACCTTTTCTTCGCGACCCTCGGTTCGAGCGTGGGGACGCTGCTCGCGGCCGTCGCGCTCGCGATCGACGTCAAGGATCGGACGTCGTCGTCGCCGCACTCTGGCCTCTGGGTCGCCGCGGTGCTCGTGGTCGACTTCCTGCCGACGATCGCCGTCGGGCTCCTGCTCGGGCCGCTGCTCGACCGGCTGGAACGGCGCTCGCTGATGATTGCCGCCGATGCGCTCCGGGTCGGGGTTTTCGTCGCCCTGCCGTTCGCTTCGAATCCTGCGACGATCGTCGGCCTCGCTCTCGTTGCGGGCCTCGCCACCGGGTTCTTCCGGCCGGCCGTCTACGCCGGTGTTCCGAATCTGGTGCCCGACGACGTGCTGCCGAGCGCGAATGCACTCCTGCAGACGGTCGAGAACGCGAGTTGGGCAATCGGGCCGCTGGCAGGCGGTGTGCTCACGGGAATCGCAGGTCCCTCCGCGGCGTACGGGGTCAATGCCGCCTCGTTCGTCGTCTCGTTGGCGCTCATCGTGCGCATCCCGCCGCGCCTCCTGCAGAGCGAGCGGGCGCTCTCGCGCGGCCATTGGAGCGATCTGCGGGATGGTTTCTCGGCGGCTCTCCACTCGCCCTCGATGCGGGCGGTGCTCGCCGGCTGGGGCATTGCCTCCGTCGCCGCGGGAGCCGCGACCGTCACCGAGATCTTTCTCGCGAAGGACACCTTTTCGGCCGGCGACTTCGGTTACGGGCTCCTCCTCGGGGCGATCGGCGGCGGGCTTGTGCTCGGCAGCTTCGCGAGCCCCTGGGCTTTCGCTCGCTACGGGGTCCCGCGTGTCTACGGGGCCAGCCTGACGGTGTTCGCGATCGGCTACCTGGCGACGGCCGCAAGTCCGGACGTCTGGGTGGCCGCCGTCTGTTGCATCGTCGCGGGCATCGGGAACGGAGCTGCGATTTCCTCCAACGCGCTGCTCGTCCAGCGAGGCACCTTCGACCTGCTGCGGGGCCGCGCGCTCACGTTCGTGATGAGCGTGACGTTCGCGCTGGCCGGGGTCGGCAACGCGTTGGGCGGGCTGTTCGTCCGTCGGACGGGGCCACGCTGGATCTGGGCTGTCTCGGGAGGTGGATTGCTCGTGGCCGCTCTCGTCGGATCGATGCTCGCGCGCCAGCGCGGCGAGGAGACCGCCGCCGCGGAGGAAGTCGTGGTTGCGGAACAGCCGGCGGAGGAAGAGCTGCGTCTTTGGCCCGGAGAGGAAGAGCTCCGCCGCGTGGAGAGTGCGGTCTCCGGCGGGTTCCGTGCCGAGAGCACAGAGGGCTGACTCACCCCCGAGCGCGGCCACTACGATCCGCCGGTGGCCGGACGCCGCGACTGGACCCGTGAGAACCTCGCCGCCGGTGTCCGCGAAGGCGACCGGCGCGCACTCGCACGGGCGATCTCGCTCGTGGAGGACGGCGACCCGCTCGCCTACGGCGTCGTCGCGGATCTCTACCCTGAGACCGGCTCCGCCTATTCGGTCGGCGTGACCGGGCCGCCCGGCGTCGGCAAGTCGAGCCTCGTCTCAGTCCTGATCCGTCATGTCCGCGAGCGCGACGTCACGGTCGGCGTCGTCTCGGTCGACCCGTCGAGCCCGTTCTCGCACGGAGCGCTGCTCGGCGACCGGATCCGGCTCAGCGATCACTTCCTCGATCCCGACGTCTTCATCCGCTCGATGGGGACGCGCGGCCACCTCGGGGGTCTTGCCGAGGCGACGCTCCAGGCGCTGCTCGTTCTCGACGCCGCCGGCAAGGATCTTGTCTTCCTCGAGACCGTCGGGGCGGGGCAGAGCGAGGTCGAGGTGATCGGCATCGCCGACACCGTTCTGCTCGTCCTCATGCCGGGCTCGGGCGATGCCGTGCAGGCATTGAAGGCCGGGATCATGGAGATCCCGGACGTGATCGCGATCAACAAGATGGACCTGCCGGCGGCGAAGACGATGCTGAACGAGGTGCGCTCGATCCTCGCCCTCGACCGCAGCCGCGACTGGAACCCGCCAATCGTCCTGACGGAGGCGGTGCGCGGTGAGCACGTCGCCGAGCTGTGGGAGAAGATCGAGGAGCACCGCGCGTTCCTCGAAGGAAGCGGGCAGCTGGAGGAGCGGCGGCGGGCGAATCTCGCGCGCGAGGTCTTCGCGGTTGCGGCGAGCCGGGCGAGCCGTCATCTCGAACAGGCGGTAACCGACGACGCCGAGCTCCGGCGGCTGCTCGCCGAGGTGCAGGCGCGCGAGCTCGACCCACTGACTGCTGTGCAGGAGATACTCGAGAAGGTGTTCCGGATCCACGATGGCGACGGCGACCGCACCCGGGCTTCCTGAGATCGAGCGCGCACGCGAGCGGCTCGAGGGAGTCGCGCGCGTCACGCCGGTCTTCCCCTCCGAGACGCTGTCGCGGCTCGCGGGCCGGCCCGTGTCTCTCAAGGCCGAGAACCTGCAGCGGACGGGCTCGTTCAAGATCCGCGGCGCGTACACGAAGCTGTCGAACCTCGAGCCGGAGGAGCTCGCCGCCGGCGTGGTCGCGGCGAGCGCGGGCAATCACGGCCAGGCGGTGGCGTGGGCCGCGCGTGAGCTCGGAGCACCTGCGCGCGTCTTCATGCCGCACTACTCGCCGATGGCGAAGTTCGAAGCGACGCGCAGCTACGGCGCCGAAGTCGAGATGAGCGGCGCGGTGTGGGAGGAGACGCTCGAGGCGGCCGTTGAGTACGTCGAGCGAACCGGCGCCACGTTCGTCCATCCCTACGAGGACACGTTCGTGATCGCGGGGCAGGGGTCGATCGGGCTCGAGATCGCGGAGCAGGTCGAGGAGCTCGAGACGGTCGTGATTCCGATCGGCGGCGGCGGGCTCGCCTCCGGCATCTCGCTCGCGCTGCGCGCGGTGCGCCCGGGGCTGCGAATCGTGGGCGTTCGGGCCGCGGGCACGATGCCCGGCGGCGCCGGACACTCGATCGCCGACGGGATCGCCGTCAAGGACCCCGGCGAGCTGACGATGTCGATCCTCGGGGAGACGCTCGACGAGATCGTCGCCGTCGAGGACGAGCAGATCGCCGAGGCGATCGTGCTCCTTGCGGAGCGGACCAAACTGGTGGTCGAGGGTGCGGGAGCGGCAGGCGTCGCCGCGATCCTCGGAGGGCTTTCCGGCGGCTCGGGGCCGGTGCTTGCGCTCCTCTCCGGCGGCAACATCGACGCCTCGCTCATGGTGCAGGTGATGCGGCGAGGGCTCGCCCTGCACGGTCGCTACCTCGTGCTGCGGACGCGGGTCATCGACCGGCCAGGAGAGCTCGCGAAGCTGCTCGACCTGCTGGCGGCCGAGCGCGTCAACATCGTCGAGGTGGAGCATCAGCGCGAGGCAGCAGGTGTGCCGGTCGGCTACACAGGAGTCGAGCTGACCCTGCTCACGCGCGATCCGGAGCACTGCGAACAGCTGTTGGAGCAGATGCGCGGCTGGGGCTACCCGGTCGAGCGGCTCGATTGAGCCGCTGCTTCGACGAGCTGCCCGACCTGATCGAGACCAGCCTCGAGGCCCATCCGCGCGTCGTCCTCGTCTACTTCGACGCGTTCGGCTGGCGCTTCCTCGAGCGCCACGGGGAACACGCGCTCTTCTCGGGCGCCCGAGTGGAGCGATGGACTTCCTGCTTCCCGTCGACCACGACCGTTCATGCGACGACCATCCACTCGGGGCTTACGCTCGGCGAGCATGGCCTGTACGAGTGGCACGTTCTCGAGCCCCGGCTGAGTCGTCTCGTCACGCCGCTGTGGTTCTCGTTCGCAGGCGACGATCGTCCCGAGACCCTGCGCGACTCCGGCCTTGCGCCGCAGGATCTCTTCCCCGAGCAGACGCTCTACCGGCGTCTGCTCCCGGTCGCGAGCCATGTGGCGTTGCCGGCCGCATTCGCGGGCTCGCTGACGAGCAAGGCGCTTCTCCGGGAAGCGACGGTCCATCCCTTCGGCGAAACCAGTGGGGGGCTGGCCTTGCTCTGCGAAGCGCTCGCTGTCGAGGAGCGCGCGTACGGGACGATCTATTTCGACGCTGCCGATGCGCTCATGCACGTCGTCGGGACGGAGGCGCCCGAGGTGGCGGCGGTGATGGAGGAGACCCTCTCGGCGATTGCCGACGCCCCGTGGCCGGATGGGACGCTTGTCCTGCTCACCGCAGATCACGGGATGGAGGGGATCTCTCCCGAGCGGACGACGTACGTGAACCTCGCCTGGCCCGAGCTCGAACAGCACCTCGTCCTGGGAGCCGACGGCAAGCCGCTCGCCCCGGCCGGATCGTGTCGCGACCTGTTCCTGCACGTACTGCCGGAGCGGCTGGACGAGGTCGCCGCGCGGCTCGGCGAGCTGCTCGCCGGGGTCGCAGAGGTGCGGAAGGTCGAGACCCTGCTCGCCGAAGGGTTGTTCGGCTCGAACATCACGGACGCGCTCACCTCGCGGCTCGCGAATCTCGTCGTCCTGCCCGGGCCGGGTGAGGCTGCGTACTGGCTCGAGCCCGGCCGCTTCGAGCAACATTTCCTGGGGCAGCACGGCGGCCTTTCGGCCAACGAGATGGAGATCCCACTCGTGAGCTGGGTCGCCGGTGCGTAGCGAGGAGCAGTCGGCGAGAGAGCGGCGTCGGGCAGGGATCCGGCGCGGGATTCCGTTCGGGATCGCCGTCTTCGCGATCTCGATCTCGTTCGGCGTGCTCGCGCGGCCGCTGATGGGAGCGGTGGCGCCGATCGTGATGTCGATCGTGGTCTTCTCCGGATCGGCGCAGTTCGGCGCACTCGCGGTGCTGCTTGCCGGTGGGAGCACCGGAGCTGCGATTGCTGCGGGCGTGCTGCTCAACGCCCGCTACCTGGCGATGGGGCTCGCGCTCGCTCCCTCGCTGCGCGGGCGGGCGCCGTCCAGGGCGGCGTTCGCCATGACCACGGTCGACGCGTCGTGGGCGGCGGCGAGCCTCGGCGGCGGCGCCTTCGACCCCTGGTACATGGTCGGGGTCAGCCTGCCGCAATACGTCGCCTGGGTGCTGGGCACGGTCGTCGGGGTCTTCATCGGTCCCGTGCTCGGCGACCCGAACGCCCTCGGCCTCGATGCGCTGTTCCCGGCCTTCTTCATCGCTCTGCTCTTCGCAGAAGCACGTGGACGGCGCCGGTTGGCGGCGGCCGGTGGCGGAGCGGGAATCGCGCTCGCTCTGACTCCGATCGTGCCCGCCGGCCTGCCGATCCTCGCCGCTGCTGCAGCCGCGGTGGCTGCCTCGAGGACGCGCTCGTGACCGGCGTATGGGTGACGGTCGCGGCGCTCGCACTCGCGACGGCGGCGCTGAAGCTGGCCGGACCTCTTGCGCTCGGCGGCCGCCCGCTGTCGGCGAGCGCGCTGAACGTCGTCGAGCTCCTTGCCTCCGCACTGCTCGCGGCGCTGGTCGTCGTCGAGACCTTCGGCAAAGGACGCTCCCTGGTTCTTGACTGGCGCGTGCTGGGCGCGGCCTTCGCCGCGGTCGCCGTTACGCGGCGGGCGCCGATGATCGTTGTGGTGCTCGGCGCGGCCGCCGTGACCGCGATCGCCCGTCTGCTGATGTAGCGCGGGCCGGCAGCGCGGTCACCGCAAAGGCGAGCACCACGAGGTGGAGCCCGATCACGTAGGAGAGACGGCGACTCGCCTCTTCGGCAGCCCCGGCCCACACCTCTGTTGCGGAAAAATGCGGATTCGCTACGAGCCGCAGCGGCGGAAAGAAGTGGTCTCCCCGCCGCGGGCGCGCCAATCCGGGATCCCGCCGTTGAGCACCGGCCGCGCGTCGATGCCCGCCGCCTGCAACACACTGGCGGCGATCGCAGCCCGCGCGCCCGACTCGCAGATGGTCACCACGGGGCGGCCGTTGAGCAGTCCCGCCTCGGCCGCGGCGCGAGCCGTGCGATAGGGAAGATGCCGCGACCCGGGGACGTGACCCTCGTCCCGCTCGTCCGCCTCGCGCACGTCGAGGAGCTCGACCGCGTCGTCTCCGAGCATCGTCTCGAGCTCGTCGAGGGAAACCGGCTCGAGTATCTCGGCGCCGCCACCCTCCTGCCAGCCTGCGGTTCCGAACACCCCGACCGCGTGCAGCGATCGCGCTGCGCGCGCCGCCTCCGCGTCGTCCGCCGCGTGGAGGACGAGAGGACGGTCGGGCAGGACGAACGCGGCCCTCGTCGCGAAGCTCGAACCGGAGACCGGGATGCCGACAGCGCCCGGATGATGGCCGGACGCGAAGTCGTCGGTCGACCGCACGTCCAGGACGATCGCCTCGTCCGGAACGGCATCGAGCCTCGCGAGCGGCGACTGAGCGCCGAGAAGCTCGCCGCGGTTGAGCTCGACGATCCGCTCCATGTTCGGCGGCCGCGGCGGTTGCGGCCCGAGCGCGGCCGAGACGAAATCCTCCAGCTCGCCACGGAGGGCGTGGTTGAAGCGGCGCTCGAAGCCGATCGTGGTCGACGCCTTCGAGCTCATGGCCGCGCCGCAGAGCGAGCCGGCGACGTGTCCGGGAAACACCTCGACGCCGTCCCCGAGCTCGACGAGCCGCCGCAGGCTGTGGAACATGCCCTCGGCGCCGTCCTGCGCCTCGACGGCGAGATCCGGGCGTCCCACATCGCCGACGAAAAGCGAGTCGCCTGTCAGCACGAGCCACGGGTCGTCGCCGCGCGAGCGGTCGATCACCGCGAAGCAGCAATGCTCGGGCCGGTGCCCCGGCGTATGGATCGTGCGGAGGACCACCTCGCCGACCTCGATCTCCGTCCCGTCCTCGAGGGGCTCGTGCGCGAACGTAGCCTCGGAGGCTGCGTGGACGTGGATCGGAACGCCATGCTCGAGCGCGAGACGCCCGTGGCCCGAGACGTGGTCGGCGTGCGTATGCGTCTCGACGACGCCGGCGAGCCGGACGCCGCGCCGCTCGGCCTCTTCCAGGACCGGCTCGATCGCGTACGGGGGATCGACGACGACCGCCACGCCGGCGTGCTCGTCGCCGACGAGGTAGCACGCACACCCGAGGTCGTCGTCCAGGAACTGCTTGAACAGGAGATTTGTCAAGGGCGCACGTCGAGGATCTGCGGTTGTCCGGATGGGTTGGTTCCGGCGGAGATGAGCGAACCGCCGCACGCAGCGCACCACACGAAGACGACGTACCTGCCCACGGCGAGCGTGCGCGGCAGCTGGATCGTGAAAGCGCGCGGTGCGTAGTCGGAGTTTGCAGCGGCCTTGCCCGGCGCACGGCCGAGCAAGACGAACGGCCGCCGCGGGGCGGTCGCGCGACGGATGAATCCCGCGCAGGTGTGGTTTCTGATGCACGGCATCTTGCGAGCCGGCAACGCGTAGAGCGGCATCTGACGTGGGTTCCCATAGATGCGGACAACCCCGCCGCGCTGAACGTGGGCAGTCGCGATGCGCATGAAGATCGCAGCGGACGCCGGCGATGCGACCACCAGCACGGCACCGAATACTCCGACCAATGCCAGCGTCCTGAACGGCACGCCGCGACGCTACCACCGGTCGCGGCTATGAATCCGAAAGCGATGCTGGCTCGCGGGCCGCGTGTTCCTCGTCGAGGAGCCGCACGATGAACCAGCCGATCGCGAGCAGGAAGACGAGCGTCTGCTCGCCGTTCATGAGTATCCCGCCGAGGTTCTGGTCGCGGGTCGGAGACAGCCCCCACAGCCGCGGCGCGTGCTCGTAGAACGAGTAGAACGGGCTGCTCGAGAAGATGTACGCGAGGCCGAGGAAGGACGAGCCGACGAAGGCCACCGCGAGGTAGCCGAGGCCCGCCGGCGGCGAGAGGCGGCCGCTCACGATCGGCCACCAGAAGAGAAGTCCTGCCGCGATGAGGATCGCATGCTCGAGGCTCAGGCCCCAGCCTGTGCGCAGCGCCCAGTTGTAGAACAGGGCGAGGTGCGTCAGGTACCACGCTCCGAGCCAGAGCGGGAGGATCCAGCGGGAGCGGAGCCGACCCAGCCCGCGCTGCGCGAGCTTCTCCCGCATCCCCGGCGTCAGGCCGAGCACGACGAGCAGCGGAGCCACGTCCGCGATGAGCGCGTTCTGCAACAGGTGGATGAGGAGCAGGTACTTCGCCGCAATCGTCTCGAGCGGCGAATTGAGCGAGGCCGCGATCAGGAAGATGCCGGACGCGAAAGCGACGACGCGCCAGCGTGGAGGCAAGTCGGCGCGGGCCTCCCACCAGTAGAGCGCGGCGGCGGCGACGGCGAGTGCGAGGAAGAGTGGCTCGAACCCGAAGTCTGTCGGGCTCATGCCGGGGCTAATCGCGTACTCGCCCGCCAGCGAGGCCGCAGCAGCAGCGCGACGCACATCCCGAGCGTGGCGAGCTGCTCGACCATCATCACGATCCCGGACAGCTGCTGATCCGTGACAGCGGAGATCCCGTACGCACCGTGGTACGCCGGGTAGAGCCGCGCGAAGGTGAAGACGAGGACGTCGGTCAGGATCTGGCCGGCCGCGAACAAGGCGGCCGCCAGCGCCACGCGGCCACCGACGCTGAGCCTGCGATGCGAGCCCGGATCGACGAGCAGCGTCCAGACGAGAATCCCGCAGATCGTCCAGCAGACGTGCTCGAAGTCGTGCAGGCCCTGGTGCGCCAGCGCAGCGTCGTAGAGGTACGGCACGTGCCAGATCCCGAGATTCGCGGCCCAGAGCGAGAAGGCCACCCGCGGCCGCAGCAGCGTGCCGAGGACGGCGCGAACGCCGGCACTCCGCGCGAGCGGCGCGAGAACGGGCGCGGGGAGGAGGAAGACCAGAAGCGGCCCGCGCAGCGCCGTCACCATCAGCGCCGGCCCGAGGTCGCCGATCAGGACGTGCTGTCCCATGTGCGCCGAGAGCAGCCTGTCGTCGGCGATCCGGTCGAGCGGCCCGACGAGCGCAAAGACGCTCAGCCCGAGCCCGGCGGCGAAGAGCAGGATCCGATCCCGGCCGGCGCGATCGGCGCGGCCGCGGCGACGCAGCCGCACGACGGCCTGAACGAACAAGAGCGCCGCGAGGGCGGCCGCGATGACTGGAACCACGCCTTCGATTGTGCCTCGCATCGGCAGCGACGGAGGGCGGTCCGGTCG
>DATFHC010000121.1:0-9295 GCA_035248765.1 Gaiellaceae bacterium
GGCCAAGCCGAGCCCGGGCACGTCGAGCGCCGCGTCCGCGCCGCGAGTCTCTTCGAGCCGTGCGAGCGCGAGCGGAGCGAGCACGAGTCCGATGGGCACGTTGAGCCAGAAGATCCAGTGCCACGAGACGCCGTTCACGATTGCGCCACCCACGAGCGGTCCAATCGCGATCGCGAGCCCGCCGATGCCTCCCCAGATCCCAAGCGCGAGGCCGCGTCGTTCGCGCGGCACCGCCGCCGAGAGGATCGTGAGGGTGAGTGGAGTGACGATCGCGCCGCCGACACCCTGAAGCGCGCGAGCGATATCGAGCACGTTGGCACTCGTCGAGAGTGCAGCCGCCGCGGACGCTCCCGTGAAGAGCAGAAGCCCGAACGCGAACATGCGCCGGCGGCCGAAACGATCGCCGAGCGCCGCGCCGGTGAGGAGAAGCACCGCGAACGTGAGCGTGTACGCGTTGACCGTCCACTCGAGCTGCGAGATCGTCGCGTGGAGATTGCGCCGGATCACCGGCAATGCCGTCGTCACGACGAGGTTGTCGAGGCTCACCATGAAGAGAGCGACCGAGGTGATCGCCATCGTCCAGATCATCGAGTGCTTTTGTGTGTGAGTCATCACTTCCTCCAAGGTGAAAAAAGAGAGAGCGGCTACTTGGCCTTGCCGGAGCCGGAAAGGAGCTCCTCCATCCACGGCTCGGGGTTGTCCTCGACGTGCATCGAGGCGAGAACGTTGAGGAGCATGCCGGCGGCGAAGAAGTTCCAGACGGTCGGCGAGTCGGCCCCGGAGACGCGGCGGACGTAGGCGACGAGGTCGCCGTAGCCGGCCCGGACGACCTCGCGGATCTCCGGGTCGTCGGCCGCAACGTACGCGTGCATCTGCGCTCGCAGCCGCACGCGGTCGGACTCGAGCTGCGCCCTGTAGGCCTGGCCGATGGCGTCGAGCGCTTCCTGTCCGCGCTTCCCCTCCGCGGCACGCTGGAACATCTCGAGCGTCTCGCGCAGGCAGCGGGCGACGGACGCCTTGAAGAGCTCCTTCTTCGTCCCGAACAGGCGGAACAAATACGGCTGGGAGATGCCGGCACGCCTGGCGATGTCCTCCGTCGAGGCGCCTTCGAACCCTCGCTCCGCGAACTCCACGAGGGCTGCGTCGAGCACCTCGTCCCGCCTGGCTGCCGCTGTCGATCTCGTCGTTGCCATCTCCACGCTCGCTAGGTTAGTGATGACTCACAATCTTGTCAAGCCCGCCGGAGCCGAGACTAGGGTTCAGGCGGTGTCCGGGAGTGCTCTTGCGACGGTACTCGCGATAGCGGCGGGCCTCGCGGGGTCGGTGCAGGTCGCGCTGATGTCGCGGCTCGGCGAGCGCATCGGCGTCCTTGAAGCGCTGGGTTTCTCGACCGTGCTGACGGCGGTCGGAGCTTTCGTGGTTCTCGTCCTGGCGCGCCGCAGCGTGGCGGGTTTCGAACGCGCCGTCCACCAGCCATGGTGGATGCTGCTCGGGGGCGTGATGGGCCTCGTCATCGTCTTCACCATCACGTACTCGGGGCCACGCATCGGCGTTGCGGCAACGGTCGGGATCCTGATTGCCGGCCAACTCGTGATGGGCGCCGCGATCGACCGCTGGGGCCTGTTCCGCTCGGACCGGATCCCACTCCACTGGCCCCGCCTGCTCGGAATCGCGCTCCTCGCCGCGGGCGCCGCGCTCTCGCTGCGGAAATGAGCGTTTGCGCCGCCTGCGGATGAGGTAGATTTCGGATCCGAAACCGGATGGAAGGAGACGAGATGCCGAGCACAGTCCGCGTGGAGGCAGCACGCATCCCCGATCGCGACCGTCTGCTCGCGGCGTTGCAGGAAGAAGGCCTCGGCGCCGAGCCGGAAGACGAGGTCGGCATTATCGTCCCGGTGGGCGAAGGCGGCAGCGAGCTCTTCCACCAGGTGGAAGGCGTCGTCTTCAGCGTGGGCGCACCGTTCGTGCCGATCGAGCACGAGGGCGTGATCTACATCCGGCCGCCCGTCGGCTAGACGCGTTCGAACAGGGCCGCCTGGCCCTGGCCGACACCGACGCAGAGCGTTGCGAGGCCGTACCGGCCCTCGCGGCGGCGCAGCTCGTGCAGGAGCGAGACGACGAGGCGCGCGCCGCTCATCCCGAGGGGGTGCCCGAGGGCGATCGCGCCTCCGTTGACGTTCACCTTGTCCGGATCGAGGCCTAGCTCGCGGATCACGACGAGGCTCTGCGAGGCGAACGCCTCGTTTAGCTCGACGAGGTCGATTTGATCGAGCGAGACGCCGGTGCGTTCGAGCACCTTGCGCACCGCGGGGATCGGACCGATGCCCATCAGGCGCGGGTCGACGCCGGCAACGGCGCCGCCGACGAAGGCGCCGAGCGGCTCTACACCCAGCTCGCGCGCCTTCTCGTCCGACGCGATCACGAGCGCCGCAGCACCGTCGTTGATTCCGGAGGAGTTGCCGGCGGTGACAGTGCCGCCTTCGCGGAAGGCCGGCTTCAGCGCGGCGAGCTTTTCGGCCGTCGTATCCGGGCGCGGGTGCTCGTCGCGCGTCACGTCTCCGACCGGGACGAGCTCGTCGGCGAAACGGCCCGCCTCGTCCGCCGCGGCCCAGCGACGCTGCGACTCGAGCGCGAACGCGTCCTGTTCCTCGCGCGTCACTCCCCACCGCTCGGCGACGTTCTCGCCGGTCTCGCCCATCGACTCCGGCGGAAACAGCTCTTCGAGCTGCGGGTTGGTGAAGCGCCAGCCGAGCGTCGTGTCGTACAGGGGGCGATCGCCGCGCGCGAACAGCTTCTCGGCCTTGGGCGTGACGAAGGGAGCGCGGGTCATCGACTCCACCCCGCCCGCGACGAAGAGGTCGCCGTCGCCCGCGATAACCGCGTGAGACGCGCCGACGACGGCCGCGAGCCCGGAGGCGCAGAGCCGGTTGACGGTGACACCGGCCACCGCCTCGGGAAGGCCGGCGAGCAGGCCGGCCATCCGCGCGACGTTGCGGTTGTCCTCGCCGGCCTGGTTGGCAGCACCGAACCAGACGTCCTCGATCCTCTCCGCGGGCACGCCGGCGCGCGCGACCGCCTCGCGGATCACGAGCGCCGCGAGGTCGTCCGGCCGCACCCCTGACAGCGCACCGCCGTAGCGGCCAATCGGCGTGCGGACAGCGGACAGGACGACGGCCCGGCTCATCCGGGTGAGTCTAGGCAGCGGCTGCGGCACGACCGAGCAGCCGGTCGATCGCGGCGAGGCCCTCGTCGCCGATGTCGGCGCTGTGCTCGTTCACGTAGAGCGCGATGTGCGCTGCGCAGACCTCGTCCGAGAGCTCGTGCGAGAGCGAGCGCACGTAGTCGCGGCTTGCTTCAGGATTCGCGAACGCGTACTCGACAGAGGCGCGGATCGCCGCCTCTGCCTCCGGGACGAGCTCCGGCGCGAGATCGCTTCGCGCGAAAATCCCGGCCAGCGGGACGGGCAGCCCCGTCTCGCCCTCCCACCACTCGCCGAGGTCGGCGACCGCAACGAGCCCGTGTTCGCCGTACGTGAAGCGGCTCTCGTGGATGATCAGTCCGGCGTCGACCTCGCCCGACACGACCGCCGGGAGTATCCGGTCGTAGCGAAGCTCGACCACGTCGCCGAGTGCGGGCGCCGCGAGCCGGAGGAGCAGGAAGGCCGTCGTCTCCTGTCCCGGCACGGCGATCCGGCCCGCCGCCGCCTCCTCGAGGGACCGCGCGCCTCGCGCCACCACGAGAGGGCCGACGCCCCGTCCAAGCGCGGCTCCGCTCCGCAGCAATCGGTACCGCTCGCCGGCTGCCGCCGCGGCGCCGAAGCTGAGCTTCGAGAGCTCGAGCTCGGCACTCGCGGCACGCCGATTCAGCTCTTCGATGTCCAGGAGGACGGACTCGACCTCGAACGGCGCGGGAACGAGCCCGTGCACGAGTGCGTGGAACGCGAAGGCGTCGTTCGGACAGGGAGTGAAGCCGAGGGTCAGCGCCACTAGCGGCCGAAGAACCACTTCTCGAGAGGCTTGAGCAGCTCCTCGCGCGTGAACGGCCGAACCTGTTCCCCATGACCGTCGCGCTCGGAGACGGTGAAGTCGTCCTCGAGCGTCTCGTTCGCCTCTTGCAGCGCGTCGCCGAGCTCGTAGCCCTCGAAGACGTAGTCCTCGGGCCGCGGGTCTTTGGCCGAGCGGTGGTCGGGATTGACCGCGCGTCCGACCGCCCAGACGCCGCCCTCCTTGCGCTCGATCCAGATCACGACCGTCTCGGGATCGCCGTCGGAGTCGACGCCGTGGAGCACCCGCTCCGCAAACCGCCCGCGGTCGGTGGACGCCTTCACGGCCGGACTATGACAACTCGCGCCCGACGCCCGCGGCACGCGCACGTTCGACGACCGCCGCAGCGGCGGCGACGTCCCAGGCGGCGAGGCCGTTGGACTTGAAGACCACGACGTCGCCGTCCGACTGCCTTCCGGCGACCTCGCCGGCGACGATCTCCTGTAGCTCGTGCACCTCGAGCCAATCGAGGACGCCCGACTCAACAGGCTCGATGAGGTCCGCCGACTCGAGCCTCGCGTCGTCGAGGGAGTCGCAGCAGACGAACCCGGCGCGCTCGAGGACGACATTGTCGAGCTCGCGGCGGCGGCCGTCGTTCGCACCGACCGCGCAGACGAGAGCTCCCTGCCGGAGCCACTCGCCACGCAGCACGGGGTCCGGCGAGCCGGTGACGGTGACGACGATGTCGCAGGCAGCGGGATCCTGGTGGCCCTCGCCGGGCTCGGCGTCGTGCTCCTCGCAAAACGCACGCAGCCGCTCCTCGGTTCGGCAGTACGCCACCACACGATCGAGACCGGGAAGCGCGGCGCGGATCGCGGCGAGCTGCGACTCCGCCTGCCACCCACAGCCGATGATGCCGAGGCTGCGCGCGCCGTTCTTGGCGAGGTACTTGGCGGCAACCCCGCTCGCCGCACCGGTGCGGAGCTGGCCGAGCTTGTCCGCCTCGAGCACAGCGACGAGCTCGGGGGAGTCGGCGCGAAAGAGGAGGACGGCGAAGCGCGCGCCCTCCCGGAAGCCGGCGTAGACCTTCGCCCCGGCGTAACCGAGCTCGAGGTCGGCGGCGGCCATCACCGCGAGCGCGCCTTCTTCGAGCCTCAGCCGGTAGCGCGCGCGATTCTCGACGCTCCCGGCAGCCATGCGGCGGAAGCAGCCCTCGATCGCCTCGACCGCATCGGCCGGAGTGAGAAGGGCGGCTACGTCGGCCTCGGAGAGGAAGAGCGGCACGCGCCGATTCTCGCAGCGGTCAGGACGTGCCGAAGATCTTCCCGATGCGTGTCAAGTCGTGCTGGGTCAGCTTCAAGCGCTTCGACCGAAGGAAGTCGTACTCGCCGTTCGCGGAATTGCTCCCGAACACGGCCACAGCGATGTAGTAGCTGCCCGGCACGGTGGGGAGCGGCACCGAGAGCCGAACCAGCCCGCGCTGCGTCGCGGCACCCGACGGGATATAGCGAATGTCGGGGGAGTAAGGCACCATCCCGTGCTTGCTCTCGACGCGCGGGATGCGTGCGTTCGTCTGCGCGTCATAGAGCCAGGTCACGAACTTCAGCTTCGCTCCTTCGAGGCCGGCGGCGTTGTAGTGAACTCGCACCACCCAGTCCAGCCGGTACGCGGACGAGGGAGGGGGCTGAGAGACCTCGTCCACACTCAGTCTCGAGAGCTGGATCGTGCGGAGCGGAGGTCCTGAGAGCCAGCCGGGGATGAGGTTCCCCAACACGCCGGTCGCCGCGGTCCAGACCGCGGCGATCGCCACGAAGAGCCCTTTGTTGGAAGCGAGTCGGCTAAGCCTGCCCTCCTTGGCCTCTGGCGCGGCGGGAGCCGGAACCGACTCGATCACATGACGATGATCTCAAAGGGAGCGAGGAACGACAAGATGCGCCCGGCATGATTCGAACATGCGACCTCTGCCTCCGCAGGGCAGCGCTCTATCCCCTGAGCTACGGGCGCTCGGGACGGTCAGTGTAGCGAGGTGCTAGCTCCGGCCCAGCAGCCGGGAGAGCAACCCAGGGCGTGTCGGAGGGCCGGGCAGATCGGCGGCCGCAACGCATTCGAGGTGCGCGTGACGGCGACGGCTCGTGTCTCCCTCTGGGGCGATGAGGACGTGGTCGCTCATCGCGTGGAGGTGGTAGCCGCAGAGCGGACACGTGTACGTGGCAGGCTTCATGCTCCGCACCGGCCGGAGGCTGTACCACTCAGCCGGTTCGAGCCGCGAGCGCGAGCGGCGCGTCATCCGGCACCTCCGTCCGCACGTAGGCGAGCGCGACCACGGAGCCGTCCGGCCTGCGCGCAGCGCTCGTGACGCGGCCGGCTTCCCGGCCGTCATGCAACAGCGGCGTGTCGTACTCCGGCACTTCGTCGAGCTCGAGGACCCGGAGTCCCCGATTCGGATGGCCGCGGAAGTGCAGCCGTGCAACCGGCTCCTGCCCGGGGTAGCAGCCCTTCGAGAAGGAGATGTGCGACTGGTCGAGCCCTGCTTCGGCGGGGAGGATGCGGTCGTCGAGCTCGCGCTCCCAGCGTGGTACGCCACTCTCGATCCGGCGCAGCTCCAGCTCCTCCTCCGACAGCGTCACCGCGAGTCCCTCGTCGACGGCTTCGTGCGCGCCCGGCCAGTCGGTCGAGAAACCGGTCGCGGCACCGAAGACGAGCACCGAATCGTGCTCTTCGGCCTCGATCTCGCACTGCGCACGCAGGCGCATTCGCGTGAGATGCGCGCGCACGACCTCGCCCAGGCCCGGCTCGGTCAGGAGGAGAAAGTCCTCTTCGCCGCGGCGCAGCACGACGAGCGGCGCAATCAGGCGCGCCTTCGCGGTGAGCAGCAACGCCGGACAGGCGTCGCCGGCGGCGAGCGCCTCGACGTCGTTCGAGACCATCCGCTGCAGGTAGTCGGTCGCGTCGGGCCCGGCGACGCGGACGAATTCCCGCTCTCTCGCAGCCACCTCCATGCCGTCTAGTGTGCCGAGCGATGCCCCTCTTCCGCTCGAAAGCCGAGGCGAAGGTGCGCGACGCGGGCTACGACCCTGCGCGCTTGCCGCCGGGCCAGTACCTGACCGAGAAGTGGCCGATCCTCCACGCCGGAGACGTGGCCCAGGTCGACCTCGCGACCTGGCGGCTGCGAATCTTCGGCGAGGTCGAGGAGGAAGTGACGCTCGACTACGAGCAGCTCCGCGCACTGCCGGCAACCGACATCACGACCGACATCCACTGCGTGACGCGCTGGAGCCGCTTCGACGCCGGCTTTCGCGGTGTCCAGTGGCGCGAGCTCGCGAAGCTCTGCCGGCCGAAGCCGTCGGCGCACTTCGTGATCGAGCACGCCGAAGCGGGTTACACGACCAACGTCCCGCTCTCCGCTTTCGAGCAGGAGAGCACGCTCATCGTGTACGAGGCGGACGGCGAGCCTCTGCCGATCGAGCACGGCGGCCCGGTGCGGGCGGTCGTCCCGCACCTCTATTTCTGGAAGAGCGCGAAGTGGCTGAACGGCCTCGAGCTCGCCGCAGCGGATCGGCCCGGGTTCTGGGAGCGCTACGGCTACAACAACGACGCGGATCCCTGGAAAGAGGAGCGATACGCCTTCTAGTGGGCGCGATCGTGGTCCACGAGTTCTCGACGCTCGACGGCGTCATCGAGGCGCCGACCTGGACGTTCGACTTCGGCTTCGACCCGAAGATGGGCGAGTCGATCAAGGAGCTCACGGACCGCTCGAGCGCGATTCTGCTCGGACGCAACACGTACGAGATGTTCGAGCCGGCCTGGTCGACGCTGACCGAGGAGGACGACCCCGGCGCCCCGTTCTTCAACGACACGCAGAAGTACGTCGTGTCCTCCACGCTGACCGAGCCAACCTGGCGAAACTCGTCGATCCTCGGGCCGTATGACCCGGAGGCGGTCCGCGGGTTGAAGGCAGATACCGCAGGCGACGTCTTCGTCAGCGGCAGCGCGATGCTCGTGCGGGCAATGCTCGCCGACAGCCTCGTCGACGAGCTGCACCTGTTCGTCTTCCCGCTCACGCTCGGCGCCGGCGCACGTCTCTTCCTCGAGGATTCCGAGCCCCTGAAGCTGTCACTCGCCGCAGCAGAGTCGTACGCGAACGGCGCTGTTCATCTGGCATACAAGGGGGCTAAAGCCTGAGGCGCCAGCGGCCGATAGGGACCTCGAACCACCACCTCCCCCTACGAGAAACGGCGCCCTCGGGCGCCGTTTCTCGTTCGTACCGAAGCCCGAAGGCTCGTTACATCATCCCGCCCATGTCCGGCATGCCGGCGCCGGCGCCCACGGGGTTCTTCTCCGGTGCCTCGGCGACGACCGCCTCGGTGGTGAGGATGTTCTTCGCAATCGACGCGGCGTTCTGCAACGCCGAGCGCGTGACCATGGTGGGGTCGCCGATCCCACTCTTGAGCAGGTCCTCGACCTCGCCGGTCTCGACGTTCAGGCCGTGGCCCTTCTCGGCGCCCCGCACCTGCTGGACGACGACGGAGCCCTCGAGGCCCGCGTTGTACGCGAGCTGCCGAAGCGGCTCCTCGAGCGCGCGGATGATGATCTGCGCGCCCGTCTTCTCGTCGCCCTCGAGCTTGCCGAGGACCTCGTCCTTGACCACGTCGGCCGCATTGATGAGCGCGACGCCGCCGCCCGGTACTTGGCCCTCCTCGAGAGCAGCACGGGCAGCCTGCAGCGCGTCCTCGACGCGGTGCTTCTTCTCCTTCATCTCGGTCTCGGTCGACGCGCCGACCTTGACCACCGCGACACCGCCGGACAGCTTGGCGAGCCGCTCCTGGAGCTTCTCGCGATCGAAGTCTGAATCGGTGTTCTCGATCTCGGACTTCAGCTGCTTGATCCGGCCCTTGATGGCCTCGGTGTCACCGGCCCCGTCGATGATCGTCGTCGTGTCCTTGTCGACGACGACGCGGCGGGCGTGGCCGAGCTGCGTGAGCTTCGTGTTCTCGAGCTTGAGGCCCATCTCCTCGGTGATCACCTCGCCGCCGGCGAGGATCGCGATGTCCTCGAGCATCCGCTTGCGGCGATCGCCGAAGCCGGGCGCCTTGACGGCGACGGCCTGGAACGTGCCGCGGAGCTTGTTGACGACGATCGTCGCGAGCGACTCGCCCTCGACGTCCTCCGCCACGATCAGCAGCGGCTTGCCCGACTGGATGACCTGCTCGAGCACCGGCAGGAGGTCCTTGACCGCGCCGATCTTCGAGTTGGCGATGAGGATGAACGGATCCTCGAGCACCGCCTCCATCCGCTCGGGGTCGGTGATCATG
>DATFHC010000122.1:0-8776 GCA_035248765.1 Gaiellaceae bacterium
TCTCTTGCGCTGCGACGCAAACCTCGGCCGGAGGCTTTGCGTCTTACAAATGAGAACGTCCCAAAAGGAGGGCATGGATGTTGAAGAAGGTTGGAGCCATCGCGGCCATTGCGGCGACCGTTGCCGTGGTCGTCGCCGCGACGCTCGGCGGAACCGCCTCGGCCAAGTCCGAGAAGAACCCGCTGTGCAAGACGGCGAGCCTCGGCTTCGCCGGCCCGCTGACCGGCGGCGCGGCATTCCTCGGCAAGGACCAGAGCAACTGGGTCAAGCTGATGATCAAGAACTGGAACGCCGGCAAGGCGATGCCCGGCGTGCCGAAGAGCCTCCATCGCGTGAAGCTGAACCTTGCCCTCCTGGGCGACAGCCAGCTCAACCCGCAGGTAGCGGCGACGGTCGGGCGCCAGATGGTCGCGAACAAGAAGATTCTCGGCATGGTCGGCTTCGCCGGCTCGAACGAGGAACTCGGCGGCGGACCGGTGCTCGATGGGGCGAAGCTTCCCTACGTCACGGGCTCGGCGACGAAGGACACCCTGGCAACGGGAGCGCCCGGTCAGAAGCCGCTGAAGTACTTCTTCCGCGTCGTACCGATCAACTCGACGCAGGCGAAGGCCGGCGTCGCCTACATCGTGCCCAAGCTCAAGCTGAACAAGGGCTCGAAGATCATGATCGTGGACGACGGCGAGGCGTACGGGATCGACATCTCCAACGCGGCACAGAAGGCGTTCAAGGCCGCCGGCATCACGAAGATCACCCGTGAGTCCGTGAAGGAGACCGACGCGAACCCGGGCGGCGCGGCAGGGTTCGCCGCCGACATGGCCCCCGTCGCGCTGAAGGCCGCAACCGGCGGTTACAAGCTCGTGTACGCGCCGTCGCAGGACGCGCCGGACTCACAGTCGTTCGTCGAGCAGTTGAAGACGGACGGCTACAAGGGCGGCTTCATGGCCACGGACGGGAGCGTCAGCCCGACGCAGTTCAAGTTCCCGGGTGCGTACGTCTCGTTCTTCGGTCCCGGGATCGAGAAGATCAACAAGACGTACGTCAAGCAGTTCAAGGCGACCTACGGCGCGGCGTCGGCGACCGACCCGTTCGGGGCTCCGAGCTTCGTCGCCGCCCAGATGCTCGCCACCGCGATCTCGCAGCAGTGCGCGGCGTCGCACGGCTCGAAGATCAGCCGCGCGCTCGTTGCGAAGAAGCTCGCGAAGGTCAAGCTGTCGACGACGATCCTCGGCTACAGCATGGCCTTCAACAACCCCGCGGACGCCGACCACGGCCCGAAGTCGGGCGTGACGGTGTTCCAGATCCAGGCAAACGGGTCCTACAAGGAGGTCTACGCGGCCGGCTAGCGCGCGCCGTCGTAGGGAATCGCGTGCGGCCCGTCCAGGTGGCGGGCCGCACGCGCAACTGAGGTCAAGATGAGCACAGTCCTCGCCTTCCAACTCCAGACCTGGAACTTCTTCTTCCGGGAGCTCGTCAGCGGCCTGGCAGTCGGGAGCCTCTATGCGCTGATCGCACTCGGGTACACGATGGTGTACGGCGTCCTGAAGCTCCTGAACTTCGCGCACGGTGACGTCTACATGGTCGGCGCGTACATCGGTTTCTTCGTGCTCAACGCGCTCGGATCGCCGCTGGCGCCGGTGATGCCGATCGTGCCGCTCATCCTCCTCGCCTTCGCGGCGTCGATGGTCGGCTGCGGCATCCTCGGCGTTGTGATCGAGCGTTTCGCCTACCGGCCGCTGCGCAAGGCTCCGCGAATCGCACCGTTGATCAGCGCGATCGGCGTGTCGTTCTTCCTGCAACAGACCGCCGTCCTCCTCTGGAGCCCGAACCCACGCTCGTACGACACCTTCAGCCTGCGTCCGGGCAAATCGGGAATCGGCGAGCTCTTCCGCACCGCGTTCACGATCGGCAACTTCTCGATCCAGTACGTGCAGCTCGTCGTGATCCTCTCGACGGTCGCTCTGATGGTCGGGCTCTCGCTCTTCGTCTGGCGGACGCGCACCGGCAAGGCGATGCGGGCGGTCTCCTACGACGCCGAGGCGTCGTCGATGATGGGCATCGACGTCGACCGCGTGATCACGGTCACCTTTTTGATCGGCTCGGCGCTCGCCGGCGCGGCGGGTGTGATGACCGGGCTGATCTACCAGCAGCTCAACCCGTACATGGGCTTCGGCGCCGGACTGAAGGCATTCACGGCCGCGGTCGTCGGGGGGATCGGGAACATCGGCGGGGCCGTGCTCGGCGGTCTTCTCATCGGCCTCACCGAGACGTTCACGGTCGGCTACCTCTCCTCCCAGTTCTCGGATCTCATCCTCTACACCATCCTGGTCGTCTTCATGCTCTTCCGTTCGACTGGGATCCGCGGCGCGCCGGTGCTGCAGAAGGTCTGACGTGAGCGCCGAGAGTCCGAGCGGGCAGCCCGCGACCTCACCGCAGATCGGCGTCGACGAGTGGGTGCGCCGCTCGGGCGAGCGCATCGCCGGGCCGGGTGGTCTGCTCCGGCTCGCCGATCGGACTCCTCGGATCCTCCTGCTCGCCGCGTTCGTGGGATTCGCGTGCGCGATCCCGGAGCTCACGTCGAACGGCTACGTGATCGGGGTCGACGCGGACACGCTGCTCTACGTCCTCCTCGCCATGGGCCTGAACGTCGCCGTCGGCTGGGCCGGGATTCTCGACCTCGGCTACGTCGTCTTCTACGGTTTTGCCGCCTACCTCTTCGCCGAGCTGTCGTCCGGCCACTACAACCTCCAGTGGCCCACCTGGCAGAGCGTGCCGCTCGTGGTTGCGGCCACGATCCTGCTCGGCTTCGCGCTCGCCCTCCCGTCTCGGCGGTTGCAGGGCGACTACCTCGCAATCGTCATGCTCTTCTTCCTCCAGATCTTCAACAACTTCACGACCAACGGCTACGCGTGGAACTGGCTCGGGCTGACCGGGCCTCACGACGTCACAGGCGGGCCGACCGGCATCACCAACGTCGAGCCGTTTCGGGTCTTCGGACACGTGCTGAACAACCGTCCGACCGACTACGTGTTCGTCTCGGCCGCCGGCATCACCGTCGTCGCGATCCTGTTCCACTACGTCAACCGGTCTCGTACCGGCCGTGCGTGGCGCGCGCTCCGTGAGGACCCACTCGCCGCGGAGATGATGGGGATCCCGGTCAAGTGGCTCAGTCTCCTCGCCGTCGCGGTGGGAGCCGGCGTCGCCGGGTTCGCCGGCTCCGTGAACGGCGCGTATTACCAGGGCGTGTTCCCCGACACGTTCATGTTCCCGCTCCTGATCACCGTCTACGCCATGGTGATCCTCGGCGGCGCCGGAAGCCTCGGCGGCGTCGCCTTCGGCGCTGTCGTCGTCAACGTCCTGCTCGAGGTGCTGCGAACGCCCGACCATGCGCGTTGGGTCTTCTACGCAGCCATGATCCTCGGGCTGCTTGCCAAGCTCAGGCCGTGGCGGCTGCTCGCCGCGCTGCTGGCGGGACTCGCAGTCTTCGGCGTCGTCGTGCACGAGATCGTCGGCGCCGTCTGGGCTCGCGGCGTCGGCGGCCCGATCGCGGTCGGGCCGACGTCGTTCACGACGCACGGCTTTCTCGCGACGGTCATCCGCCACTGGATGGTGCTGCCGAAGGGCACCTACACGGCCGAAAACTTCCGAATCGGCAACTACGCCTTCGTGATCGTGATCGCGTTGGTGCTCGCGTGCACCGTCATCAAGGGCTGGAAGCGCTGGGCGCTCCTCGTGCCGACGATGTGGGGAGCGTGCTTCGTCTGGGAGACCCTCCTCATCGAGCAGGCCCCCACCACGCGTCCGCTCTTCCTCGGCGTGATCCTCATCGTCCTCATGGCGACGCGGCCCGCAGGCCTGTTCGGGCAGACGCGAGTGGAGATCGTGTGAGCGAGAACGGTGCCGAGCGGAAGCCCCTGCTCGAGCTGCGGGAGCTGAGCCTGTCGTTCGGCGGCCTCAAGGTGATCGACGGGCTCGACCTTCACGTCGACGAGCACGAGATCGTGAGCGTGATCGGCCCGAACGGGGCGGGCAAGACAACCCTCTTCAATCTCGTAACAGGCGCCTACCGGCCCGACACGGGCGACATCCTCCTCGACGGCGAGAGCCTGGTCGGCCTTCCGTCGCACAAGATCAACCAGCGCGGGGTCGCGCGCACGTTCCAGACGCTGCGGCTCTTCCTGAACATGACGGTCAAGGAGAACGTCATGGCCGCGCAGTACGGGCACACGCGCTCGACGATCGTCGAGCAGATGCTCCAGTTGCCGCGCGCGAGGCGCGAGGAGAAGCAGATCAACGCCTTCGCGGAGGAGAAGCTCGGCTTCTTTGGCGAGCGCCTGATGGGCTACCGCTGGAACCAGCCGGCGTACTCGCTCTCCTACGCCAACCGGCGCCGGCTCGAGATCGCGCGCGCCACGGCGAGCCGGCCGCGGATCCTTCTCCTCGACGAGCCCGCAGCCGGGATGAACCCGGTCGAGACGCACGAGATCACGGAGCTGATCGGGAAGCTCCGCGACGAGGGCCGCTTCACAATCCTCCTGATCGAGCACGACATGCACGTGGTCGAGGGGATCTCCGACCGTGTCATCGCGCTCGACCATGGGGTGAAGATCGCGGAGGGGAGCTTCGAGGCCGTGGCCACGGATCCACGCGTCGTCGAGGCCTACCTCGGCACGAGCGCGGCGGTGACGAAGTGAGCGAGGCCGGCGCCGGGAACGGTGCGGCCCCCGCGCCGCTGTTGCAGCTCGAAGCGGTGGACACGTACTACGGGCCGATCCACATCCTCCAGGGCGTCAACCTCCAGGTGCAGCCCGGCGAGCTCGTCTGCCTGCTCGGCGGCAACGCCTCGGGCAAGTCGACGACGCTGAAGACCGTCCTCGGCATAGTGCGGCCGCGGAACGGCACGGTGCGGTTCGACGGCGAGGACGTGACCTCGCGCAACACGAGCTACCGGATCGGCAAGGGGATCGCGATCGTGCCCGAGAACCGGCGGCTCTTCGGGCCGATGACGGTGCTCGAGAACCTCCAGATGGGTGCGTATCTGCACGGCGGCGGGACGAAGGAGGCGTTCGAGCGCGTGTACGACTTGTTCCCGCTGCTCTACGAACGGCGCTCCCAGCTGGCTGGCACGATGTCCGGCGGCGAGCAGCAGATGGTGGCCATGGGTCGCGCGCTGATGGGGAAGCCGAAGCTGCTCCTGATGGACGAGCCGTCGATGGGGCTCGCGCCGATCCTCGTCGAGCGGAGCTTCGAGATCATCAAGCAGGTGCACGAGTCGGGCGTTGCGATGCTCGTCGTCGAGCAGAACGCGAACGTCTCGCTCTCGATCGCCGATCGCGGCTATGTGCTGTCCACGGGAAGGCTCGTACTCGAGGGGCCGGCCGCGGAGCTGCGGGAGCACGAGGATCTCCGCAAGGCCTACCTCGGTCGCTGACCGATCGTCAGCACGACCAGCTGATGCTTCGTGACCGTGCCGCCGGGCTGCGCTTCTATGCGCGCGTGGATGCGACGGAACAGTTCCTCGCGTTGTTCCGCCGGGAGCGCGAGGTTGTCCGAGAACGTCCCCAGCAACGCCACGTAATCGTCCGCGGTGTAGGTGAGCGCCATCAGGTGGCTCCGCTCCTCGAGGTGCTCGAAGAAACCCGATGCCCGCCACTCGTCCGTCCAACCTTCGATCTGGTCCGGAGGCGGTGGCGGCCGGTTGTCCGGGTGCGGGACGACTGCGTCGTAGTCCTCCTGCACCTCGGCCCAGAACGAATCGTCCTGCGGCACCTGCACGTGAGGTGCTCCGACGACGCCGAGGGCGCCGCCCGGCCGCAATAGCCTCGCCGGCTTTGCGTACCGGATCTCCGGCGCGATCCAGTGGAAGGCGTTGAAGACGGTGACTGCGTCGAAGCCGGCTTCGGGCGGCTCCCAGCTTTCGAAGTCGCCGACTTCGATTCGCGCTTCGGGGACGTTGCGGCGGGCGATTTCGGCGAGCTCCGCCGAGAGCTCGATGCCGGTGACTGCGTAGCCGCGCCGCACCAGCTCGGCCGTCGCCTTCCCGGTACCGGAGCCGATCTCGAGCACCCGCGAGCCGGGCTCGAGGTGCGCGAGCTCGGCCAGGTCGTCGAAGGTCGCCTCTGGATACCCGGGACGCGCCCGGTCGTACAGCTCGGCCACCGAGCCGAACGTGTGCCGCAGCCGCTCCCGGTCGCGATGCTCACGCACGCCGATACATTGACTGCGATGGACGAAGCGTTGCAGCAGGCTCTGCTCTGGCGTGAGGTCGGTCGGAGGGTGGCCGTCGCGACCGTGGTCGCGACACGCCGCTCGGCGCCGCGCCCGGTCGGCTCGAAGCTCGTCGTCGCGGAGAGCGGTGAGCTCGCCGGCTCCGTCTCCGGGGGCTGCGTCGAGAGCGACGTCGTGCTGGCGGCGCAGGAGGTTCTCGCGGGCGGGGAGCCGCGCCTCCTCACGTACGGGATCACCGACGAGATGGCGTTCGGGATCGGTCTGCCGTGCGGCGGCGAGATCGATGTCTTCGTCGAGGAGCTCACCGAGGCGGAGCGTCCGGAGGTGACGCTCACGGTCGTCGCAGGCGAGGGGGTCGGCGAGCGGCTCCACGACCCGGAGCTCGTGGAGATCGCTCGCCGCCGTGGTCTCAGTCACGTGATCGAGCTCGAGGACAGAACGGTGCTGGCGGACGTGTCCGCCCCGCCGCCCCGGCTCTTCGTCTACGGCGCCGTCGACACCGCGGAGGCCCTCTGCCGCGTGGCGAAGCTGCTCGGCTGGCGGACGGTTGTCGCCGACGCGCGCGCGAGCTTCGCGACGCCAGAGCGCATCCCGAGCGCCGACGAGCTCTTCCTTCTCTGGCCCGACGAAGCGCTCGCGCAGCTTCAGCCCGACCCCGGCACCGCGGTGGTCGTGCTCACGCACGACGACAAGTTCGACCTGCCGATGATCCGCGGCGCGCTCGCGAGCGATGCGTTCTACGTCGGTTGGATCGGCTCGCGCCGCAACCAGGAGCGTCGCCGCGGCCTCCTGCGAGAGGAGGGAGTCGCCGACGACGAACTCGATCGGATCGCGGGGCCGTCGGGACTCGACATCGGCGCCGGATCGCCCTCCGAGACGGCGGTTTCGATCCTCGCGGAGATTCTTGCCGTGCGCGCAAATCGCCCCGGCGGGCGGCTGAAGGACGCGAAAACCCGCATTCACGCGCCTCTGTAGGATCGCCTTCGTGCTCTTGCGCGAGGTCGAGTACGTCAAACCGGGGTCTGTCGCAGAGGCGCTACAGGCGCTCGCGGCGAACGACGGCGCCCGCGCGCTCGCGGGCGGCCAGACGCTGATCAACGTCATGAAGGCACGCGCCGCGTCGCCGGACATGCTCGTCGACCTGAACGGGCTCGAGGAGCTGCGAGGGATCGAGCTCGCCGGGGACGGGACGCTCACGATCGGCGCGATGACTACCTACACGGAGCTCATGGGGTCGGCGGAGGCGAAGGCGCGCCCGATCCTCGGCGAGGTATGCGCCACGATCGCGGACGTCCAGGTGCGGAACCGCGGCACGATCGGCGGCAACGTCTGCTCGAACGATCCGACGAACCACTTGCCGCCGCTGATGGTCGCGGTCGGGGCGCGGATGACGATCGCAGGTGCGAGCGGTGAGCGGGAAGTTCCGGCGGAGGAGTTTTTCCTCGGCGTCTATCTCACTGCGTGCGGGGTCGGCGAATTGCTCACGCGAATCTCGATCCCCGCCGGCAAGAAGGACGGCTTCGCCGCGGTCACGCTCGGCGCCGACGGGACGTGCATCTGCAACGCGGCCGCTTCGGTCAACGGCGCCGTGCGCGTCGCGCTCGGCTGCGTCGACGCGGTCCCGGTGCTGGTCATTGCCGACTCCCCGGGCGGAGTCGCCGACGCCGTCCGCGCGGCGAACATCCAGCCTCCGTCCGACGTCCACGCCTCGAGCGAGTACCGCACGCACCTCGCCGCGGTGCTCGCGACACGCGCCGCCGAGGAGGCGGCGGCCCGCTGATGGACGTCACGGTCACCGTCAACGGCACGCGGTACGAGCGCGACGTCGAGCCGCGGAAGCTCCTGATCCACTTCCTGCGCGACGACCTAGACCTCACCGGGAGCCACGTCGGCTGCGACACCGGCAACTGCGGCGCCTGCTCGGTGATCGTCGACGGCGTGCTCCTGAAGAGCTGCATGCTCCTCGCCGTCCAGGCCGACGGCGCGAGCATCGAGACGGTTGAGGGCCTCTCCGAGGACGGCGAGCTGACGAGGCTGCAGCAGGCCTTCAACGAGCACCACGCCCTGCAGTGCGGCTACTGCACGCCGGGGATGCTGATGAGCGCGACCGCGCTCCTGCGCGAGAAGCCGAGCCCGTCCGACGACGAGATCAAGAAGGCGCTGCAGGGCAACATCTGCCGCTGCACCGGCTACTGGAACATCTTCGAAGCGGTCAAGGCGGTCGCGAAATGACCCCGCGCGACTCGCAGACGACGCTCGCGCCGGAGAAGGTCGAGGTGCAGAAGGGCTGGGGCGGCCAGAGCGTCCGGCGCAAGGAGGACAAGCGGCTCCTGCAGGGCGAGGGCGTCTTCGTGGACGACGTCAAGCGGCACGGGATGGGCTACCTCCACTTCGTGCGCTCCCCGTACGCGCATGCGCACATCACCCGCATCGACGTCTCGGCGGCCGAGGCGGTCGAGGGCGTCTACGGGACGCTGACCGGCGAGGAGGTGGCGGCGCTCACCGACCCGTTCTTCCAGATCTCGAGCGTGCCGGGCGCGAACATCAAGGA
>DATFHC010000123.1:0-29146 GCA_035248765.1 Gaiellaceae bacterium
CACACCGGCGTCACGCCCGGCCGCTACTTCCAGCTCCCAACGAGGACATCACTGCCGCACGGGCCGGCGAGCGCGATACCGGTCGAGGATCTCACCGAGCCGGTCGACTGAACTCGCCGGGCCTGTTTGGGGCTGCGCGGCGAAGGTGATCCCGCCGCGCAGCCGGTCGGTCCTTACGGCGTGATCGGGTGCGTGCCCCAGTCGCTGCCGCCCTCTTGCAGATCGGGTGTGTTCGTGACCTGGAACAGGCCGCTTCCATCCGCATTGACCGTGTAGAGGTCGAACTCCTCGGTCGGTTGCAGGGTGTGGCGCACGAACATGATCTTCTGGCCGTCCGGCGACCACACCGGGTTCGAGCAGCCGATGGAGGTCGAGTCGGAGCGGTTGCCGCCACAGCCGGGAATCGGGATCTCCCGCGTGCCGGTGCCGTCCGAGTGAACCGCCCAGATGGTGCTGCGGTCGGTGTCCGGGACGTGAGCCGAGTACAGGATCTCGTTGCCCTGCGGCGACCAGCTGCCGGTGCAGAAGTCGAAATCCGTCCCGTCGGGAGTGATCTCTTTCAGTCCGCTGCCGTCCAGCTTCACGGTGTCGATCTCGTAGCTCGTGTCGCTTGCGCGTGTCACGACGAGTCGCTTCCCGTCCGGCGAGTAGTCGCTCGGGCAGTCGTCGCCGTTCGGCTCCGAGGTCACGCGCTGGAGGTCGCCTCCGTCCGATGAGCGGACCGTGTAGACACCGTTCAGGCTCCCGTCGGTCTGGCCGAAGCCCTCGCACGCCAGTCTCGAGCCGTCCGGCGACCAGACACCGCAGTAGAGCGCCAGGTCGGGATAGCGGGACAACAGCCCGAGGTCGGTCGTGACGCCGGTGTCGACGTTGTAGATCACCGTGTGGTCCGGGTCGAAAAGGGTCAGCGCGATCCGTCGACCGTCGGGCGACCACTGACCTGCCTCGGCCTTGTCGAACAGGAGTTGTTGGTCGCTGCCGTCCGGATTGACGATGTAGACCGGTTGTGTTCCCGACGTCGAATCGGCGTTGACTACGAGCTTTCCGTTGGTGCCGCGTGGTGCCGCCGACGCGGGGAGTGCGACGAGTGCGCCGGCCCCCGCGACGACAAGCACGAGCGTGATCAGCTTGCGTCGCATTTGGTGCTCCTTTCTCACCCGTGAAGTTGTCCGCGATCGTCGAGCAGGCCGGTTCCGAAGCGGTATCGAGTCGGTGCGGTCCCGGGGTGGTACGACTTGGCCGGATGAACGAGTTCCGGATCCTCGGGCCGCTCGAAGTGTTAGGCGAGCAGGGGCCGATCGAGCTCGGCGGTCCGATGCAGCGCGCGACGCTCGCGATCCTGCTCCTGAACGTGAACCGCGTCGTCTCGGTCGATCGCCTGGCAGACGAGCTCTACGCAGACGCCGCGCCTGTGACCGCCTTGAAGCAGGTGCAGCGACAGATCTCCGATCTGCGGAAAATGCTCGGGCCGGACTCGGGCATCGAGACGCGATCGCCGGGATACACGATCCGCCTCGCACCCGAGCAATTCGACCTGAGTGCGTTCGAGCGTCTCACGGCCGACGGATCGGAGGCGCTGGCGGCGGGCGACGCGCAGCGCGGGAGCGAGCTCCTCGGAGAGGCGCTTGGTCTCTGGCGAGGCCCGCCGCTGGCCGACCTCGCCTACGAGTCATTCGCGGGCACGCCGATCGAGCGGCTGGAGGAGATCCGCCTCGCGGCCCTCGAGCAGCGAATCGACGCGGAGCTCGCGCTCGGCCGCCACGTCGAGCTCGTCGGCGAGCTGCAGGAGCTCGCCGCCGAGCACGTGCTGCGCGAACGGTTCCACGAGCAGCTGATGCTGGCGCTGTACCGCTCGGGACGACAGGCTGAGGCCCTCGAGGCCTACCGGCGGGCGAGGCTCGCGCTGACGGAGGATTTCGGGCTCGAGCCCTCGCCGGCGCTCCAGCAACTCGAGCGCCGGATCCTGACGCAGGACGCGTCGCTCGCCGTTGAACGTCCCTCGGTGACGTCCGCCGATCAGGGCCGCGGGCTCCTCGCTGTTTCGACAGACGAGGGCGGTCTGGGTTCGGTGCTGGCTGTCGCAGGCCCGCTCGCGAGCCTTCCGGGCCGTGAGCTGATCGTCGCCCGTCTCGTCGGCGACGAGCGGGAGTTGCCCGGCGCGGTGGCCGCTCTCGACAACCGGCGAGCCGAGCTCGTGCAAACAGCGCGCACCGCCGCCTTCACGACCGACGAGCCGGCGGCCGACGTCCTCCGTTTGGTAACCGCGTACGACGTGGAGCTTGTGCTCGTGAACACCCCGGCCGACGTCGATTCGGCGCCGCTCCCACCGGACGTTGCCACGCTTCTCGAGCACTCGCCCGCGGATGTCGCGCTCGTGGGGGCGAAGGCGGTCGATTGGGCCGAGGGGAGCGGCGTCTTCGTCCCCTTCGGCGGAGCCGAGCACGACTGGGCTGCGCTCGAGTTCGGCGCCTGGCTCGCGTCTGCGGCCGGCACACCGCTCCGGCTCGTCGGCGGCCGCGCAGATCCCGAGCGGGGACGGCGCGACGCGAGTCGCCTGCTCGCACACGCGTCTCTGGCGGTGCAAGGGCTCGTGGGGGTCGGCGCGAGCCCGCTCCTCGCCGCGCTATCGGCCGACGGGTTGATCGAGGCGGTCGAGGACGCGACGATCGTCGTCGCCGGGATGTCAGGTCGCTGGCGGAGCGAGGGCATCGGCGAGATCAGGCGAGCGCTCCTGAACCGGGCTCCGGGCGCGGTAGTGATCGTGCGCGGCGGCCCGCGTCCGGGCGGTCTCGCTCCGCGCGACGTGCGGACGCGCTTCAGCTGGTCACTCGAGGTCTAGGACTTCTTGCACAGGGCGCCCAGATCGGCAACCCCGTACTCGGTCTGGAAGATCCTGCACCCGACCCTGGAGGAGAAGTACTCGGGCCAGACCCAGCTTCCGAAGACGGCTACCGGCCCCGAGCGCGTGAGCTCGTCGGCGAGGCGGTGATAAGCGGCGGCACGCGCCGAGCCACGCAGCGGCCAAGCCTCCTCGAGCTGCCGGCGGAAGGAGCGCCCGTTCCAGCCCACGTCGGGAATCGGAGTCCCGTACGCGCCCTGCTGCAGCACCTGCCCGAGAAACCGTGCCGGATCGCGGTCGTCCACCTCGGCGAAGGGAAAGCCGCTAACGAGGAACAGGTCGGCCCGCTTGCTCTTCACGCCGGTGTACGGGTTCTCCGGGCACTGGTCGTCCTCGAGCACCGAGACGCCGATTCTGATCGCGGCAAGGTTCCGGCGAACGGTGTCCGCCATGGCTCGTTCTCTCGTATCGCCGCAGATGTAGATAACGGCGTGCCGCGTCCCTGTGCCTGCGAGCCTGCGGGCGGCGGCGAGGTCGGGGGTCGAGCCGAAGATCCGGCCCGCCGGATAGCCGGGGACGGCCGGTGGCACGACGCGATCGGCCGGAAGGTCGCCAAAGGCCGAAGCCAACGCGTGACGGTCGAGGGCGTAGTCCACGGCTTGCCGCAAGCGCAGGCTGCGGAAGAGCGGTCGCCGCGTGTTGAAGACGAAGTAGTCGAAGATCGGCCCGTAATAGAGGTGGTACTGCTGCGCGACTGCGCTGGACGTCCGTGAGCGCGTGTCGATGACGCCGCCCGCGTTGAGCAGCTCGCCGGCGCTGGAGGCGGAGATCATGTCGACAGCCCCTCGATCGGCCAGGGAGATCGCCTTCGCCTCGGGCAGGTTCGTCTCCACGACGATGCGCGCGGAGCGGTGTGGACGCGTGCCGTGGTAGTTCGGATTCGGCAGGAGGACGCTCCGGGGGCCGGCGCTGGCGGCGATGTAATAGGGGCCGGCCGAGGGAATCGGCCGGTCGCCTCCGCGCAAAGGGACCGAAAGCGGGACCGGACAGAACCTCGGCATCGCCATCCTTGTCGGAAGGTCTCCGGCCGGCTTGACGAGGGTGATCGACAGTCGGCTGCCGTGCACCGAAAGCCCGGCGACGTGCGGCGCCTTGTCCGAGTAGAACGCCTGGGCGCCCACGATGTCCGAGACGTACGGGTCGAGGCCCACGTCCTTGGGGCTCGTCGCGATATCTCGTTCGATCGTGTGCCGGAACGTTTCCGCGGTCACCGGCTCGTTCGAAGGCGGCGAGAAACGGAAGCCGCGGCGGATCTGGAAGGTGTAGGTACGCCCGTCAGGCGAGACGGTCGGCATCGCTGCCGCGATCTCGGGCTGGAGTTGTGCGCCCTCCGCGCCTGAGGCATCGGGATAGTTCAGGAGCTTGGCGCAGGTCGCGTAGAGCATTTGCTCGTCGAAGAGGCCGGTATGCGCGGGGTCGAATGGGACGCCGCCCGCGACGACGTCGAGCTGCTGCCCGGCCATTGACGGCAGTGGCGGGAGCGCCGGCGAGGCGGCCACCCAGACGAGGCCGTCGTGGTAGGCGGCGGTTGCGGGCTGAGCTCCCTGCCCGGAGAGCACCTCGCGTGCGCCCGACACCTGGGCAACGCGCGAAACGGTGCCCGCCGTCGGATCCGTGATCCAGAGGCCGCTTCCGCCGAACGAGATCTGCTCCGGGTCGGACCCTGCGTCGAGCGTCTCCTGAACGTCCAGGCCGGCCTCGCTGAGCCGGTAGATCCCGCCGGGGACGATCGAGACCCAGACCGAGCCCCCGCCAACCACGAGGTCGCTGACATAACCGTGGAGTGGGATTCGATGCACTACGCGGTTGGCGACGGGGTCGATCTTCACCACAGCTCCGTTGCCGGGGTTCGCTGCGTAGACCGCCCCGCCGGCGAACACGATCCGCACCCCATCGGTGATTGCGGCGACCGGAAACCGCTGCAGGATGCGACCGCTCTTCGGATCGACGCGGATCACGCCGTTCCCCGAGGCGAGCCACAGCGACCCGGCCCCGTACGCGACGCCGCCTTCGCTCTGGCCGCCCTGGATCGTCAGGTGGCGGACGACCTTGCCGGAGTCGGCGCCGAGCTCCTCGATTTCAGGTCCGGTGTCCTGCGTAACCCAGACGAAGTTGCCGCTGCTCGTCATCGCGCCCGCGAACCAGGGAAGAGCCATTGACACCGTCCGTTTCCGTGTCCGGAGGTCGACCCGTACGAGGCGCTGCTTCGCTCCCAGCAGAACCCAGGCCGCATGTTTCGTGAACACGGCATTCCAACTGGTGTCCGCGATCGGCGCCTGGGTGCCGACGCCGATGCGGTCGACGACCTGGTGCGTCCGAGCGTCGACCAGGTTGAGCGAGCTCGGCCGAAGCGCGATCGGCACTCCCCCCACCCGCGAATGGCCATGGGCTCGCGTCGCGAGTACGCCTGCGGCAGCTGCAGCGATCCCGAGCGCTACTGCCCCGACCGCAACAACCACGCGCCGCCGGATGCGCCTGCGGCGCGCCAGAACCTTCCCCTGCAACGCGGCCCGTGCTGCGCGCACCAGCTCGGCGCAGGTCTGGTAGCGGTCGTCCGGCGACTTCGCCAGCGCGGTGGCGAACATCGGATCGAACTCGGCCGGCAGGTCCGGTCGGACTTCGGTGAGACATGGCGGGGGATCGTTCAGGTGGGCGAAGAGGACGGAGAGCTCGGTCTCGCGGTCGTAGGGGGCCACGCCGGCCAGGCATTCGTAGAGGAGGCAGCCGAGCGAATAGACATCGGCGCGACTGTCGACCTCGCCGCTCTCGATCTGCTCGGGCGCGACATAGTCGATCGTGCCCACGAAGCCGCGGTCGACGGTCAGGCTGCTGACCGAGGAGACGTGGCGGGCGAGCCCGAAGTCGCAGACGTAGGCGTGCTCGCCGGCCGGCGTCACCGCGACGAGGACGTTCCCCGGCTTGACGTCGCGGTGGACGAGGCCCGCCGCGTGCGCGGCGTCGAGCGCGCTCGCGACCTGCTCCGTCAGCGCGAGCGCGCGCTCCGGCTCGAGCGGACTCTCCTGCCGCAGCAGCTTGCGCAGGTCGGAGCCGTCCACGTACTCCATCGCCAGGTAGAGCGTCCCGTCCTCTTCGCCGGAGTCGAGCGTTGCGACGACGTGCGGGTGGTCGAGGCGTGCTGCGAGCTCCGTCTCGCGGAGGAAGCGCCGGCGAAAGCGCTCGTCCCGCGCCAGCTCCGGCGAGAGGAGCTTGAGTGCGACACGCCGGCCGGTCGCCAGCTCCTCGGCGAGATAGACGCGGCCCATCGCGCCTTCGCCCAGGAGGGACTCCACCTGGAACCCGGCGAGGACCGTGCCGGTGCGAACGTCGAGCGGCATGGTTTCCCGATCAGCTTGAACCCCGCCTGCCCCAAACTCAAGACACAGGCGCGTTGGCCGCGGCGATCCCACAGAGCACGAGGGAATCCGGCACTGCGAGTCCCGCGTACTTGGACACAAACGGTGATGAGAGAGGCGCGCCAACACGACGGCCGTGGGGCCCGCGCGAGTAGAAGTGCACGGGCGTTCTGGCTGCGAGAGCCCGGTCGCGGCGAGATCCGCCGCGCCGCGCTGCCCGATCCCGGGCCCGGCGACGTCCTTGTGCGCACCGTGCGGTCGGGGATCAGCCGGGGCACCGAGACGCTCGTGTTCCGCGGCGGCGTGCCGCCGGATCAGCGCGCTCGGATGCGGGCACCGTTCCAGGAGGGCGACTTCCCGGGACCGCTCAAGTACGGCTACCTGAACGTCGGCGCCGTGGAGGAAGGACCGCCCGAGCTGCAAGGCCGCACGGTGTTCTGCCTCTACCCGCACCAGACCGTCTACGTCGTCCCCGCGGGGGCCGTGTCGGTCGTGCCGGAGGACGTTCCGCCGGACCGCGCCGTCCTTGCGGGCACGGTCGAGACCGCCGTCAACGCGCTCTGGGATGTCGGCCCGCTCGTCGGCGACCGCGTCTCGGTCGTCGGCGCCGGAATGGTCGGCTGCTGCGTCGCGCGCCTACTCCACCGCTTCCCGGCGGTTGAGGTCACGCTCGTCGACGTCGATCCCGGCCGGGCGGAGGTCGCTGCCGCACTCGGCGTCGACTTCGCGCTCCCCGCGGATGCCTCCGGGGGCTGCGACCTCGTCGTGCACACGAGCGCCTCGTCGGCCGGGCTCCAGCGGTCGCTCGACCTCCTCGGCCCCGAGGGAACGGTCGTCGACCTCAGCTGGTACGGGGAGACGGAGGTGCGGCTCTCGCTGGGAGGGGCGTTCCACGCGGGTCGTCTGCGAATCCGCTCGAGCCAGGTCGGAACGGTCTCTCCGGCCCGTGCCGCCCGCCGCACCGCGGCCGACCGCCTTGCGCTCGCCCTCGACCTGCTGCGCGACCCTGCATTCGACGCGCTGCTCACGGGAGAGTCGCGCTTCGACGAGCTGCCTGCCGTCATGGCTCGGCTCGCCGCGGGAAGCCTGCCGGCGCTCTGCCACACGATCACGTACGGAGCGGGATAGCGCGTGTTCGGCGTGACCGTGCGAGATCACCTGATGATCGCCCACAGCCTGCGCGGCTCGAGCTTCGGGCCTGCCCAGCGGCTCCACGGTGTGACGTACGTCGTCGACGCGACCTTCCGGCGCGCGGAGCTGGACTCCGACGGCGTCGTCCTCGACATCGGGCGAGCAGCCGGGGAGCTGCGTGCTGTGCTGGCGGAGCTCGACTACCGGAACCTCGACGACGAGCCGAGCCTCGCGGGCTTGAACACGACGACGGAGGCGCTCGCGCGGGTCGTCGCGGATCGGCTCGCAGAGCGCCTCGGCGACTCTGCCCCGGAGCTCGACGGGCTGGCGGTCACGCTGCACGAGTCCCACATCGCGTCCGCGACCTACGAGCGCGCCTTGTGAACACCGCAGTGCACATGGTCGTCCCGGCCGGGATCGACGACCCGGCTCAGCCAAGTGGCGGGAACACCTACGACCGCCGTGTGCGCGACGGCCTCGGTGCCTCCGGATGGGCGGTGCACGTGCACGAGGTCTCTGGGCCTCATGCGGCTCTTGCGAACGCGCTGGCGCGGCTTCCCGACGATTCCGTCGTCCTCCTCGACGGGCTCGTCGCCTCGCCTGCGCCGGACGTGCTGGTTCCCGAGTCGCGCCGCCTCCGCCTCGTCGTGCTCGTGCACATGCCGCTCGGCCAGCCCGAGCCCGACGAGCGCGAACGCGCAGTGCTGACGGCCGTTGATTCCGTCGTGACCACGAGCGCGTGGGCGAGAAGTGTCCTTCTCGAGCTCTATCGGCTGCGGGCCGACCGCGTCCACGTCGCCGAACCCGGTGTGGAGGCCGCGGGCCTTGCGCCCGGGACGGCGACGGGGGGCTCCCTGCTCTCGGTCGCCGCGGTCATCCCGGGCAAGGGCCACGACGTGCTGGTCGACGCGCTCGCCGGCCTGAATGGCCATCGCTGGCGTTGTCTGTGCGTCGGCAGCGTCGAGCGCGATCCGGCGTTCGTGGAACATCTGCGTCGCCGCGCCGGCCGGATGAACGGCCGAATGCGCTTCTCGGGCGCGCTGCCCGAAGAGGATCTCGCTCGCAGCTACCAGGCCGCCGATCTCCTGGTGCTGCCGTCGCGCGGGGAGACCTACGGCATGGTCGTCGCCGAGGCGCTCGCCCGTGGGCTGCCGGTCGTCGCCGCCGAGGTCGGGGGCGTGCCGGAGGCTCTGGGCCACGGCGCCGACGGAATCCGGCCGGGACTGCTCGTTCCTCCGGGCGACCCCGCAGCGCTCCGCGAGGCGCTCCGCACCTGGCTCGAGGACGCAGGCCTGCGGCGGCGATTGCGAGTGGCGGCGCGTGAGCGGCGTGCTTCGCTCGCCGACTGGTCGAGGACGACCTCGGCCGTGGCAGACGTCCTGGCGAGGGCGGCGTGACGACGGCCGAGGCGATCCGGGTCAGCCCGGACTGGCTCCACCTGCGCGAGCGAGCGGACGCAGCAGCCCGCTCCCGAGACCTCGTCCGTCGTCTCCCGAGCCGGCTTCCGGCCGCCGGCCCGCTGGTCGTCCACGACCTCGCCTGCGGCAGCGGCTCGATGGGTCGGTGGCTTGCTCCGCTTCTGCCCGGGCCGCAGCACTGGATCCTCCACGACCGCGACCCGAAACTGCTTGCGCTCGCCGAGACCGAACTCCCTGGCTGCGCGGCGGACGGAGCTGCCGTCACAGTCGAGACCAGGCTGTCCGACGTCACCGGGCTCGGTTCGGACGAGCTCACCGGCGGAAGTCTCGTCACCGCCTCGGCGTTGCTCGACCTCCTCACGGAGGACGAGCTGGCCGCGCTGGTCGCGGCCTGTGCGGGAGCCGGGTGTCCGGTGCTGCTCGCGCTCTCGGTCACCGGTCGGGTCCAGCTGCTCCCGGCCGATCCCCTCGACTCACGGGTGGCGGCGGCGTTCGACGCGCACCAGCGCCGCGTGACGACGCGCGGACGGCTGCTCGGCCCTGATGCGGGGCGAGTAGCCGTCGAGGGCTTCCGCCGGCTGGGAGCGGAGGTCGTCGTCAGGTCGAGCCCATGGCGGCTCGGGGGGCCCGACAGGGATCTCGCCGTCGAGTGGCTCACCGGCTGGGTCGACGCTGCGTGCGAGCAGGATCCGGACCTGGCTGCGAACGCCGACCTGTATCGGCGCCGGCGCCTGAGAGAGGCTGAAGCCGGCTGCCTCTCCGTCACCGTCGGCCACACCGACCTGCTGGTGCTTCCATGACGGGCCTTCGCCGCTGGGCGGGTCCGACGGTGGCCGCGGCCGTACTCGCAGTCGTGATCGTGCGACTCGGAACCGGTCCGTTCATCGCCGGCCTCGAAGCGGTCGACGGCCGTGCTCTCCTGGCCGGAGCGGGCATCGTTCTCGTCGCGACTGTCTGCGGTGCATGGCGTTGGACCGTGGTCGCCCGGGGTCTCGGCCTCCGTCTGTCCCTTCCCTCCGCCGTTGCCGCGTACTACCGGGCCCTGTTCCTCAATCTCACGCTTCCGAGCGGCGTCGCGGGCGACGTGCATCGCGGGGTCAGGCACGGGCGCGACGTCGACGACGTCGGCCGAGCCCTGAGGGCCGTGGTCTGGGAGCGGACCGCCGGGCAGGTCGTGCAGGTCGTGCTGACGATCGCAGTCCTTCTGGCGTTCCCCTCGCCGGTTCGCCCGTTCATGCCCTTCGCGGCTGCGGCGCTGGTCGCCGTCGCCGTCGCGCTGGTTTTGCTGGTCCGGGGGCGGCCCGCGCGTGGTCGGTCGCGCTTGGCGCGCATGCGGAATGCGGCCGTGTCCGATGTTCGCGAGGGAGTGCTACACCGGCACGCGTTGCCCGTCGTCGTCGTCGGCTCGGCCGTCGCTGTCGTCGGCTATGCAGTCACCTTCCTCGTCGCGGCCCGGGCGGCCGGCGTGACAGCGCCCATCTCCCGGCTCCTTCCGCTGGCCCTGCTCGCGATCCTGGCCATGGTGCTGCCGAGCGTCGCGGGCTGGGGGCCCAGAGAGGGCGCCACCGCCTGGGTGTTCTCCGCGGCCGGCATTGGCGGGAGCCGTGGCGCCGCGACCGCCGTTGCGTACGGCGTCATCGTGCTGGTCGCGTTCCTTCCGGGCGCAGTCGTGCTCGTCGCAGGATGGCTTCCCAGGCTTCGGCCACGCAGGCGGGTCATCTTCGGACCGGAAGGAGCGACTGATGCGTGACCGCCCGTACACGCTGCTCTCCTGTTGCGTGTCGATCGACGGCTACATCGGCAGTGCCTCCTCGCGGCTGCTTCTGTCCAACGGCGCGGACTTCGACCGGGTCGATGCGGTCCGCGCCTCCTGCGACGCGATCCTCGTCGGGGCAGAGACGGTTCGGGTCGACAACCCGCGTCTCCTGGTGCGGTCGCAGAGCCGTCGCTACGAGCGCGCGGCCCGCGGCCTGCCCGCGTCGCCGATCAAGGTCACGGTGACGCGAAGGGCGGAGCTCGACGCACACGCTGACTTCTTCAGAGTCGGTGACGCCGAGAAGCTCGTCTACTGCGCGAGCCCGCGGGTGGCGGAAGCGCGCGAGCGCCTGGGACCGGTCGCGACCGTCGTCGACGGCGGCCACAGCGTGGAGATGCGCAGGCTCAGCGTCGACCTTGCCGGACGGGGCGTCGACCGTCTCATGGTCGAGGGTGGCGGCACCGTCCACACGCAGTTCCTCACCGAGGACCTCGTGGACGAGCTGCAGCTGACCGTCGCGCCGGTGTTCGTCGGCGACTCGGAGGCTCCCAGGTTCGTGCGTGACGGCGTCTTCCCCTGGAACCCGGGCCGGCGGGCGGAGCTCGTCGACGTCCGAAAGCTCGGCGACGTCGTTCTCCTGCGGTACGCGCTCTCTTCGCGGTTCGGCGACGCGGGAGCGGGATGCGGATGAGCGTGCGACTGCCGATCGCGACGATCCGGACGCAGGTCGAGTTGCCGCTGCGGTTCGCCGACGGCTACGTCACGGACGCGCGCGTGTTCAGCTTCGACGGGCTCATTGACGACCGGGAGCACCTCGCGTTCGCCCTCGGCGATCGCACGACGCCGTTCCCTGCCGACGAAGGCCACGTCCCGCTGATACGGCCTCACAGCGAGTGCCTCACCGGCGACGTGTTCGGCAGCGAGCGGTGCGACTGCGGACCGCAGTTGCGCGAGGCCGTCGAGCGCATCGCCGACGCCGGCGGCTACCTGCTCTACCTCCGGCAGGAAGGCCGCGGCATCGGTCTGTACTCGAAGCTCGACGCCTACGCGTTGCAGGACGCCGGAGCCGACACCTACGAGGCGAACCTCGCGCTGGGCCACGGCGAGGACGAGCGGAGCTACGTCGCCGCCGTCCAGATGCTGCAGGCGCTCGGCGTGTCGCGGGTGGCGCTCCTCAGCAACAACCCCGACAAGGCGCGGCAGCTCCGCTCCTATGGCGTGACCGTCGTCGAGCAGGTGCCGACGGGTGTGTACGTGTCCCGTTCGAACTACCGCTACCTCGAGACGAAGGCGCGCCGCGGCCGGCACGCTCTCGACCTCCACTCGGTCGAGGCCGACTCCCTCGAGCCCGGCGCCGCTGTCCTGCCCTAGGCAGGGTCGAACGCGTCGAGGAACCGGTTTCGGAACGCGCTCATCGGCCACTCCGGCGCCGCCGGGTCGGGCACGAGCCCGTTCGTCCAGCCCCACCCGGCGATCCTCTGCAGCACTCCGGGGTCGTGGGCGAGAATCGAGATCGGCACGTCGTGCGGGGGTCGCCCGGGGAACTCGACGACCCTCGAAGGCTGATGGTCGCCCAGCATGAGAAGGACCAGGTTCTTGTCGTCGTAGTGCTCGACGAACGAGAAGAGGCTCCGCAGCGCGTACTCGATCGACCGCGCGTACCCCTCCTGGGTGTCGGCCGCCCCGGTCGTGTCGACGGGGAGGTGCTTGAACACCGAACCGTTGCCGAGCCGGTTCCAGGCGATCAGCGGCGGGATGCGGGTCCACGGCTCGTGGCTCGAGGTGAGGTCGATCTCCGAGAAGACCGGAGGACGGTGCCGCTTCGCCAGCTCGAGCTTCTGCAAGGCTTGCAGGGCGTACTGATCCGGCATCGGCGAGAAGCCGTACTTCGGACCGCGGTAGCCGAGGTTGAGACGGTCGTAGACCGCCTCGAAGTGGTAGAAGGAGTGTCCCTCCGGCCAGTCTCCATGGGTCGCCGGCACGTCCGCGACCGTCCTCCAGCCGGCGCGCCTGAAGGCGGCCGTGAGCGTGAGACGACGGCTGGCGATCAGCTCCGAGTAGCGGTCGGGATCGTTGACCCAGACGCCCGATTGCAGGGTGGAATGCGCGAGCCAGCTCCCGCCGCCGTAGGTCGACGAGGTGAGCCAGCCGCTGCGGGCCGAGAAGCCCGAGGCGGCGAGTTGTTTCTCGCTCGCGCCGAGGAGGCTGTCGATGCCGGGCGAGAAGGCGGTCCCCTGGACCGCCATCTGCCCGTAGCTCTCGACGAACACGAGCAGGACGTCCTTGCCGCGCAGACCCGCCAGGAGGCGGCTGGCGGGCGTCTTGCCGTACGGATCCCTGCGCGCGAGCAAGGTCCTGAAGCGCGCCTGGTCCCGGAGGTCGGCTTGCACCGCGTGCACCTCGTCGACCGCGAGACGCGCTGCGCTCGTCGAGGCGATGCTCGTGCCGAAGAGCTCTGCGCCGAACGCCCAGCAAAGCACCCACACGAGGGTGAGCGCCGTGACCGCCCGGAGCGCCGGGCGGCGGCGCCGGGCCGCGACGCTGGTCAGCCGGGCCAGCGCCAGGGTGGGGAGGAGGAGCGCGACGGCGGCGAGGAGCGCGGCACCGGCGATTGCCAGATCGGCATCTCTGCTGCCGTAGGTGTCACGGACGAGCGCCACCGCGGCTGAGCCGTAGCTCCAGTCGTCCACCGGATTGAACGGGCGGCCGAAGGCGATGAAGAAGCCGAGGTCGAGGATCTTCACCAGCACCAGCAGTCCGAGCGCGGGACCGATCACCCAGGCCATGAGGCGCCGCGCGCCGGCGGGCAAGGAGAGGGCGAGCGCGACGAGGACGAGCCCCTCGAGGGGGAGCCGCGCGAAGTGAGCAGGCGTGAGCAGCCAGGGGCGGCTCGGTACCACGAGGGCCGCCCAGACGATCAGCAGGGCGAGCGCTGTGGGCACGGCGGCGACGGCAGGATGGCGCCCCGGCACCGCGGCGACGTGCCGGTAAGCCGCGTGCCGGCGCCGCCACAGCCACAAGACGTCACGGCCGAACGACTCGGCGAGCAGGGCGAGCGCGACGGCGAGCAGGGTGCGAGCGACGGTCGGCGGCACGATTTCCGCCGCCGCGAGCGTCAGCCCGAACCCCTGCACGGCGGTGACCGTCTTGCGCCAGTCGCGATGCGGCAACGGCGCGCGCATCCAGTCGAGCTTCCATTCCCCAACCAGGAAGGCGTAGCGCGCGAGGCCGATCGCGAGCACCCAGGCCCCGACGGCCGGGGCGACGTCGATGCTGAGCGCGAGGATCAGGAAGGCATCGACCTCGCCGTCCAGCTTCGCCCCGAGCGCCGTCTCGGTTCCGGTGCGCCTCGCCACCCAACCGTCGACCCAGTCGAGTGCGAGCGCCGCGGATGCAAGCGCGACGAGGGTGCCGACCGCCGGCGCCCGCTCGAACGAGGCTGCGGTCAGGGCCGCGACGCCGACGGCGAGCGACGCCCTGGCGAGCGTCACCCAGGTCGCCGGGCCCAGCGTCTCGGCCGAGGCCCGCCAGGCGGCCCGTGCGAGCGCGCCGTCCAGGACCAGGGCGCACGCGCCTCCGACGAGCCAGCCCGCGCTGCCGAGTCCGACGGTCCGCGCGAGGACAGCCAGAAGGAGCAGCTGGCCGGCGAGCCCGGCCAGCGGACCGAGCTGCGTCCCCAGCTCCTCCCGAAGCCCTCGAGCCGCCCGTAGCGGTGCTCTACCCTCGAGCATCCGGACAGAAGTACGGCCGTCGTCCGGGATCGGTTTCCCAGCGCTCGACTACGGGTCGACGGGCAGAAGCAGCGGCTTCCGCGGCGGCTGCGAGAAGTCGAAGTCCTTGCGGAGGTCGCCGAGCTGCGGCTTGGCCTCGCGCACGTCCGGGCGCGGGTCGGGTCGGCCGTCGGTCTTCGGGTCGAGGCGGGCACCGCCGAGGAAGTCGTCCTCGATGAACTTGAGGTACGCGTCGAAGGAGAGGGTCTGGTGGTCGACATAGCCGCGGCGCGCGTAGGGGCTGATCACGAGCGCCGGGACGCGGAGGCCGTAGCCGTTCGCGTCCACCTGCGGCGGGGCGACGTGGTCGTAGAAGCCGCCCCAGTCGTCCCAGGCGAGGAAGATCGCAGTCGAGCTCCAGTCGGGGCTCTTCATCACGGTGTTCACGATCCGTGTTACCCAGGCCTGCCCGGTCCGGATGGAGGCGCCCGGATGGTCGCTGTCGCGGAAGTCCGGCGTCACCCACGAGACATTGGGCAGCGTTCCGCGGGCGGCCGCAGCATAGAAGGCGCGCATCGGCTCCGAGGCCGCCGCGGACTCGTCGTCCTCGCGCACGTCGGTGAAGTCCTTCAGCACGTTCCAGAAGTCGGGCGTGTTGCCGGTCCTCAGCTTCGTGTAGCAGCTCACGGGGCCGCTGAGACAGTCCGGCGCGCGTCCGCTCACCGCGTAGGAGGCCCACGAGACGTGCCGGGAATGAAGGAGATAGGTGAGGTCGGTCCAGCCGTACAACGGACCGTCGGCGTAACGCTCGACCGTCGTGCTCGGCCCTGTCCGCACTCCCTGAAGGTTGCTCGAGCACGTGCTGGGGTCGTACGGATCGGTGCACTTCGCCGACCAGCCCGAGACGAGCCAGAGGTGCGCCGGGAGGCTCCAGCCCCAGTTCGGCTCGAACATGTGGTCCTGGAGCACGAAGCTGTGTGCGTACGTCCAGTAGTTGGGGATGTCGCGCGCGTCGTGGTAGCCCATCACGTCCGGGTGCCGGAGCAGGCCGCAGCGCTTCGCCGAGGGGTTGTCCCTGCAGGCGTCGACGGCGTCCTGGTAGGCGACCTCGACGAACCCGTCCATCCTGCCGCCGTTCACGTCGAGACGGCCGGCGACCGGGCCGTGCGGGCCGCCGCTGTTGCGGTCGTCCGGGTCGTGGAAGGGCCGTACGCAGCCGCCGATTCCGCTGGGGACGCACACGGCCGGCTTGCCGTGCCGCATCGGGATGCCGTCCGCGCCCGGGTAGGTGCCGAAGTAGGAGTCGAAGGAGCGGTTCTCCTCCATGATCACGACCACGTGCCGGATCTTGTGGATGCCGTTCCGCCGGGCGGACGGGCCCGGCGCGGGCTCTGCGGCGGACCCGCAGGCCGCGAGCACGAGCCCGGCCACGAGCAGCAGCCCGATTCGTGCTCGGTGGAGCATCGAGAGGGAAGTACGGTGCGTCGCATGCATCGGTTTGCGACGCGGTCGTGAAGCAGGACCAGCGCGGTCCGTTCGTCGAGGCCCTGCGAAGGGCCCGGGAGGCGGCCTACGAGCCGGGGGAGTACGTCGAGCAGGAGAGCTTCATGCGCGCAACCGAGATCCGGGAGCTCGGCGAGCGCGCCGGCATCGCCCCCGGCGTCTCCGTGCTCGACCTGTGCTGCGGGATCGCGGGGCCCGGCCGGTTCCTCGCGCGCGAGCTCGGCTGCAGCTACCTCGGGGTCGACTCGAGTGCGAGCGCGGTCGAGATCGCCCGTTCCCGTGCGCTCGGCTGTGGGCTTTCGTGCCGCTTCGAAGTCGCGGAGATCCCGCCGCTCCCCAGCGGCGAGTGGGAGGCGGTGCTCCTGCTCGAGACCATGCTCGCGTTCCCCGACAAGGCGAGCCTCGTGACCGCCGTTTCACGTGCGTTGACGGGCGGCGGACGGTTCGGGTTCACGCTCGAGGAGGGAGCGCCCCTGACCGAGGCGGAGCGGGGACGAATGCCCGGCGCCGACACCGTGTGGCCGGCGCCGCTCGACGAGCTGCGCTCGCTGCTCGCGGGTCAGGGTCTCGAGGTGCTCTGGCAGGAGGACTGGAGCGAGTCGCACCGCGTCGTCGCCGATGCGTTGACCGACGCGTTCACAGCCGACGCGTCGGCGATCGCTGCGCGGATCGGACGACGGGCGCTCGACGAGCTCCTCGCCGCACACCACCTGTGGTGCGAGTGGCTCGCATCGGGGCGGGTGCGCAAGCTCGGGGTAGTGGCGGAGCGAAGCCGGTGATTGCGGAGGCGGTCGCCGCCGTCGCGCTGAGCCGCGGGCCGGTGGCCGAGAGCGTGACTCGGCGCAGCGCCGTCATCTCGTTCCGAACGACGGTGGGGGTCCACGCCTCCGTCGTCCTGCAGGACGGCGAGCGCTTCGACGCCGGCACCGGGATCGGCCACGTCGCCAGGCTGATCCACCTGACGCCGGGACTGCGCTACCGGTACAGAGTCGAGGGGGGCTCCGGCGTCCTCGCCGAAGGCACCTTCCGGGCGGCGCCACGGCGCGCCACGAGGTTCACCTTCGCGGTCGTCGGGGACTTCGGGAGCGGTACGGCCAACGAGGCCGCCGTCGCCTCCCTGATCGAGTCGTGGCACCCGGACTTCGTGCTGACGGTGGGCGACAACGCCTACCCGCTGGGCTCGGCAGGGCTGCTCGATGGCGACATCTTCGAACCGTACGCGGCGGTTATGCGCGAATCGGCGTGGTTCCCGGCCCTGGGAAATCACGACGTGAAGGCCGACGGAGGGAAGCCCGAGCTCGAGGCGTTTCACTCACTCGGCAAGGAGCGCTGGTATCGCTTTACGTGGGGGAACGCCGCGGTGGTCGTACTGGACTCGGATGCCTCGGTCGGCCCCGGCTCGCCGCAGCTGCGTTTCGCGCGCAGAGCCCTGGCGCGTCGCTCGTGCTTCCGGTTCGCCGCCTGGCACCACCCGCCCTGGGAGCCTCCCGGGAGGCGGATCAGCCCGGGTCTGCGCCGCACCATCGTGCCGCTGGTGCAGCAGGATCGCGTCCAGGTCGTGTTCCTCGGCCATCTGCACGCCTACGCGCGAAGCCGTCCGCGGCGCGGTGTCGTCTACGTCGCGGTCGGAACCGGCGGGGCCCCGCTGGATTCGGACGCCCGGAAACTGACGATCCCGTTGGCGCGCGTCGTCCAGGGTCGCTTCGGCGCGCTGCGCGTGGACGTGGCGGGCCGCACCGCGCGTCTCCGTTACGAGACCGTCGACGGCACGGTGCGCGACAGCTTCCGACTGGCCTGCGATCCCGCAGCGAGGAAAGCCGTCCCGAAGCACAGCTCGGTCCAGGAGAGATCGGCCAGCTCCTCCTCCATGGCTGCGCGGATCGCCTCCCACGGGCGTCGTTTGATCCACTCGTCGATGGAGGCGAACGGCCGCACGGCTGCGGTTCCGAGCCGCGCCACCCAGCGAGGCGTGTGGTCGGGGACCTTGAGATCCAGCACGACCCAGCGTCCGCCCGGCGAGAGGGCCGCCGCGCCGTGGGCGATGACCTCTCCGCTCTCGGGCACCTGCGTCAGGGCGTACGTGGACAGGATCGCGTCGACCCCGGCCGGGAAGTCGAACTCGGCCGCGTCGGCCTGCACGAGGGTGACGTTCCTCCAGCCGTTGGCGTCGATCCGCTCCCCTGCCTGGGCGAGCATGGCATCGGTCAGGTCGACGCCCACGATCCGTCCCGCGGGACCGATCGCTTCTTCGAGCAGCGCGAAGTTCAGGCCTGTGCCGCAGGCGATGTCGACCACGGTGCTGCCCCGCCGAAGGTCGAGCGCTCGCACGGCCCGGAGGCGTTGCACGCGCTGCGGGTAGCCGGGGGCAGGGTAAAGCCGTGAGGTGACGTCGTAGTGCTTCGCCTTCTTGCGATACGTCGCGATCAGGTGCTCTCGCGTGGTGTCGAGTTGGCTCACGCCCCGACGGCCTCGACGGCGGCCTTGATCGCCACCATCTCCTGATCGCTCACGCGCTGGATCCTGGCCTTGAGGACGCGTTCGGGGATCGCTCGCATGGGGCCTGCCAGGTCGACCTCGACCCACATCATCGCGTCGGTCCGCGTGCCCTCGATCGGCTCGAACTCCATCCCCCAGCGCGCCGCGGAAGTGCCCATCGGCCCGGCGAACGCCAGCCGACGAGGCTCGTCGACCAAGGTCACGTTCTGGGCACGGTGGCGACTCGTCCCGAAGGGTCCCTTCGCCCGCTGCTCGACCCGCGCGCCGGGCTGAAGCGGTGCTCCTCTCGCGACCCATCCTTCGCGAACCGTGGGCGCCCACTCCGGCCAGCGTGCGACGTCACAGAGATACGCCCACACGTCGCCGACGCTGCCGGAGATCGTCAGGCGGCTCTCGGTTCTGATCCCCATCGGTTGACGTCTACGCGCGGGACCGGCGAGTGGATTCAGCGGTCGGGGCGTGAATCCGTTCGGCGCTGGGTTGCGAAGACCCAGGCAGACGAGCACCTGGAGGAAGAAGCGCGGACATGGCAACGAAGCGCCGAGACACGGACTCATTGGTGCGGTGGCGACGTGAGCAGCTGATTCAAGCCGGGATGCCACGGACGCTCGCGGGCCGCGTGGCGCGGGACGAGCGCTACGGCCTGCATGACCTGATCGAACTTCTCGAACTAGGCTGCGCGCCCGGCCTGGCGCTGCGCATCCTCGAGCCGGTCGAACGAGACGACGCGGCGCTGATGAATGGCGGCCCCGGGATCCGCTCCATGCCCTAACGCAGCGGGATGCCCAGATAGCGGCACCCGAGGCCCGAGTCGGCGTCGCCCGCGAGCGGCCGGCCATACCAGGTGCCTGAAGGCATCGCCTTGGCGAACTCGTCGAGAACCTCGGGATACGCCCCTTGCGATCGCATCTCCTGCAGGATGGGCCAGCTCGGAGCCGTCGCCATCGCGTCGATCGCCTGCTGCACCTTGGCCTCGTCCCCGGCCGTGCGCGCCTGCGACCACTGCTTGAGCCAGGTGCAGGCGACCGCCCCGGCGACGTCTGCGCCGAGTTGGTAGCGGTTGTTCGTGAGCCCTTTCCCCGGAACGTCGGCTGCGGTGAAACCCGGCGGGAGCGGGATACCGCGGAGCATCTGCGCTACGACCTCGGCGCGGTCGGCGGTCGGCACCGCGTCCGGCGGAAGCGCCTGGATCCAGGCGTCGGTCGAGACGGGCTTCAGGGCGCCGAGAAGGTCGTCGAGCGACCGCATGTCTCCGACCTGGGTGGTGAATTCCATCACCCGGCCGTCGTAGACCCACAGACTGGTCGCGCCGGCGGGGCGGTCGGCGAAGACCGTCGCCGTTGCACCGAGAACCTGGGTCTTCGAGGTGGCCGTCGCGGAATCCGCACGGTCGCTGATCCAGTCTGCGAGCGCTCCGCTCCGCCAATGGAGCGAGACCGTTGTGGCGGCGCCGTCGACGGTCTTGGTGAAGCGCATCTCGCCGTCCTGCGCCGAATCCTCGTTTACGTAGGTCACCTTCCAGCCGGGCTCGTCGAGAAGCAGCAGCGGCGATTCGTTCGCCAGCCGGACGAGCTCTGCGGCGTACGCCGGCGACGGGCGTGAACCGCGGGTTCCAATCAGCGCCGCGACCGCAACGACCGCGACGAGCGCAAGCGCGACGCTCAGGCGCACAACGCGCCCGCGCCGCAGCCGTGAGAAGACACCTCGCTCGAGCGGCGCACGGGTCACGATCGCGCTGAGCATCTCCTCCTCGCCCGGCATCAGCGGCAGGCTCACGGCGAGCTGCGACGGAAACGGATTGGCCGCTGCGAGGGCGGTGTCGACGTTCGGCTTCATCGTGCCTCCTCGATGCGAAGAGTCGTGGTGGGTGAATGCTCGGCGTCCTCAGCGGCGCGATCGGCAAGTCGCCGCCGGGCGCGATGCAGGCGGCTTCGCGCAGCGATGCGCGAGACGCCGAGCACCTCGGCGATCTCGTTCGGCTCGAGCTGCTCCCACGCCGTGAGCAGGAGGACCTCCTGGTCGTCGGCACTGAGCCTCCGCAGAGCTGCCATGACCGGACCGGTCGACGTGACCGGTGGATCGCTCGCCTGAATCGCAGCGGGCAGCTCCTGCCGCAGCCGTTCCGCCAGACGAATCCGGCGGTGGGTCGCCCGTCGCTGGTTCGCGAGGACGCGACGCGCGACGCCGTACAGCCACGGGAGCGGATCGTCAGACGGAACCGAGTCGAGCCGGCGCCAGGCGACGAGGAAGGTCTCGGCCACGATGTCCGCCGCATCCTCGGCACTCGATGTTCGACGCAGCGCGTAGGCGAGGACCGGGCGCCCGTGAAGCGTGTAGAGCCGCCTCAGCTGTTCCTCGGAATCATGCGCCCCGCCCGCCGGAGACCTCATGTCTTCTCCATGTCCGGCAGGCATCTTCGCGTTGCACGCGATTGGTCCGCTCAGCGAGCCGCAGTTCTCGCAGTTTCGGCGCTATTCGAGGTAAGAACCGACCGCGCGGATGCAACTAAGTAGATATGAGCACAGTCACTTGGCGCCGTAGGCAGTTGGAGCGGGCCGGCTTTTCGCCGTTGCTCGCCGCGCGTCTCGCCCACGACGGCCGCTACGACTTGCACCGCCTGCTCGAGTTGCTCGAGCATGGCTGCAGCCCGGAGCTAGCAGTCAGGATTCTCGCGCCGCTGGAGAAAGACGCCGCGGCATAGACGACGGCCGAACGGTCGTCCGAAGTGCTCCCGCGGTGTGAAGTCAGTCAGTCGCGCACTTGCGGCGGTGGACGTCGCCGTCCGAGCAGAAGCCGAGCCTGCTTGCCTTGAGGCACAGGAGCCCGAGGAGCCGCCCTGTGTCGTTGACGACGGCGAGACGGCGGCGGTCGGTGCGCTTCATCGTCTCGAGCGTCTTGCTCGCTGCCGCTTCCGGGTCGATGGTTCTTCCGGCGAGCCTCGCGATGCGGCGTGCAGGAGTGTCGTCGCCGATGTCCGCCTCGAGATCGGGTCGTACGACGACGCCGATCAGGACACCTTCGTCGACGAGTAGCGCAGCGTGGACGTGGTCATCGCGAAAGAACTCGCGCAGCTGACCGACGGTGGCCGACGGTCCGTGAAGAGTCGGACGCGTGATCATGGCCGCGGCGACCTGCCGTAGCGATGTGGCCCGTTCGCCTACAACCATTCCTCCGATCTTGCCGCTGGTCGGGACTGGAAACACTTGGCTCAGTGACGCTGCCGCCAGACCGCCGCTGTCGTCGTCGCCGCCAGCACTGCTGCTGCCGCAATCAAGCTGGCTCCGCTGCGGGCGGCGCCACTGCTGCCCAGGTAGACGCCGATCGCGGTTGTCTCGACACCGGCCGCGAAGACGAGTGCTTCGAGCTGGGCGAGCCTCCGCGGGTAGAGGGCGTCCTGTTTCGGCCGTGGGCCGGGGGGCCACCAGACCCAAATCGAGAGCGAGAGCAGCTTCGGCAGGTGGCCGAGGGTGACGCCGGCCGCCCAGCCGAGCAGCAAGAGGAGGACATACGCAGCGAGGCTGCGCTGTTGGTGTCCGGCACCAGCAAGGAGCGCGAAGCCGAGCGCCGCGGCCTGCGCGAGGAAGAGCGCGCCGGCGAACAGGTGCAGCAGCGGCCCCTCGGGCTTGATCCGCCGCGTGCGCCCGACCCGGACGATGAGCGCGGCGAAGCTGCCGAGCGCGACCACGACCAGGGCTCCACCGGCATAGGCGACGGGATTCGCGTCGGCGGCGATGCCCGCGACGAGCAGCCAGACGCCGACCGTGAGCGTGAGCTCCTCGAGCGGGAAACGGCGGGCACGCGCTGCCGGGGCCTGAGCGAGCATTGGGCCGAGGGTCCGGCCGACGGCGAGGATGAGCAGCGCGAGCCAGCCGAGGGCGGCGAGGTGAAGGTGGACGAGCAGCCAGCGGCCGTGGCCGACGCCGAGCATCGGCGCGTCGCCGTGGTCGAACACGATCGCGCCGAGGGCGAGCGCGACGAGCGCGTGGAAGAGGCTGAGTGCGACGCCGGTTCTGCTGGCGACAAGCATCCGTCCCTTTGGTGCCCGCAGGACCAGGCCCACGAGCTCGACGAGGATGAGGCCGAGCCCGCACGCGAGCAACCCAGCGCCCGTCCAGAGCACGCCGGTCGCGTCGTAGGCGACACCGGGGGCAACGAGCCAGGCGCCGAGGGCGAGGAGCGGCAGCGCGATCCAGAGGCGGCGCTCGCTGCGGAGCGGGTTGCGCAGCATCACCGGCATCAGGTGCAGAGCGCCGCCGGTGACCGCGGGAGGCAGGAAGGCGAGCGCGACCAGGTGCACCGCGAGCACCGGCTGCGCGGCGGCGAGGTCGCCGGCCGCGAGCCGCGGCGCGGCGGCGATCAGCGCGGCGGCCGCCTCGAGCCAGCCGAGGAGCGCGGCGCCGAAGTAGGCGGACAGAAGTGACATCGCGACCGGGCCGCCGACGGCGCGCCGGTCGCGCAGTGGAAGTGGCGTGGGCATGCCGGACTGCGCTGTGGAGTGAGATTGCACGTCGGTCGAAAAGCGTGTCTTCAGATCCGGCGCGGTAGCCCCGAAAAACTCGTGATCGGCGTTGGAGCCGCCGTGGCCTCCGCCGCCGATCGCTTCCCGCTGGTTACGGCTGGTAGTCGCCGACCGTCTGTCGTGTCGCGACTGCCGTTCGGTTCCACGCGTTGATGGCGGCGATCTGCCAGATCAGATGGGCGAGCTCCTCGGGGTCGAAGTGCCGGGCGGCTTCGTCGTAGATCGCGGCGGGGACGTGCGTCTCGGCGATCAGCGTGACGGCGTCGGTGAGCGCAAGCGCGGCTCGTTCGCGCTCGCTGAAGAAGGGCGCCTCGTGCCAGGCAGCGACCGCGTAAAGCCGCTGCTCCGACTCGCCGGCTTTGCGGGCGCCCTTGGTGTGCATCTCGATGCAGTAGGCGCAGCCGTTGAGGATCGAGGCGCGCAGCTTCACCAAGTCGCGCAGGACCGGATCGAGGCGGATCTCCCGCTCGAGCGCGACCAGCGCCCGCGTCAGCGCGGGTGCCTCGCGCCCGAGGTTCAACCGCTCTGTCTCGAAGCTGGTGGCGGTCTCGGTGCTCATCACTCATCCCCTAACGGTCACTGTGGATTCCGCACCGTCGACCGTAGCGACGGTCGGATGGCGAAACCACTCATGACTCTGCGCTGGAGCAGAAACGTCTGTGAGCGTTTCCTCACAGAGCCGGAACACGATCCACATGGCTGGGCGAGGTCGCCGGGCTACGATCAAAACAGCCGGTTGAGACTTCGACTTGGATAACCACGCGAGCGGCCACATGGGAGTACGGTTGGTCAGTCAGCAAGTCTCGAGGAGGACCGGCTTGGCCGAGACGACGCCGGAAGAGAAGGCGCTGCACGATCGACTCGAGCCGGGCGTGATCGCAGAGCCGCTGACAGTGATCGCCGACACGCTGACCGATCCGATCATCGGCAAGGCGCTGGACGGCACGATCCACAGTTGGAGTGCCGGCGCGGAGGAGCTATACGGCTATCGCGCTGAAGAGGTCGTCGGCAAGCCGATCAGCATCCTTGCCCCACCGGAGCGTCGCGCGGAGATCGAGGAGATCCTCGAGCGGGTGCGTCGGGGCGAGGCGATCAGGCAGTTCGAGACCGTCCGGCGCAAGAAGGACGGCACAGACGTCGATGTCTCTCTCAGCATCACACCGCTTCGGGACTCTTCCGCCGAGATTGTCGGCGCGTCCGCCGTCGCGCACGACATCAGCGAGCGCAAGCGTCGCGAGGAGATCCAGAGCTTCCTCGCCGAGGCGAGCCGGCTGCTCGCCGTCAACGTCGACCACCACGAGACGCTTCCCGAGGTCGCCTCTCTGACACTGCTGCGGATCGCGGACGGGTGCAGTGTCGAGATCTTCGACGGCACCGGCACCCTGACTCAGGTTGCGATCGCGCACCGTGAGCCCGACAAGGCGGAGCTCATGCGGGAGATGCGCCGCCTCTATCCGCCCGAAGCCGAAAGCCGGGCACTCGTGAGTCGCGTTCTCAGGACCGGCACGGCCGAGCTGATCACGGAAGTCTCGGACCAGCTTCTGAGGAACATCGCCCAGGATCCTCGCCACCTGCACATGCTGCGCGAGTTCGGCACGAAGTCGGTCATCGTCGTGCCGTTGCGGGTTCGTGGGCGAGCCCTCGGCACGGTCATGCTCATGAACGGCCCGTCGGGCCGGCGGTTCAGCGCGGAGGATCTCGAGCTCGCCGAGGATCTCGCACAGCGGGTGGCCCTGGCGATCGACAACGCAACGCTGCACGAGTCGGAGCAAGAGGCCCGGCGGAAAGCCGAGCAAGCTGCCCAACGGATCGGCCGCCTGCAGGCGGTCACCGCCGCCCTTTCGGGCGCGCCGACGCCGGCGGCGGTTGCAGAAGTGCTGGTGGGCCAGGGTGCCGCGGCCGTCGGCGCAGACGGCGGTTTCGTTCGGATCTTGACGGCCGACGGGCTCGAGCTCGAGCTCCTCGCGGCTACGGGTATGTCCGAGCCTTTTGTGCAGTCGTACGGGCATCTCTCGTTGACGAGCCCGCTGCCGGGCGCCGACGTTTTCCGCACCGGTTCAGAGCGCTACTTCGAGTCGGCGGCCGCCGTCCGGGCGGCATCGTCCGAGTTCGCGCGCGAGCACGAGGTGATGGGTCAGGAAGCGATCGCGTTCGTTCCGCTCCACGTGCAACGTCGGACGATCGGCGTGATGGCGCTGAGCTTCGCCACCCCTCGCACCTTCGACCGAGACGATCGTGAGCTTCTGGCGACGCTGGCGGGTCAGTGTGCTCAGGCGCTCGAGCGCGCCCGGCTGTACGAGGCCGAGCGTCAAGCTCGCGCCGAGGCCGAGGACGCCATCGGGCGCACGATGCGCCTCCAGTCCCTCGCCGCCGAGCTCGCCGAGGCGCTCACTCCCGCGCAAGTGGCGGAGGTCGTCGTGGCGCACGGGATGGCGAGCATCGACGCCGACGCCGGTGCTCTTCAGCTTCTCAGCGACGACGGGAAGATGCTCGAAGTCGTAAACGGACGCGGCTCGGACCGGACGCTGATAGAAGCCGGGTGGCGCCGATTTTCCGTCGACCTCGAGCTTCCCAGCACTGACGCGTTGCACAGGCTCGAGCCGGTGTTCATCGAGTCCGAGAAGGACATTCGCGAGAAGTACCCGCACGTCGAGGACTATCCACACGTCGTGGAGTCCCAGCTCGGCTTGCACGCCCGGGCCGGCGCTCACATCCCGTTGGTCCTGTCGGGACGGCCCCTCGGAGTGCTCTTCCTCGGCTTCACCCGACCGCGAAGGTTCTCGGATTCACAGCGCTCGTTCGTGCTCGCGCTGGGTCGCCAATGTGCACAGGCATTGAAGCGGGCGCAGCTCTACGAGGCAGAGTTCGAAGAGCGCGGCAAGCTAAGCCGCCTGGTCGAGCGGCTTCACGAAGGCGTTGTGAGTGTCGACCGGCACGGCCGCGTCGAATTCGCCAGCTCGAAGGCCAAGGAACTGCTGAGCGCCGTGTCGCTCGAGGAAGGCCGCCGGGTGCCCGAAGCATGGCTCGGCTTCCCGCTACGCAGCTTCGCCGCAGGCCTCTTGGAGGCTGACGAGGATGTGGTCGAGGCACAGGTCGTCAGTGACGACGATGAGCGCGTGTTCAACGTGACCGGGATCCCTGCGGCTCGCTCCGAGTCGGTGCTCCTCGTCGTGACCGACGTCTCCGATCGCGAGCGTCAGCGGCGGGCCGAGCGTGAGTTCGTGGACAATGCCGCTCACGAGCTGCGGACTCCGCTCGCGGCGATCACGAGTGCGATCGAGCGCCTGCAGGCCGGGGCGCGAGAGGTTCCGGAGAAACGCGACCGCTTTCTCGGTCACATCCAGCAGGAATCCACGCGCCTCAATCGGCTCGCCTCTTCGCTGCTCGTGCTGGCGCGTGCCCAGACTCGGGAGGAGGACCCGCGGCGTGAGGAGATCGCGCTTCGCGCGTTGATCGAAGAGCTGGTGGGCGGACTCGAGCTGAAGCCGGGAGTCGAGCTGGTGATCGAGTGTCCGCCTGACCTCATCGCACGAACCAATCGTGACCTGCTCGAGCACGCGTTACTCAACCTCGCCGGCAACGCAGCACTCCATACCGATCGCGGCCGGATCGGCATCAGAGCGTTCGTCGAGGGCGATGGGTCGGTGGTGATCGAGATCAGTGACACCGGCTCCGGGATCCGGCCCGAGGAGCTCGGCAGGCTGTTCGACCGCTTCTACCGAGGCCCCAGCGAGGAAGGGCGTGCCGGCTTCGGGCTCGGTCTCCCGATCACGAAAGAGGCAGTGGAGGCGGTTGGTGGTCGGGTCGAGATCGACTCCGTCGCCGGCGAGGGGACGACCGCTCGCATTGTTCTTCCCGGCGCCGGCGTCACGGTTCCGGCATGAACGAGCGCATCCTTGTCGTCGAGGACGCGGAGGCCATTCTCGACGCGGTCACCGACGCTCTCGCAGCAGAAGGCTTCGAGGTACAGGGCGTCGCGGATGGCAAGGAGGCGCTTGCGCTGGCCGAGTCGGAACCGTTCGACCTCGTCATCCTCGACCTGATGCTCCCGGGCCTCTCCGGGACCGAGATCTGCCGTCGGCTGCGCGCGGAGAGCCCGGTGCCGATCATCATGCTCACCGCCCGCGACAGCGAGGCAGACCGCGTTCTCGGCCTCGAGATCGGTGCCGACGACTACGTCACCAAGCCGTTCTCGGAGGTCGAGCTCCTGAGCCGCGTTCACGCCATCCTCCGGCGGCGAGAGCTCGACCGCGCCGGCGACTCGACCATGCGCCGCCTGGGCGGGCTCAGCATCGACGTCGTCAAGCACGAGGTGCTCGTCGACGGCGAGCCGGTCGCGCTCAGCCCTTCGGAATACAAGCTGCTCGCGCTCCTCGCCGAGCAACCGGGGCGAGTCTTCTCGCGCCGCGAGATCATGCAGCACCTCTGGCAGAGCACCTACGTCGGCGACCAGCGCGCCTGCGACGCCCACGTGTCGAGTCTGCGGAGAAAGATCGAGCCCGACCGCTCGAACCCGGAGCGCATCCTGACCGTACCCGGCTTCGGCTACAAGCTGGTCGCGGCGTAGGCGGGCACAGCCGCACGGTGGAGGGGGTTCCCACGTACGGCCATGCCCACGAGTGCCAGCCTCGTCGCAGCCTCGACCACGGCGGTCTCAGTCGTCGTCGCTCGGGTGCGGCCGCGGCGCCCGCAGGCGCAGGGGCGAGTCGTAGCGGCTCGCCAGCCGTCCGAGCGCGAGGGCAGCGACCATCAGCATGGAGTCGCGCACGGCGATGTCGTAGAAGCCGGGGTAGCTGAACAGGTTGATCGCGATGCCGGCCAGCCAGGCCGCGACGACATATGCCGCGTAGCGTGGCTTGAGCGCGATCAGAACGCCGGCCAGGATCTCGACACCGCCCACGCCGTACATCACCTGCTGCGCCGTGCCCGGCAGGATGTTGTGGATCCAGCCCGCCAGGTACATGGGCCAGTCGACCATCGAGTTGAAGTACTTGTCGATCCCCATCCCCAGCGGGAGCACCGTGAACGCGGTCCTTAGCAGGAGATAGGCCTGGTAGGCGGGTTCGCGCCGGTGCGCCCGGATGCTCGCCCTGGCGCCGTCGACGCTGGCGACCGGCCTGTGGAGCGTGATGCTGGACATGGACTCATCCTCCTCGTCGAAGCTGACCGTTCTTGCATCTCTAGGTCTACTCGGCCGGGCATGCGCACCCAACGCGGCCATGTCCGAGTTCGCGCCCGGGTCGGTGAGGGAACGCTCACGACAACACCATCGAACGGACGGAGCCGCGACTGGTTCCGGCATCGCCGTCCCTCTACGGTGAATTGCCACTTGCAAATGCGACCCAGTCGGATCGCGAGCCGAGGAGATGAAAGATGCAGACATTCGGGCCGTACACGTCCGTCCTCGTGGTGGTGAGCATCGCGCTCTTGCTCGTCCTCTCCGGGCTCGGCAAGAAGCAGCTCACCTGGAAGCGGCCGAAGCCGTTCCCGGTGCGAATTCGCCGTCGAGGCCGGTAGCAGGAACACCGGGGGCCCCGCGATGATGGTCTTTCTCGCGGGCGCCACAGGAGTGCTCGGCCGGGCGCTCATGCCGCGCCTCGTCGTCCGTGGACACCGCGTCCGCGCGATCGCGCGCCGGCGGCCGGCCACCAGGCTCCCGGAGGGAGTCGAGTTCATCGAAGCCGACCTGCTCGCGGCGGACCTCCGCCGCCTGGTCGACGGATGCGACGCCGTCATCCACATTGCGACCGCGATCCCATCCGATCCATCGGCCCCGGGCGCGTGGGACGACAACGCCCGGCTTCGCACCTCCGGGACGCGGCGGCTGCTGGCTGCGGCCCTCGCCTGCGGTGTCTCGCGCTACGTCCAGCAGAGCATCGTCATGGCCTACCGCGACGGCGGCGACGCATGGCTGGACGAGCAGGCGCCGCTCGACGACTCGCCGGCGCGGGCGGCGGTGTGCGGGCCGGTGATCGAGATGGAGAAGATGATCCGCGAGGTCGAGCCGCAGGCGCTTGCGTGGACGATCCTCCGCGGCGGCTCGTTCGTGGGCGAAGGCACCGGCCAGCGCGCGCTCATCGAGCGACTGCGGGACGGGACCGTCATCGCCGCCGGCGACGGATCGAACTATGTCTCGCTCGTCAACGTGGCCGACATGGCCGCCGCCGTCGCGACTGCGGTCGAGGCCGCACCGGCCGGGTCGACGTTCAACCTCGTCGACGATCCCCTCCGCTACGGCGACTATGTCGACGCGCTCGCCGACCTGATCGGTGTCTCGCGGCCTGTGCGGGCGCCGAAGTTGCCGCTGCCGCCGTCCTGGCGCTGTACGAACCGCGCCGCACAGACCGTGCTCGCCTGGATA
>DATFHC010000124.1:0-4264 GCA_035248765.1 Gaiellaceae bacterium
CTACGGGAAGCACTACAAGCCGATGACCGTCCATCTCACGCCGGGCGGTAAGTAGGCCAGAACGAACGAGAAGGGAGATTCGCTCATGTCGCTGCTGATCAAGAACGGCCGGATCGTGACGGCGGCCGACGACTACCTCGCCGATGTCTTCGTCGAGGGTGAGCGAATCTCCCTGATCGGCGCCGACCTCGACGTCTCCGCCGAGCGGACGATCGACGCGAGCGGCAGGTACGTCCTGCCGGGCTGCATCGACCCGCACACGCACCTCGACATGCCGTTCGGCGGCACGGTCACGATCGACGACTTCGAGTCGGGCCAGGGCTCGGCCGCGTGCGGCGGCACGACGTGCCACGTCGACTTCTGCATCCAGGGTCAGGGCCAGACGTTCGCGGAGGCGCTCGAAGGCTGGCACGCGAAACCGAACGGCAAGGCGGTCATCGACTACGGATTCCACATCGCGGTCACCGACGTCTCAGACGAGGAGCGGCTCGAGGAGCTCGCGACGCTGCCCGAGCAGGGCATCACCTCCTACAAGCTCTTCATGGCCTACAAGAACGTCCTGCAGGTCGACGACGAGACGCTCTTCCGCGCGATGGAGGTCGCCGCTGCGAGCGGGGCGCTCGTGATGGTGCACGCCGAGAACGGCGACGCGATCGACGTCCTCGTGCGAGAGGCGCTCGCACGCGGGGACACCGCGCCGATCCACCACGCACTGACCCGGCCGCCGGAGCTCGAGGGCGAGGCGACGAACCGCGCCATCCAGCTCGCACGCATCGCCGGGAGCCCGCTCTACGTCGTCCACGTCACCTGCCGGGAGGCCGTCGAGCCGATCCGCCACGCCCGCGAGCAGGGCTGGAACGTCTGGGGTGAGTCGTGCACGCAGTACTTCTTCCGGTCGATTGACGACCTCGCGCAGCCCGGCTTCGAGGGCGCGAAGTACGTCTACTCGCCGCCGGCCCGCGACGCTTCGAACCACGACGTGCTGTGGGACGCGGTCCGCACCGATGCGCTCTCCGCCGTCTCCACCGACCACTGCGCATTCCTCTGGGACGGGCAGAAGACGCTCGGCCGGGACGACTTCACGAAGATCCCAAACGGCGGCCCCGGGCTCGAGGACCGGCTGAAGATGATCCACCACTTCGGCGTCCGCGAGAGCCGGATCAGCCTCAACCGGATGGTCGACCTGCTCGCCACGCAGCCCGCGAAGCTGTTCGGCCTCTACCCGCGCAAGGGGACGATCGCGGTCGGCGCAGACGCCGACATCGTCGTGTTCGACCCTGAGCGGACCGAGACGCTGTCGGCGTCGACGCACCACTCGAAGTGCGACTACAACCTCTACGAGGGAACCGAGGTCGTCGGCGCGCCCGAGCATGTGCTGCTGAGAGGCACCGTGCTCGTCGAGGACGGCGAGCTGGTGGCGACGCCCGGGACGGGACGTTTCGTGCGGCGCGCGCGCTTCGGCGAGCCACTCGAGACGAGCGCAGCCGTCGGCTCCTAGCAGGGCTTCGTTTACTTCGGACGAACAAAGCCCAGCTAGCCTCATGCGAGTTGTGGGTTCCCTCATCGGAGCGCACCGCACGCGTCTCACCCTGCTTGCCGGTGTCGCCTTTGCGCTGACCGCGCTTCTGTCGGCGAGCACGTCCACGGCCGCGACCGTCCACGCGAAGGGCATCGACGTCTCGACCTGGAACGGGTCGATCCGGTGGGCGAAGGTCGCCGGCGCGGGCTACCGGTTCGCGTTCGGAAAGGCGACCGAGGGGACGGCCTACAACGACCAGACCTACACCGCGAACCGGAACGGAAGCGAGAGCGCCGGCCTCGTCTTCGGGGCCTATCACTTCGCTCGTCCGGCGGGCGGCGACCTGGCAAACGCGACCGCGAGCGCGATCTCCCAGGCGAACCACTTCCTCGCAGTCGCCGCGCCGCAGCCCGGAGAGCTGCCGCCGGTGCTCGACCTCGAGGTGACGGGAAAGCTCCCGCAGAGCCGGCTCCTCGTCTGGACGCTCGCATGGCTCGACCAGATCTACGCCCGCACGGGAGTCGAGCCGTTCCTCTACACCTCGCCCAACTTCTGGAAGCTGAATCTCGGTAACTCGACGGTTGCCGCAATCGGGGGCACCCCGCTCTGGGTAGCGCACTGGACGACCGCGAGCCAGCCGCTTGTGCCGGCCCAGAACTGGAACGGCGTCGGCTGGACGTTCTGGCAGTGGACGAACTGCGTCACCGTGCCCGGGATCACGCACTGCTCGGACGCCGACCGCATGAACGGCGCAAATCCGGCCGCTGTGGCCATCCAGCCGTACCCGGCCGGGCCTCCCCTCCTCTCGACTCCGCCTTCGCTCGTCGGACAGGCGGAAGCCGGTGAGCTGCTCGCCGCCGTGCCGGGAACATGGGAAGGCGGGAAGCCGATCACGTTCGCGTACCAGTGGAGGCGCTGCGACGCGGCGGGTGCCAACTGCACGACGATCCCGGACGCAACCGGCGAGTCCTACCGGCCCGTGACCGACGACGTGGGGCACTCGCTCAAGGTCGTCACGACCGCGACCTCGGCCACCGGCACCGCGGCGGCGTCTTCGGCGCCGACGGCGGCCGTCACGCCGGCCGGCACCCCGTCGATCGCGGTGCCGGCGAACACCTCGCCGCCGCTGATCGTCGGCAGCGCTCAGGTCGGACAGGCGCTGACGAGCTCCGTCGGAACCTGGACGGGCGCGCCGAAGAAGTTCGCCTATCGCTGGCGACGCTGCAATGCAAGCGGCGTCTCGTGTGTCGCGATCTCGCACGCCGTGCAGTCGCATTACACGCTCACGCCCGACGACATCGGCACCACGCTCTCGCTCGTCGTGACAGCGACCGGCGCCGGAGGCTCGTCGTCCGCGACCACCGTCCCGACCTCGGTCGTGGTGGCGGCTCCGCTCCCGCCGGTCTCGATCGCAACGCAGACGGTGAGCCGCGGAATCGCGGGGAACCTCCAGACGGACGACGGGCGCGCGACCGTCACCTGGCAACCGGGCGCAGTACCCGTCGGCAAGACGGTCTCGCTCTCCACGTTCACCGGAAAGCTCTCGGTGCCGGGAAGCGAGGTCTCGCTCAGCGTGCCGGGACTTTCCTCGAAGGGCTTCAAGTGGCCGCTCGACCTGGCGTATGCACGGCCACAGCCGAACCGCACGGTGCTCGGCTACTCGACGGACGGGAAGGTCTTCCACCCCATCCCGGCCCTGTCGCCGGCGGCGCTTCCGCCGGGAACGGCCGTCGGCTGGTACATCGACTCGAGCAACCTCACCCACGTGCTCACCCGGACGCCGTTCCAGGTTGCCCTGTTCAAGCGAGGGGCGTGGGGCGATCCGACGTTCACGTCGCCGAACGGGCCGTCACTGAGGAAGCAGGTTCCGCTCGAAGTGCTCCCGCATGCCGCAGACCACACGATCCTCCTCGCGACTCGGCTCTCGCTCAGCTCGCAGGCACAGCTCTCCGCGACGGTCACCGGCCTCGGCCGACGGTCCGTGGCGATTCTCGGCAAGGGCAGCCGCCTCGGAGTGCGCCTCCGCGCCGGCGGCTACCGCGTCGCGAAGGCGTATCGCCCGCGTCCAGGCACGGTCATCGTGCGGCTGCGGCTCAACGCCCGCGGCTGGCGGCCGGGGGCGTACCGGCTGCGGGTCGTCGCCCTCGATCCCTGGGGCCGCCGCAGCGGCCTGACGCTGCGGTTCCGCTATCCCTGAGAACTCCTGGCGAGCGCGCGCAGGCTGAGGATCTCGTAGGCGACGTTCGCGGCGGCGAGCGCCGTCGGCTGCCCCGGCCCGTCGTACGGCGGTGAGACCTCGACGACGTCGGCTCCCACGAGTGCGAGGTCGCGCAGCGCGCGGAGGAAGGAGAGCGCTTCGGCCGTCGAGAGGCCGCCCACCTCCGGCGTGCCCGTCCCGGGAGCAAAGGCCGGGTCGAGGACGTCGATGTCGAAGGAGAGGAAGACGGGCCTTCGGCCGGTACGTTCTCGCACGAGGCTGGCGTAGCTCCCCGGTCCGTGGCCGCGCAGCTGATCGCAGGAGAGAACGACGAAGCCGAGCTCACGCGCAGACTCGATGTCCTCCGCCTCGTAGACCGAGCCTCTTAGGCCGGCCTGGACGGAAGCCTGCGGCTCGATCAGTCCCTCCTCGAGCGCCCGCTTGAAGGTCGTGCCGTGGAAGAAGCGCTGGCCGAAGTACTCGTCCCAGGTGTCGCCGTGGGCGTCGAGCTGGACGAGGGAGAGCGGACCGTGACGACGCGCGAGAAC
>DATFHC010000125.1:0-14255 GCA_035248765.1 Gaiellaceae bacterium
CCGTTTGCACGTGGCTCTTCTTCGTGTTCGCGTGGCTCACGAAGGTCGCGCACCCGGTGCTCACGAAACTCCTGCTCTTCTGGGCACTCGCGGTGCTCTTCGTGCCGTTGGCCAGGGCCCTTGCACGCGCGGCCGCCCGCACCCGCGCGAGCTTCGTCCAGAACACGGTCATCGTCGGCGCCGGCGACATCGGCCAGGGAATCGCCGAGAAGCTGCTCCGCCATCCCGAGTACGGCGTCAACGTCGTCGGCTTCATCGACAGCGAACCGAAGGAGCCGGTGCGGGATGTGGGTGACCTGACGATACTCGGGCCGCCCGAGCGACTCGCGACGATCATCCGGGCCTTCGACATCGAGCGCGTGATCATCGCCTTCGCACGCGGCCCCCACGACCGCGTCCTCTCTCTGATCCGCACGCTCAAGGATGCTTTCGTCCAGGTCGACATCGTTCCCCGCTACTTCGAGTTGATCGGCCCTAGCACGGCCGTGAGCAGCGTGGAAGGCGTTCCGGTGCTCTGTCTCCCGCCACGGGCACTCGGGCTGTCGGCGCGCATGCTCAAGCGGGCGACGGACCTCGTGATCTCCACGCTCGGGCTCGTGTTGCTGAGCCCCCTCCTCCTCCTCGCTGCGATGGCCATCAAGCTCGACACCGCCGGCCCGGTGTTCTTCCGGCAGCCTCGTGTTGGGCAGGCCGGCCGTGAGTTCTCGATCGCCAAGTTCCGGACGATGGTGCACGACGCCGACTCGCAGAAGCAGACGGTTGCGCACCTGAACAAGCACGCGAACGGCGACCCGCGCATGTTCAAGGTGCCGAACGATCCGCGCGTGACCCGGGTGGGCCGGATCCTCCGCGGGATGTCACTCGACGAGCTGCCCCAGCTCTGGAACGTCTTCCGCGGGGAGATGAGCATGGTCGGCCCGCGGCCGCTGATCCCGGAGGAGGCGCAGCACGTCGCCGACTGGGGCCAGCGTCGCCTTGACCTAAAGCCGGGCATCACAGGACTCTGGCAGGTGCTCGGGCGGAGCGACATCCCGTTCGAAGAGATGGTTCGCCTCGACTACCTGTACGTCACCAACTGGTCGCTCTGGCACGACCTGCGGCTGATGTGCGGGACGCTGCCCGCGATGTTCGACGGAGAACGCGCCCTCTGACATGGAAGAAGGTGGTGACAGCCGGCTGATCCCAGGGGTCAGGCGGGCCTGGGCTCTCGTCGGCCCACGCGAGAGCAAACGATTGCGGCTGGTAGCGCTGTACGGCGTCCTTATCGCCGGGCTCGACACGTTGGCGCTGATCCTCATCTACGCGCTGATCAGCCTCCTCAACAAACAACCGGTCACCGGCATCGCCGCCACGGCGATCCACGTCCTCGGCCGCGACCCATCCGACCGCTACCGGACGGCGCTGATCCTGCTCGCAATCACCTCGATGCTCTTCGTCGCGCGGAGCCTGCTCTCGGTGCTCGGACTCTGGCTCACGCTCGGGGCCGCGAACGCAGCACAGCTCGCTCTGATCCGCCGCCTGCTCGTCGGACACGCCCGTGCGCCGCAGATCGTACGGCTCGAGCAGAACTCGTCCGAGACGCTCCGCACCGTCATGAGCTCAGTCGACCAAGTGATCACCGGCGTCGTCTTCTCGTCCGTGTCGCTGATCTCGAACGGCGCGGTGGCGGTCGCAGTCGCGTTTGGCCTCCTCCTCTCGAGCCCGCTCGTGGCGGTTGCCGCAATCATCTACTTCGCGCTGATCGGCGTCCTGTGGGCCCGGGTGGTGAAAGGTGGTCTTGCGCGGCGTGGCCAGCGGGTGCAGGAGCTCTCCGCAAGTCGCTACCAGCTCGTGCTGCAAGGGCTGGCCGCGGCGAAGGAGCTGCAGCTGCGCGGCCGTGCTCTCTTCTACGCCGAGGACGCCGTCGCGCAGACGCGCGGCATTAATGCGGCCATGCGTGTGGCGGGCGTCGCCAACGGGAGCCTCCGCTACATGCTCGAGACCTCGCTGGTGGTCGGTGCCGTCCTCGTCGTCGGTGTCGCCGGGCTGACGGGCGGACATAATGCCGTGCTGCCGGCGGTAGGACTGACGCTCGCTGGTGCCTTCCGCCTGCTGCCGGCCCTGAACCAGATGCTCTTCCTGACGAACTCCGTGCAGTTCAGTCTCGGCGCGATCGGCTTCGTCGAGCACGAGCTGCAGATCTTCGGCGCGTACGCTGAGCCGAGAAGACAGGCACCTCAGGGGGCGTCGCTCCGCCTCCAGCGGGAGGTGCGGCTCGAGGAGATCGGGTTCCGCTACCCGACGCGGGAGGAACCGGCACTTCGCGGCATCTCGTTCGCCGTCGGCGCTGGGGAGTCGTTCGGGATCGTCGGACCGACCGGCTCGGGCAAGAGCACGCTGCTCGACGTGATCCTTGGCATTCTCGAGCCGGACACGGGCGCTGCCTCTGTGGACGGCCTGCCCATGGCCGAGTGTCGCGAACCCTGGCAGCGCTCGATCGGCTACGTGCCACAGGACGTATACCTCGTCGACGACACGCTCCGTGCGAACGTGGCACTCGGCTGGTACGGGGACGAGATCGACGAAAAGCGCGTCCTCGAGGCGGTCCGGCTGGCCGAGCTCGACGACGTCGTGGCCGGCCTGCCGGACGGGCTCGACACACGTGTGGGCGAGAGAGGTATCCGCCTCTCGGGCGGCCAGCGGCAACGGGTCGGGCTCGCGCGGGCGCTCTACACGCAGCCGAGTGTGCTCGTACTCGACGAGGCGACCTCGAATCTCGACCAGATGACTGAACGGCAGATCGTCGACACGCTGACGGCTCTACAGGGCGGCGTGACGATGATCGTCGTCACGCACCGCGTCGCGACAGTCCGGAACTGCGACAGGCTCCTCTATCTCGAGGCCGGCGAGATTCGTGCCCTCGGTCGGTTCGATGACGTCAGCGCTGCGGTCCCAGGGTTCGGTGAGCCCATGGCTGCTCCGCTCGAAGCCGCTTTGGCGGGATGAGTAGCCTTACTGCCGGGCTTCCCTCCCCGCCCGGCCGTCGCGCGCGAGATTTCGGCGCGATCGGCGGGGTCGTTGCAGGCGCGGCGCTCGCCGGCGCCTTGCTCTTCCACGGGCCGCTGCTGGTCGCGATCGGCTTCTGCCTGCTCCCCCTGGTCGTCTGGCTGCTCGGACGACCGGGGCCGGCTCTGCTTCTGCTCGGTGCATCGATTCCGATCACCTACAGCCTGACCGGCGGACGTGGAGGCTTCAACCTCTCGCCGAGCGACCTCCTGCTCCTGTTCGTCGGGGCGGCGATCGTCTTCGAAGCGGTAGTCACCGACTCGCTCCCGTCCGTCGCCGCCCTCGGGCCGGTCCGCAAGGCGGTCGGACAGTACGGCGTCTTCATGATGCTCCTCCTCACAATCCACCTGAGCGTGAGCGACTTCGCCAAGACCGGGCAGCGCTTCGAGCTCTTCCTCCTGCCGCTGATCGTCGGGGCGTTTGCCGCGCTAACCGGTCGACATGTGGGGCTGCTGAAGGCATACGTTCTCGCCACGACGATCCTGGCCGCCGCGTGGCCCGTCGCGCACAGCCTCGGCCAAAAGAACCCCGTCGGGCAGATGATCGCCAACGCCATCCTCGTGCTCGTGGGGGTGCGGGCGCTTCGCCGCTACCTGCCGTGCGCGCTGATCCTCGTCCCCGGCCTGTTCCTCACCGCGAGCCGTGGGGCGATTCTCGCGGTCGCGATCGGGCTCGCGGTGATCGCTGTGCTTCAGGACTCCCGTATCCGGACCCTCTCCGCCCGCTTCTCGGTCGTCGCGATGCTGGCGATTGGAGCGTACGCCGTCCTCCCGGCTAGCCTGCAGGGGCGGCTGACGAACTTCTCCGCCGGCTTCAGCGCCCCGGGCTCGTATGCGATCTATCTCCGCCAGCAGTACGCCAACGATGCGGAGCAGATCATCCGAGCACATCCGTACGTCGGAATCGGGGTCGGCAACTACCTCGCCGGCAATCCCTACAACGGGACGCAGACGCAAGATCCGCATAACGTGCTCCTCCTTCAGGCGGCCGAGGGCGGCTACCTGTTCGCGGCCAGCTTCGTGCTCCTGATCGCCGGCTGCGCATTCGCGCTGCGCAAGATGCGGCAGGTGGACGTCACTCCGGCGGCGGCCGCCGTGCTGCTCGCGACGGTCGCCCATGGGATGGTCGACGTCTACTGGGTTCGCGGAACACCGGTCTTGAGCTGGCTTCTCGTCGGGATGGCGTGCGGCGGGTTCGTCAAGCTCAGACGCGGCACGGCCGTCTCGGAGGAGCCGGTTTGACGCGGCCGGTGCATGTCGTCGTGGTCGCCTACGGCGCGGCCGATCAGCTCGACTTCTGCCTTTCAGCTCTCGGCGCAGGCATCGAGACGACCGTTGTCGACAACTCGGGCTCGCCTGCTGTTCGGGAGGCCGCCGACCGGCCTGGTGTCGACTACATCGATCCCGGCCGAAACCTGGGGTTCGGCGCGGGCGTGAACCTGGCGCTGCAGACGCTGCTCAAGGCGGCGCCGAGAGACGTTCTCCTGCTCAATCCCGACGCTGTCCTCGATCCGGGCCAGCTCGAAACCTTGACACGGTATCTCCACCGCCGCGGGAACGAGCGGGTTGCGGCCGTCTCGCCGCGTCTCATGCGCGCCAGCGGGCTCGAGCAGCGGGTCGTATGGCCGTTCCCGACGCCGCTGCGCTGCTGGGCAGACGCAGTCGGCCTCAGCAGGGTCCCGGCGCGCGACTCGTTTGTCATCGGTGCCGCGCTCCTGCTCAGGTGGGAAGCCCTGCAGGACGTCGGCCTCTTCGACGAGCGTTTCTTCCTCTACGCCGAGGAGACCGACTGGCAGCGCCGCGCCCGTGCGCTCGGCTGGACGTCGAGCCTCTGTCGGGACGCCGTCGGGGTTCACGCAGGCGCCGGGACGGCTACCGACACCACGAGCCACGAGGCGCTCTTCCACGCTGCGCAGGAGACGTACATCCGCAAGTGGTACGGGACGGGCGGGTGGCTGGCCTACCGGCTCGCAGCGTGCTCCGGCGCGACTGCCCGCGCCCTGGTGCGCGGCGGCGAGAGGCGGGCCGCGGCGGCCAGGCGCGCCCGCCTTTATGCCCGCGGCCCCCGCCGCTGCGCAGGGCTCGCGGGCAACCCGTAGGGCGATGCCCGGCGTCGTCCACGTCGTGACCACTGGCAGCTTCGCCGGCGTCGAGCGCTACGTCTGCACCACGGCGACGGAACTGGCCGGCCGCGGCTGGGAAGTCGCAGTCGTCGGCGGAGGAGCGTGCAGTATGTCCGCCAGCCTCGGGAGTCGAGTGCGGTGGCTGCCCGGCGCGACGGCCGGAGAGGCAGTCCGATCGCTCGCGAGGCTCGGGAAGCAGGACATCTGCCACGTCCACATGACGATTGCCGAGGCGGTAGGGGTCGCCGCTCGCCCCCTTCACCGGGCGGCGGTGATCAGCACGCGCCACTTTGCCGCCCGCCGAGGCTCTACACCCGTCGCGCGCGTCCTCGCGCCTCTGATCTCGGCAGGGCTCACGCGGGAGATCGCCATCAGCGAGTTTGTTGCGAGGAACATCGGGCACCGCCCGAACGCCGTGATCCTCAACGGCGTTCCGGCGTCGCCGTGCCTCTGGCGCCCGTCGAGCCGGGTCGTTTTGGTGCTTGCGCGCCTCGACCCCGAGAAGGACACACTCACCGCCCTGCGTGCCTGGCAGGCATCGCAGCTCTGGACGGACGGGTGGTCGATGCGCATCGTGGGCGACGGCTCGCAGCGTCAGGTGCTCGAGGCCTGGGCGAAGCTGCAGCGCCTTCAAGAGGTGGTGTTCGCCGGGTGGTCGTCCGATGTCTCGAGCGAGCTCGCCCGGGCGGGGATGCTGCTCGCCCCAGCCCCTCGGGAGCCGTTCGGCCTCGGCGTCGTCGAAGCGATGGCGGCAGGCGCGCCCGTCGTCGCTTGCGCCGGTGGCGGGCACACCGAGACGGTCGGTCTGCTCCGGCAGCCGCCGATGTTCCCTCCCGGCGACGACGAGGCGGCGGCCGCCGCGCTTCGCGAGCTACTTCCGGACGAGGCGCGCCATGCCGCATCGGCTGCGGGCCGCAGTCTCGTAGAGGCGCGTTTCACCGTTACGCGACACGTCGACCGCCTGCTCGACGAGTACGACGCAGCCCGGTTCACCCGCACGGGCGGGCGAGCGGCCCTCAGGGCGCCCGCCCGGCGCGACCGGGGCGCGTCTGCTGCGCATGTGGACGGATTTCTTCGGGAGCTCGTAGTCTGCTCGCTCGAACCATGGGACGAGGTGTGGCGGCGCAACCAGTTCTTCACCGAGATTCTGCTCCAGCGCAATCCCGACCTGCATGTGCTCTTCGTCGAGCCACCAGTCGACCCGCTTTTCGAGCTGTCTCGTCGCCGCCGGCCGTCGTTGCCACGGTTTCGGTCGATCACGCCGGACCGACGGCTCGTTGCCTTCCGCCCCCTCAAGCCGTTCCCCCGGAGGCTCGGACCCCAGACCGACTGGTCTTTACGTGCGCAGGTTCGACTCGCCGCGCGGTTGTCCGGCTTCTCGGAACCGACGCTCTGGATCAACGACCTAACCTACGCGCCGCTGATCGGTTCGACCCGGTGGCCTGCCGTGTACGACGTCACCGACGACTGGCTGGCTGCACCATTCCCCCACCGGGAGCTCGAGCGGCTCCAAGGCTTGGAGGAAACGGCGCTCGAACACGCCCGAGCGGTAGTCGTATGCTCGCCGAGCCTCGAGGCGAGCCGAGGGCGGGTGCGCCCCGTCGTCCTCGTCCCGAACGGGGTGGACGCCGAACATTTCAGGCGCCCGCGACCGAGACCGGTCGACCTGCCGCAGGCGCCGGCCGCCGTCTATGTCGGGTCGCTTCACGAATCGCGAATCGACATCGGCCTCGTCGTCGACCTCGCCCGCTCGCTCCGCTCGGTCCGGTTCGTCTTCGTGGGCCCGATCTCCCTCGGACCGGAGGCTCTGCGTCAACTCGTCGCCGAGCCGAACGTCGCACTCCTCGGAAGCCGCACCTACGACGACGTCCCCGGGTATCTGCAGCACGCGGATGTGATCATCGTGCCGCACCTCGTGAACGAGTTCACGGAGAGCCTCGATCCGATCAAGGCCTACGAGTGTCTCGCCCTCAAGACTCCCACGGTCGCAACAGCCGTCGCCGGCTTTCGCAATTACCAGACGGAGCTCAACGTGGTTGAACGCGAAGCCTTCGCGACTCGAGTGGCCGACGTCCTAGCCGAACCCACCTCCAGGAGCCACGAATTGGAACCCCCGGCATGGCAGGAGCGCGCAATCGCGTTCGAGCGTGTACTCGCGCAGGCGGCGGCTCGACCCCAGAGCCCACGTCGACCGACTGACCCGAGGGAGATCGATCCTCGCCCCGGCCGCCAATGAAGATCGCGTTGCATAGCGTCTACAGGGAACAGACTCCTGGAGCTCCAAGTGTTATCGACGGCTTACGAGACTGCGGAAGACACGCGCGAAGACATGTCTTGACCCAGGACCTGGATGAAGCAGATGCCATTCTCGTCACCGAAGCCTGGCGACATCTTGATCGCCCCTTCTACGCGCTGGTTCGCAACTCGCCCATAGTCGAGCGCTATCCAGGGAAGACGTTCGTCTACTGTGATTCCGATTCTCCGATCTATCTCATGCCCGGGCTATATCCGAGCATGTCCCGTCACTCGCGTTTCTCGCCCTCAATGCGCTCGTGCTGCTATCTCCAACCTGAAGGCAGGCGCTTCGAGCAGTTGTCAGTACCCGACATCGAAGTTGATCTCCTATTCTCGTTTGCCGGCAACGTTCGCACAAACCGTGTTCGCGGAAAGATCATCAAGCTGAGGCATCCTCGCGCCGTGGTCAAAGATGTGCGACCGAACAAGAAGGGCGCGCCACGTTCCGTGATGGGCGCTGATTACTGGCATCTGATCGCTCGAAGCAAGTTCGTCCTCTGTCCTCGGGGTGCCGGCTTGGGCACCTACCGGGTATTCGAGACGCTCTGCGCAGGTCGCGTGCCTGTGATCATCAGTGATGATTGGCATGAACCCGATGGGCCGAATTGGGACTCTATTAGTGTGCGTGTCCGGAGCCGCGATGTCGCTGAAGTTCCGCGTATTCTCGAACAACTGGAACCTGAGTTCGAGGGGATGTCGGCGCGCGCGCGCAGTTCTTACAGATACCACTTCGCCACGGAGGCACTCTTCGACTACGTTGGAGATCAATTGCAATCGCTGCTGTCGCGTGAGTCGTCTGCACGTTGGTCACGCTGGCAATCGAGACTGCTGATCGACGAATCGAAAGAGGCCATCCGGCGGCCCGTCAAGTTCGGCACCTCACTCTTCCGAGCTGCTGCAACGCCCACGAGGTGACCAGGACGATGGTAAGCAAGCCGCGTGAAGACGTTGTGCGACGTGGAGAGCAGCGCTGCCGGGAAGATGCGACGAAGGGTTCACCAGCGACGAGGGCTGGAACATGCTGAACCGCCCGAGCCGCTCCGGCCGCTCTCCTTCGTTGCTCACATCATCCTGCAGCATCAAAGGCAGTGGCGGACTACACCTTGCCGGAGGCCCAAGTCGTTGGCGAAACTCCCGATCTTCATAGGCCGATCATCTCCGCTCTTGCGAGCGGGGCGAGCGCTGAGGCCCCCGGCGCGTCGCCTTACGAACGAAGTCCTTCGGGTGGCGGGAGTGGATATAGGGTGGAAGCCAGACGCGTTGATCCGCTCCTCGTACGAGATTCCGTTGACGTTCGAGTACGTCGCTTCGCATTTCGCCTGTCGGCACGCCAACCATAACGTGACACTCATGCAGATCGGCGCTTACGACGGGGTAGCGAATGACCCAGTGGCAGAAGCTCTTGAACTTCATGGGTGGCGGGCCGTACTCATCGAACCACAGCGCGAACCATTCAAGGCACTTGAGAGGCTTTACGCCGGAAAATCAAACGTCAGCCTTTTCAACGTCGCTATCGCGGATGAGCAGGGCTGTCGAGACTTGTATAGCGTTGGTTCGTCGCAGACCGCGTCGTTCGATAGATCCCACGTAGCGAAGCACATCGAACATCGGGACGTGGCTAGGATTGTTGCGGAACCGGTTGAATGCTGGACGTTCGATATCCTGTTCGAGCGGGCGGGAGTCGAACGCGTCGATGTTCTCCAGGTCGACGCCGAGGGATACGACTTCCAACTCCTTCGTCTTTTCGACATCCCAAGTCGTCTGCCGTCGATCGTGAATTATGAGCACCGGCACCTTTCGCGCTCGGACCGAAACGCAGCTGTCGAACTCCTAATATCGCATGGCTATCGACTCGCAATGAGCCGCTGCGACACGGTCGCGTATCGTCGCTCTTAGCCTGGGTAGAATCAGACGGAAATCACTGGTCTCGTCGCACGGGGCTTACCGCGAAGTGCGACACGCTCGGGGACGAAGTCGTAATCCGGCGCATCGCGGTCGTGCTCGAGCCAGGAGCCAACCTTCTGGAACCGACAGACAGCCGCTCGACCCGTGGCGACCAGACACGGATCGCTTGTGTTTGAATCCTCCGGTGGGTCGCGTGCTGATGTCGATCGCGCGCTCGTTCTACGGCTCGACGACCGCACTCATACCTAGTCGCGATGAACTTCCGCTGATGCTGAACCGCCGGGGATTGATCGGAGAGGCGGTAGAAGTCGGCGTGCAGCGGGGCTTGTTCTCCGAGCTGATCCTGGACACCTGGAACGGGCGTCGTCTGACATCTGTCGACCCATGGCTCGAGGCGGACGACTACGTCGATGTCGCCAACGTGTCGCAGGCCTCACAAGATGCCAATTACGAGGAGACCATCGCACGGCTCGCCAAGTACGGAACTCGCAGCAGAATTTGGCGGATGACGTCAGAGGAGGCAAGCCATGCTGTAGACGACGACCAGCTCGACTTCGTGTACCTCGACGCCCGGCACGACTTCGAGTCGGTCAAATCCGATCTCGCGTTGTGGTACCCCAGGGTTCGGCCCGGGGGAATCATCGCCGGGCACGATTACCTCGACGGCCACATCCCGGCCGGAGTGTTCGGCGTCAAGAGCGCGGTCGACGAGTTCTTCGGCCGCAGGAACCTGCCGGTCGCATCTACGTTCCAGGATTCGCCGTGGGACTCCTGGGTCGTCAGGAAGCCACGCACAACCGGCGGGCAAGGTCGGCTGGCCTGGTCACTCGCGATCGTCGTCCGCGCGATTATGATCCGCGCGCGTCGGCTGCGTGCCGGCGTGCGCCAGCGAAAAGTGGGCTCGTAGATCGAGCGCCCGGCGACGCACCCCGCTTGACCTCCGAGTCACGGGCGTTCTCCATCGCGACCGGCATCCGGTCGCGGACGCCTAAGACTGCTGATCGAACGCGAGGTCAACCGGCACCACTTCGAGCATGGCTCTTCAGGCAGCCTCCGCATTGACACGACATCATCAGCCGTCTTCTCACACCGCGCGTGGTAAGGGCGAGGAGTGAAGGCGCGCGGCGAGTGATGCATGTCTGTCCCACTGGTGAAGCACCGCTGGGATGCTGCCGTCTGCGTTCAGCAAGACCCCGTCCTCGTTCGTCCGAAACGCCTGCATCCTCCCGAGGGTCAACACTCGCCCCGTCTCGTTTGCGATCAGCCGTGCAGTCGGGAGCCGTCCGGTCTGGATGAGCGCGTTGTGCACGCCTTGGTCATGTGAGCCCATCGGCAGGCGTCGCCAGATCACGCCCGCGATCATCTCCGACAGATACGTGAGCATCGCGCTGCGGGTTCCGACCACGACTCCCGAGCACGACACCGGCTGTCCGCGTCGCACGTCGACGAACTCCTGCCCATAGAGTTCGCGCAGCCATCGCGTATTGAAGCTGCCGTCCTGGCCGACGCGCTCGGAGCCGTCCTCGAGATAGAGCTCGAGGCCGCTCACCGGGTCGGCGAACGGGGACCTCTGGAAGACGACGTCGCGAAGATCCGTAATCATCACGACTTCGGCATCGACCGCCTCGTCGGTGAGGTGCCGGTAGTAGTGGAGGTAGCGAAGCGATTGGAGCCCTTCGAGCTGGAACTCGAGGTTGCGCCAACGATCGAGTGAGTCTCGCTCGGAGGCAGTCCGACAAACGGCCTTGAAGAGGGGCGGATAGAAGCGCCGAAGGCCGCGCTGTCTTCGTGCGAACCCGAGCGCCGCACTGAAACGTGAGGGGGCATGGCTGTAATCGTCGTCCACGGGGATGACGCGGTCTGCGAGTCCGGCGAGGCTGCGCAGCTGGTCGCGGTCGTACTCCGCCACGAAAACGTCGAACCGCCCCTGGAAGCCGGTCGCTCTCAGCGAGCGCACGAACGGCTCGAGCATCTGGATCGGAAGACGCGAGTACGCTCCGAGGATCAGCGAACGTTCCGACCCGGAGATTCGTGCATCCGGCATCGTCAGGTTGTGAGCTCCACGTCCCGAAGCGATCGCCTCGTTAAGAGCGTGGAAGAGTCGAGAGTCGTGGCATCAGGGCAACCGGGACGAAGCGTGGCGACCGAGGCGACCGGTGCCCGGCGGGACGCGCCCGGCATCAGCATCATCATCCCCGCGTTCAACCAGGCTCGATTTCTCGAAAGCACGCTTCGAAGTGTGCAAGCACAGTCGCTGACCTGCTGGGAGTGCGTCGTGGTCGACGACGGGTCGACCGACGAAACGTTCGCGATCGCGAGCAGATTCGCGGCGTCCGACCGCCGGATCCGGGCAATAAGGATCGAGAACAACGGTGCGTCAGCGGCCCGCAATGCCGGTTATGCGCTGACGGATCCCTCCGCGGAATTCGTGACGTTCATGGATAGCGACGACGTGTGGCTGCCGCACGCGCTCGAGACCCTCAAGGCCCGTCTCGAGGCTGATCCGGCTGCGATCGGAGCTCACGGCCTAGCCGAGATGGTCGACGAGTCGGGGAAACCTGTTTCGGACTGGGACCACGCCGCGTTTGGTAGGAAACGACTCGGGCTCGAACGGAACCGCCTGATCGTGTGGCCGGCTGACAGGCCGACGAGCTTCGAGGTTCTCGTCAACGGGAATGTGCTGTTCCCGCCTGGCCTCGTGCTGACCCGCCGAAATGGATACGAGCGGGCGGGAAGATTCGACGAGCAGCTCAACGGCCCGGAGGACTGGGACATGCTGATCCGCCTCAGCCGCTACGGATACCTCTCCTTCGTCGACGTGATCATTCTCCGATATCGAAGACACGAGTCGAACTTGGGTGCGCGCTCGGGGATCGAGCATCAGGCCTGGTTGGTGCGCTGCAAGGGCTTCTATTCCCCGGAGAACGATGCGGCACAGCGCCTGATAGCGCGACGTGGCTGGCGGGCGTACCAGCGCATGATGATCGGCGAGCGCTACCGAACGGGTCTCGGCCGCATACGTGATGGCAAGGTCCGCCAGGGATTCGGCGAGCTGGCGCGGATCCCCGTCCACCTCTTCCGCTTCGCCAAGGGCTATCCGACCCCGAGGCTCGTTCGGGCCTCGGAGGCGTGGTGAGCACTCGCCCGACGGTGCTTCGGTTACTGGCCGCGACCAACCCTGTTCCCGAGCGCTGCTCGAACCCCGCGGATCTGCATCCTCGAGCGGGGAGAAGGCGGGGGGCCGGCTTTACGCAGGTCGCAACACAGGTCGATAACGCGGTGGAAGCTGGCGTCAGCGGCAAAGAAGGCGACGTGTTCTCTGCTCGCTGCAGCGCTCATCGACGGCCAGTCGCGGTCGCGTTCCGCGAGCATCTCGGTAAGGCCCTCGGTGCGGCCTTCGGGCCAGCGAAGGCTGCATGCCGCCCAGTCGGGTCCTTCTGGAGCCACCCAGTCGTCGGAAATGATCACCGGCACCCGGCCCGCTGCGAGGGTTTCGTAGAGCCGGATCGACGACGTTCCTCTTCCACGTGGACAGAGCACGAAGCGGGAACGCGCAAGAGTCTCCTGATATCTCGCGCGCTTGCCTTCGAAACCGGGCGCACTCGCGTCCCAGAACATGAAGCCATGCACCTCCTCGACCAGGCCGTCGGGATGACGTAGGTCGAGAAGTGGCCTTCGGCACGGCGCGGAATCTGAGCCCACGAACGAGAAGAGGAGATCCGGGTCACTCGACGACTCGGGCGCGAGGACATCAGGGTTTGTGAGGTAACCCCACGCGCGCTGTGACGTCGGGTCGAACGCGTGCGCCGGGGTACTTACGTACACGCCGGGAAAGCTTCGCCATGTGACGTCCCGCTCGTCGTAGACCATCACCTTGTTCCAGTGCTCGCGGGCGAAGGGGTGGTCCCGAATAGCCCGAAGGCGCCAGTCGACCATGTGACACTGCGTAAAGAGGATGACGTCGGCCTGCACGGGGTCCGTCGTCACCTCATGTCGGCCGAACCTGTCGAGTGCCGCGAGGCGTTCGAATTCATCGGCCCGCAGGTCGACGAAATCCGTGGTGCCCACCCGCGCAATGAGCGCTCGCACGCCGAATAACTAGCGCATCGAGCCGCTGCGTCGAGCGGCGCCTTCATCCGTCATCGCGGCGCAATCACGATGGCAGAGCTCGGAGGTAGGTCTCCTCGTAGAGATCGGCGATGCGATGCCAGGCAAGTGTTTCGGCTGTCTTCAGGCCGCCGGAGATGAGGCGCGTCCTCAGGCTCTCGTCCGTCGCGAGCCTCGCGGCCGCCGCGGCGAGCACCTCGGGCTCGTCAGTGGGGACAAGCAGCGCATTCTGCTCGTCCCGCGCAAGCTCGGGGACGCCGCCCGCGGCGGTCGCGACAGCTGGGACGCCTGCGGCCATCGCCTCAAGCAGTGCTATGCCGAAAGGCTCGCCTCGTGACGGAAATACGAAGACCCGTGCACCCCGCAGCAACTGGGCGAGTCGAGCTCGGTCGACCGAGCCGACAAGGTTCACGCGCGAGGCGAGGCCGAGTTCCTTCGCCCGCGCCTCCAGCCGCGTGCGCTCGAAGCCCTCGCCCGCGATCACAAGGTTGAGCCCGGAGAGCGAGTCCGATCGGAACGCCCCGAGCAGGACGTCGAATCCCTTCTGTGGCACGAGGCGCCCGACCGCGAGCACGTACTGCCCGAAGGCCGTCTCCGGTGACGCCTCATCGAACTCATCCGGATCGACTCCGTTGGGAATCACCCTCGAGACGCCACCGAGTGGACCCAGGGCTTCGAGATCGCGGAGCACGAAGGCCGAGCACGCCGTGACGGCGTCGGCCGCTCCCAGAATCCGGCGAAGTCCGGCCCGCAACGTCGCCGAATGTTCGAACACTCCGTG
>DATFHC010000126.1:0-25660 GCA_035248765.1 Gaiellaceae bacterium
CGCTCACGGCTGTATCTCGTGCTCGAGGCGCATCCGCACGGCAAGGATCCCGGTCCGCTCCTCGACGCGGCGCTGCGTGGCGGCGTGGACATCCTTCAACTCCGCGAAAAGGAACTCGACGACGAGGCGCTCATCGGCGCGGCCATGCCCTTCCGGGACGCCTGCACCGACCACGGCGCGCTCTTCGTCCTCAACGACCGCCCCGACCTCGTCAAGGCGTGCGGGGCCGACGGTGTGCACGTCGGCCGGCGCGACGCGACGGTCGAGGAGGCCCGTGCGTTCATCGGGCGCGACCGGTTGATCGGGCTTTCGGCTTCGACGCGCGAGGAGCTCGGGAGCGTCGCCGGCGCGGACTACGTCGGCGTGACCGCCTTCGCGACGCCGACGAAGGCCGACGCCGTGCCAGGCGGTCTCGACCTTGTCCACGCTGCACACGCCACTCTCACGATTCCCTGGTTCGCGATCGGCGGCATCGATCTCTCCAACGTCTCCGAGGTCGTAGCCGCCGGCTCGTCCGGCATAGCGGTCGTGCGCGCGATCCGGGACGCCATCGATCCCGAGGTTGCGGCGAGGACGCTTCGCAACGCGCTAGACCGGCAGGAGTAGGTCGATCTCGTCGTGACGGCGATAGTGCTCGAGGTTCGGCCGACTCTCGTCCGGTGCCTTCTGCGCAACCATCGCGTCGAAAGTCGGCTTGATCCGCTCGTAGATCCCGGGCGGATCGCCGTGCAGCCGCGCGCGGAGGTACCTACCGCCGGGCAAGGTCCCTGACTCGAGGCCGGAGACGAGGTCATGCCCCTCCCGCACTTCGACGCAGGCGCGATAGTCGTCCGCGACCGGGTCGTACGCGCCGTAGAAGTGACGCCCGCGCAACGCGACGACGGCTTCGAGCTCGTTCCACGCGCGACGAATGTGCTCGAGCCCGTCTGGCACGCGCACGAACTGCATCGCGATCTCCTCGCGCTCAACCTCGGTGAAGTCGCTCATGCGCCCCGCTGGGTATACCACCCACCGTTCGCGCCGTCATGGAAGACGACGGTGTTCTCGCCGCTCTCGAGGACGACTTCGAAGTAGCCGCGGATAACGGGATCTTCTGTCCACCACCGATCGACGACGCGCCATTCCTCTCGCACGAGTGCGACGGCGCGGTGATTGACCTCGAGCGGGGATCCGTTCGCGTTCGCCTCGACCCGCGCAGCCCGCGGGGCGTTGAAGCGTGCGACTACTCGTCCTTCGGCACGAGCAGTGCGCGACTCTCCGGCACGCGCGACCATGGCGCCACCTCCACGACGGTGCAAACGGAGCCGGAGCCGGTGCTCGCCCGTACCTGCCGCAACCCGTCCCGCAGGCGGGAACGGTCCTCGGCCCCGGCTGCGAGGAGCTCGAGCTGGTGGCCGGTCGGTTCGGTCAGCTCGACGAGCTCGAGACGAAGCTCGACGACGGGAGCCGGGAGCTCGGCGAGCCGCGGCGAGAGAGCAATGCGGATCCGGTCGGGGTCGGCGCTCGGCTCACGCAGGGTCAAGGTGCGCCGCCACGAGCCGCCGCTCTCCAGGCGAGCCACGAACGCAACCTTGCGGACGAAGCGATCGCGCCGCTCGGGCTGCGCGAGGGCGGTCTCGACGAGCCCCGCAAGCGCACGTCTGAGCGTCAGCTCGTTCCCCACCGCCTCGGGGAACTCGAGCGAGGCAGCGACGGTTGCGGGCGGACGACGGCCGCGCACGCGCGCGGCCGCTCCACCTCTCGCCAGGCCCCAGGCGCGCCGGCCGTCCGGCCCCAAACGTTCGGCGACGGCACCGCCCGGGAGCCCGGCAAGTTGCCCCAGCTTGCGAACTCCGAGTGCTTCGAGTTCCTCGTACCGGCTGCGCTCGAGCGGGAGGAGCGTGAGCGGCAGCGGAGCGAGGAACTGCGGCAGCTCCTCGTCGGCGACGACGACCGTCTGCCCCGGCCGTGCGATCGACGCTGCCGCGAGCGCTGCGAAACGCCGCCCGGCTGCACCGATGCGCGCGTCCCATTCCGTGCCGATCGCTGCGAGCGCCCGCCTGAGCGCCGGCTCGAGACCGCCGTAGAGCCGCTCGACCCCGCGGGTCTCGAAGTACGCGACGCCGAGCGAGGCCGGGTCGACGGAGAAGCCCGCGTCCTCGAGCGCATGCACGATCTCCTCCCAGGCGAGCTCGGCACCAGCCACGTCGGGCTCGACCAGCGCGAGCGACGGGCACGTGGCGAGCGCCTCCCCCAGCCGCATCCCCGGCTGCACGCCGGCCGCCTCGGCGGACGCCGTCACCGGCCCGATCAGCGGCTCGCCCTGCGGCGCGGGCGCCAGCGCCGCGGGACGCAGCGCGAGGGTCGGCGTGCGCCGCAGCGCCGCCTTCAGCTCGAGTCCTGGGATGGTCAGACAGGCGATCATGGAAACAGATGTTCTATACGAACACGTGTTCCCCTGTCAAGATTCCGAGAAACTTTCGCGCGAAAGGAGTGGGATGGTCGAGGAAGCACGTCTTGAAGACGTCGGATCCGGGCTCACGCCGGTCTCCCCCGGATGGTTCGTCGTCAACGTCGCCGACGCGGCCTGGGTGCGAAACGACGCGTTCGGCGGTCGCTGCGTGTTCGAGAGCAGCGGCCGCGTGCTCGCCGCGCGGCCCGACCTCGAGCCGCAGATGTTCGCCGACACCGGCTTCACGCTCGCCGTCCTCGAGCCCGGCAAGCCGTCGGGCATGTACCACGCCGAGTCCGCGCAGGAGGACTTCCTCGTCCTCTCCGGCACCTGCCTGCTCCTGCTGGAGGACGAGGAGCGGGCGCTCCGTGCCTGGGACTTCGTCCACTGCCCGGCCGGAACGCGGCACACGTTCGTCGGGACCGGCGACGGCCCGTGCGTGCTCTTCATGACCGGCGCCCGCCGCGAGGGGAGGACGATCGTGTATCCCGTCGCCGAGCATGCCCGCGCGCACGGCGCTTCGGTCGAGACGGAGACGGACAGCCCGCTCGAGGCTTACGTACCGTTCGCGCACTGGCGCCTGGGGCGGCCGGACGCCTGGGACCACCTTCCTTGGGCAGGATGATCCCGTGGACCGGGTGCGCCTCGACAAGTGGCTCTGGGCTGCGCGCTTCGCGAAGACGCGGAGCGCGGCGACGGAGCTCATCCTCGCGGGGCACGTCAAGGTTGGCGGGGAGCGGGTCAAGCCGGCGCGGGAGGTCGGGCCCGGCGACAGGCTCGAGATTCTCCGGGGAACAGTGCGCCACGTCGTCGACGTCACCGGCGTGGCGGAGCGACGCGGGTCGGCGAAGGTCGCCGCGACGCTCTACGAGGAGACTCCTGAGTCGCGCGAGGCGCGGGAGCGGCACGCCCTCGAGCGGCGGCTCGCCAAACCGCTGGGCGCGGACCTCGGCGCCCGGCCCACGAAGCTGGAGCGGCGACGCCTCGACGCGCTCCGGCGCGGCCAGCGCCGGCGATGAGATGGGTCGCGCTCCTGCGCGCCGTCAACCTCGGAGGGCGCAACAAGGTGCCGATGGCCGAGCTGCGGGCGCTGCTCGAGGAGGCAGGCTACGAGAACGTCCGCACGTACATCGCGAGCGGCAACGTCCTCCTCGACGGCTCTCGGAGCAGAAGCAAGACCGCCGACGGGCTCGAGCGTTTGATCGCAGACGCCTTCCAGGTGAACACGACCGCGGTGATGCGCACGCCCAAGGAGCTTGCGGCTGTCGTCGCCGGTCATCCCTTCGGTGCCGACACGTCGCATTCGCACGTGGTCTTCCTCGCGAGCGAGCCAGCGGCCAGGGCGGCGGATGAGTTCGGTGCAGCCGACCACTCACCCGATCGGGCATTCCTCGTCGGGGCAGATGTCTATCTGCAGTACCCCTCCGGAGTCCAGGGCTCGCGGCTCTCGGCCGCTCGGCTCGAGCGAATGTTGGGGCTGCCGGGAACGCATCGCAACTGGCGCACGGTGGCGGCGCTGGCCGAGCTCGCCGCAGAGGCGTAGGCTCGCGCCAACCCAAGCGAGGAGGACTCGATGGCACTTGCGCGTGTCGTTTCGTTCGAGGGAGTCGGCCCGGACCGGATGGCGGAGCTGAAGAGCAGGATCGAGAGCGGCGAGCCGCCGGAGGGGATGCCGCCGAGCGAGCTCCTCGTGCTCCACGATCCCGACGGTGAACGGTCGCTCGCGATCGTGATCTTCGACAACGAGGACGACTACCGGAAGGGCGACGCGGTTCTCGACGCGATGCCCGGGCCGGACACGCCCGGCCAGCGCACGTCGGTCTCGAAGTACGACGTCGCGATCCGGATGAGCTCCTAGAGCGTCACTTCGGCCGCGGGGCCGACGCGGCGGATGTAGCGGGGGACGACGTCGAGGTCGTTCTCGCGCGCGCACCGCTCGACGTCGGCCTCGAGGCCGTGCCCCCGGAGGTTCGCGGCACTGCGACTCGCGCCGAGCCCCTCGACCGCGCTCGGGAAGCTTTGTGCGAGCAGGATCGCCGCCCGCGCCGAGTCCTCGGGCTGTCCTCCCAGCGTCTCGGCGATGCGGCCGGCGCAGTACGCGTCATCGAGGGCGAGCTCGCCGAGCACGCCGGCGCAGAGCACTGCAACGTCCTCCCCGCCCTCGCGCGCCGCCGCGGCGACCGCGTCGACGTTGAGCAGCGAGCCCACGTAGATGCGCTCGAAGCGCTCGGCGGCGGCTACGAGGAGCCGCGTGCCGTTCGTCGTCGTGAGGATCAGCGTCTCCGCCGCCGGCTCGCCCCCGAGCTCGCGGGGAGAGTTCCCGAAGTCGAAACCGTCGATGGACTGGAGCCGCCGCTCGCCGGCGAGCTTTGCCGGCCCTTCCGTCTGGGCGAGCGCTCGCGCCTCCTCGATCTCGGCGCAGCAGAGAACCCGGCGGTACCCGGAGGCGAGCGCCTGGCAGATCGTTGAGGTCGCTCGGAGGACGTCGACGACAATCCCGACCGGGGCGGGCGTCTGCTCTCCTGGCGTGAAGGCCACATGGACACGCACGGCGGGGACTAGGCTAATCCGGATGTCGACGGCCGAGCCCCGCTACTGCTACCGGCATCCGGACCGCGAGACGGGGCTTTCCTGCTCGGACTGCGGCAGGCCGATCTGCGCCGATTGTGCGAACTTCGGGCCGGTCGGCATCCGCTGTCCGGATCACGCGACCACATCGGGCCGGCGAGGCCCGGCGGCCCGGATCCGACCCCGTCCGGTGCGCCGCGCGCCGGGCATCGCGCTCGCCTCCGGCCAGGCGCCCATCACGCGGGCGTTGATCGCGATCAACGTGGCCATCTACCTGATCGGCGCTTCGCAGGGGGCCGGGTTCAACAATCCGGGTGGCAGCCTCTACGCCAAGCTCTGGCTCGACGGCCCGGACGTCCACAACGGCGGCTGGTGGCGGCTCGTGACCGCGATGTTCCTGCACGCGAGCGTCGTCCACATCGCGTTCAACATGCTTGCCCTCCTCTGGATCGGGTCGCCGGTGGAGCAGTACCTCGGCCGCGCGAGATACATCGGCCTCTACTTCGTCTCGGGGATCGCCGGCTCCGCAGGAGCACTCCTGCAGACGCCCGGCGTCACGGTCGGCGCTTCAGGCGCGATCTTCGGGATCCTCGGCGCCATGCTCATCATCGAGTGGCAGGTGACGGGGCGCCTCGCGGGCAACGCGATGACATGGATCATCATCAACCTTGTGATCAGCTTCTCGTTCAGCGGGATCTCCTGGGGAGGCCACGTCGGCGGCCTGATCGGCGGCATCCTCATCACGCTCGCCTACGCCCACTGGAGCGATCGCGGCCGTGCGCAGTACGGACAGCTCGGCCTCGGCGGCATCGTGGGGCTGATCGCCGTCGCGGCCGGAAGCGTCGTTATCGCGTACTTGAAGGTGCGCGGCTACGCGTAACCGGCGCTAGCCGCCGGTCTGAACGTACTCGCCGCGCTTCGACTCCTTCAAGACGGCCTGCGCGGCGGCAAGGCGCGCAAGCGGGACGCGGTACGGCGAGCAGCTCACGTAGTCGAGCCCGATGCGGTGGCAGAACTCGACCGAGCTCGGCTCGCCCCCGTGCTCGCCGCAGATGCCGAGCTTGATCTCCGGCTTCGCCTCCCTCCCCCGCTCGACCCCGATCCGCATCAGGTCGCCGACGCCTGCGGAGTCGAGCACCTCGAACGGGTTCTGCTCGAGTACGCCCTCCTCGAGGTAGAAGGTGAGGAACTTTCCCTCCGCGTCGTCGCGCGACATCCCGAGCGTCGTCTGGGTGAGGTCGTTCGTGCCGAAGGAGAAGAAGTCGGCGACCTCCGCGATCTCGTCGGCGCGGAGGGCCGCACGAGGTAGCTCGATCATCGTGCCGCAGAGGTACTCGAGCTCCGGCGCCTCTTCCTCCATCACTCGCTCGGTCAGCTCGCGCAGCAGCCGGAGCTCCTCATGGAAGCCCACGAGCGGGTGCATGATCTCGACGAGCGGCGGGTCTCCGCCGCGCTCGTGCACCGCCTTCGCCGCGCGTGCGATGGCGCGCACCTGCATCTCGTAGATCTCCGGCCACTGGAGCCCGACCCGGCAGCCGCGGGTGCCGAGCATCGGGTTCGTCTCGGTGAGGGCTCGGATGCGCCGGCGCATCCGCTCGTCCTGTGCCTCCTCGAGCGCCGGAAGGAACTCGTGCAGCGGCGGATCGAGCAGCCGGATGGTCACCGGCAGGCCGGCCATCGCCTCGAAGATCCCTTCGAAGTCGGACTGCTGGAACGGGAGCAGCCGGTCGAGCGCGTCGCGGCGACCATCCTCGTCCGCGGCGAGGATCATCTCCTGCATCACGGGCAGCCGTTCGTCGCCGAAGAACATGTGCTCGGTGCGACAGAGGCCGATCCCTTCGGCACCGAACTCGCGCGCCTTCGCGGAGTCCTCGGCGTTGTCGGCGTTCGTCCGCACTTTGAGTCGCCGGAGCTCGTCCGCCCAGCCGAGGATCGTCTCGAAGTCCTCGTTGATGGCGGGCGGGACGAGCGGAACCTCGCCGACGATGACGCGGCCGGTTCCGCCGTCGATCGTGAGCACGTCGCCCTCGTGCAGCTCGTGGCCGCCTATTCGGACCGTTTTCGCGCCGGTATCGATCTCGAGGCCCTCGACGCCGGCGACGCACGGCTTCCCCATCCCGCGCGCGACGACGGCCGCGTGCGAGGTCATGCCGCCGTGCGCCGTGAGGACGCCCTGCGCCTGGATTAGGCCGTGGATGTCGTCGGGAGTGGTCTCCCAGCGGACGAGGATCACGGCCTCGCCGGCCTTGCCGTGCTCCTCGGCGCTGTCGGCGTCGAGCACGATCTTTCCCGACGCGGCGCCGGGTGACGCGTTGAGGCCCTGCGCTGCGACCTCGAACTGTGCGTCCGGGTCGAGGCGCGGGTGGAGGAGCTGGTCGAGCTGCGTGGGGTCGATGCGCGCGACGGCCTCGTCCCGGTCGATCAGCCCTTCGGCGCTCATGTCGACCGCGCACTTGATCGCGGCGGCCGCGGTCCGCTTCGCCGTCCGCGTCTGGAGGAGATACAGCCGCCCCTCCTCGACGGTGAACTCGATGTCCTGCATGTCGCGGTAGTGGCGCTCGAGCGCTCCCATCGTCTCGAGCAGCTCATCGTAGGCATCGGGCAGGTGCTCGCGCAGCTCTACGAGCGGCTGCGGCGTGCGGACGCCGGCGACGACGTCTTCACCCTGCGCGTTGAGGAGGTACTCGCCGTAGACGCCTTGCTCGCCCGTGGACGGGTCCCGGGTGAAGCACACACCTGTCGCGGAGCTCTCGCCCTTGTTTCCGAAGACCATCTGGACGACGTTCACCGCAGTGCCGAGGTCATCCGGGATCCCGTACGTCTGCCGGTAGACCTGCGCGCGCGGCGAGTTCCACGAGTCGAAGACGGCCTTGATCGCGCGTTGCAGCTGTTCCCGGGCGTCCTGCGGAAAGCCGCCTCCCGTTTCGCGCTCGTAGACCTCTCTCGCTTGCTCGACGGAGTCGTCGACGCTGAACCGCTCGTGCGGGATCCCGTCGACGGTCTCGCCGAACATCTGGGTCAGCCGGCGGTAGCAGTCCTTCGCGAACTCCTCGTTCCCGGTCGAGCGTGCGAGACCCAGCACCGACTCGTCGTTGAGCCCGACGTTGAGGACCGTGTCCATCATCCCGGGCATCGAGATCGCCGCGCCGGAGCGGACCGAGATCAGGAGCGGATCCTCCGGGTCGCCGAACCGCTTGCCAGTCCGCTCCTCGAGCCGACCGATGTGCTCGGCAACCTCCTCCTCGAGCCCTTCGACCGTGCCTCCCGACCGCATGTACGCGCGGCAGGCCTCGGTCGTGATCGTGAACCCGGCGGGCACGGGGATCCCGAGCTGCGTCATCTCCGCGAGCCCGATCCCCTTTCCGCCGAGTAGGTCGCGGCCGCCGTCGGTGGGCTCGTCGAAGTCGAAGACGTAGCGGGTCATGGGGCTGCGGATGTTGTCATACGCAGGGTGTTCCGCTCGTCAGCGACGGCGCGCCCGGAACTCCGCAATCCACGCGAGCGTGCGCAGCCCGATCCAGAGCGGCGTGAGAAGCACGTAGAAGACGATGTCCGCGACGAGGAGCACGGCCCACCAAAGGGCCCAGTAACGGAGCGGCACGGGCGGCTTGTCTCTCACCGCGCGGTCGCTTCTGCCTCGGATTGTCGTTCCTCGAGCACGCGGAGGACCCGGTGTGCGGTCTCCTCGATCGAGAGCTCGGAGATGTCGATGACGGGGCAGCCGAGACGGCGATGCAGCTTCTCCGCCTGCTCGAGCTCCTCGTAAATCTCGACCAGCTCTGCGTACTTCCGGTTGCGGGCCGGAGCTCCCATCGCGCGAACACGCGCCCTGCGGATCTCGAGGAGCCGGTTGGCGTCGATCGTGAGGCCGACCACCTTTGCCTGGTCGATCTCGAACAGCTCCGCCGGGGCTGCGATCCCCTTCACCACGGGGACGTTCGCGGCCTTCTGACCGAGGTAGCCGAGGTAGATCGAGAGCGGCGTCTTCGAGGTGCGCGAGACGCCCACCAAGACGACGTCGGCGTCGTGGAGGCCGTGTGTGACGCCGTCGTCGTAGCGGACGGCGAACTCGATCGCCTCCATCCGCTTGAAGTACGCGGAGTTGAGCGGAGGCCGCGAGCCGGGCGTCATCTTCGCCGCCTGGCCCGAGACGCGCGCCACGGCGTCGATCGGGTGGCCGAGCAGGTCGCAGTAGTGCAGCCGTGCGCGGCGGCAAAGCGTGCGCATGGTGTCCCGGAGCTCCGGTTGGACCAGCGTGTAGACGACCACGGCGGGCCTGCCCCGCATGCGGTTGACCGCGAGCTGGAGATCGTCCTCCGACTCGACGCGTGGGTGGCGGATCTCGACGAACTCCTGGTCCGGGAACTGGGCCTCGAGAGCCTGGACGAGTCGCGCCGCCGTCTCGCCGGTGGCGTCGGAGACGACGTGCAGCTCGACCGGCGGCTTCGGCATCGGCGGTCAGCGTAACGGGAGGCCGCCCTGGACCCATCCCAAACCCCCACCCACCACGGGGGAGCCGAGGTTACGCGCGCAGAGCGCGCGTAAGTGCCGCAACTCCGTGCCGAGAGGCTGCGATCCGTTCCAGACGCCCGGGTAACCTCCGGCAATGGCCGAGACGGCGAAGCCGCTGACGATGGACACCATCGTCTCCCTCTGCCGCCGCCGCGGCTTCGTCTTCCCGTCTTCCGAGATCTACGGCGGGCTCGGCTCGACGTACGACTACGGCCACTACGGCGTCCTCACGAAGAACAACATCCGCGCCCATTGGTTCCGCGCGATGGTCCAGGAGCGCGACGACATCGTGGCCCTCGACTCCGCAGTCATCCTCAACCCGCGCGTCTGGGAGGCCTCCGGCCACATTGCCGGCTTCACCGACCCGCTCGTCGACTGCCGCACATGCAAGCTTCGCTTTCGAGCCGACCAGCTCGAGTTCGCCAGCTGCGGCCGCAAGCCGAGCAAGCGCCCCGGCGAGACGCCCGACTGCGACCTCACCCAGCCCCGGCAGTTCAACCTCATGTTCGAGACGCACGTGGGTGCCCTCCAGGACGAGACCTCGACCGCGTATCTCCGCCCGGAGACGGCGCAGGGGATCTTCATCAACTTCAAGAACGTCGCCCAGCTCGCCCGCCGCAAGCCGCCGTTCGGCATCGCGCAGGTCGGCAAGTCGTTCCGAAACGAGATCACGCCGGGCAACTTCATCTTCAGGCTGCGCGAGTTCGAGCAGATGGAGATGGAGTTCTTCGTGCCGCCCGCCGAGGCCGAGGAGTGGCATCGCTACTGGATCGAAGCGCGTCAGCAGTGGTACCTCGACCTCGGCCTGCGCGAGGAGAACCTCCGCATTCGCGAGCACGGGGCCGACGAGCGATCGCACTACTCGCTTGCGACGAGCGACCTCGAGTACCTCTACCCCATCGGCTGGCAGGAGCTCGAGGGAGTCGCGAACCGCGGCGACTATGACCTGACCCAGCACACCCGCGAGTCGGGGACGAAGCTGGAATGGATCGACCCCGACGGCGCGCGTTACACGCCCTACGTCATCGAACCGGCTGTCTCGATCGACCGGATCATGCTCGCGTTTCTGTGCGACGCCTACGACGAGGAGGTCATCGGCGACCGCGAGCGCGTCGTCCTCCGCCTCCACCCGCGGGTCGCCCCGGTCAAGGCGGCGATCCTGCCACTCGTCCCGCGCGACGAGGGGATGGCGGGCCGGGCCCGCGCGCTGTACGAGGAGCTCCGGCGTCACCACGTCGTCGAGCACGACGACAGCGGGCAGATCGGCAGGCGTTACCGGCGCCAGGACGAAATAGGAACGCCGTGGGCGTTCACCGTCGACGAACAAACGCTCGAGGACGAGACGGTCACCGTGCGCGATCGGGACTCGCTCGCCCAGGAGCGCCTTCCGATCAGCGGAGTGCGGGAATGGCTGGACGACGCGCTGGAACAGGACTGGTCCTCGCCGCACTCGGGCTGACCGCGGCCGGCTGCGGCCTCGGCGGCACCAAGACCGTGACGGCGACCGAGGCGCGCACGGTCACGACCACGAAGACCGTGACGACGACAGGGTCGGCGCCATCGGCGAAACCGTGCACCGGCGGCCAGCTCGCGGGCACCTTCACCCTCGTCCCCGGCAGTGCCGGCGCCGGCCAGATCGTGTATGCGCTGACACTGAAGAACACGTCGTCGAGCCCGTGCTCCCTCCATGGGATCCCGAACGGGACCCTGCTCGGCGTCACCGGTTCCGCCTTGCCGACCCGCACCACGGCGGGGGGCGCAGGCCGAACGAAGCGCATTGTGCTTCAACCCGGAGCGTCAGCCGTCGCCCAGGCGCGGTTCTCTGCGACCGTGCCTGGTCAGGGAGACTCGCAGTCGGGCACGTGCCAGCCGACGGCACACACGCTCCAGGTGACCACCACCGGAGGCGGAGTGACCGATGCGGCGATCAGGCCACCGACGCGCGTGTGCGAGCAGGGCACGCTCAACTTCGAACCGTTCGACTACGCCGGCTAGCTCGAGCGCTCCATCAGGCGCTCGCCCGGCGCGCCGAAGCCGACCTTCGCGTAGAGGCTGTGCATGTCGCGCGTGTGCAGCAACCACGTCTTCTCGGCGAGCGATCCGTTGTCCACCATCTCGCGCACGAGTTCGAGGCCAAGGCCGCTGCCTCGGTGCTCGGCGAGCACATACACGTCTGCGAGGTATGCGACGTTGGCGCCGTCGTCGGTCACGGCGCGGCAGAAGCCGACCTGCGCGCCGCCCTTGTACAGCCCCACGACGCGGTCCGATTTCCGGACCGCACGCTCGACCGTTCCGCGCGGACGTCCTTTGCCCCAGTACGACTCTTCCGAGATGAACGCGTGGACGGCGTCGATGTCGATCCGGCCCGGATCGTCGTCGAGCTCGTAGCCGTCCGCGAGTTCCCGCTTCACGCGCTCAGCGTCCGGAGGCGGAAGCCGCCGTGGTACTCGTAGGAAGCGGTGACGACGTGTAGAGCGTCTCGCAGGGCACGCTCAGAGATGCCGAGCCCGGCCGCATCGGCGAGCGGCCGTGCAAGAAGTGCCTCGATTCCGGCGATCCCGTCGGCCGTCATCGCGAGCGCCTCGGTGGATTGCGCGCAAGGCGCGCAGACCGCTCCGCCGGCGCGCGTGGAATAGCCCACAAGTGGCTTGCGCTCGGCACCGCACTCCGCGCACGCCGTGACGTGCGGCAAATAACCCGCGAGCCAGAGCAGCTTGAGCTGGAACGCGAGCCCGAGCGGATCGAGCGCCGGGCGGTCGACAGCGTGCGGCGTCTCGTCGAGCAGGTCGAGGAAGCGGATGAGTGCGGTGAACGCCCGCTCATTCGACTCCTCCTCGCTGAAGAGCCGCAGCATCGCCTCCGCGCCGATCATTCCGACCGAGAAGCGGTAGTAGTCCTCACGCGACCCCCGGTGCGACCGGACGAGTTGCGCTGCGGTCACCGTCTGGAGCTCGCCGCGACCGCGATGGAGGACGAGGTCGACGTGCGAGAGCGGCTCGAGCCGCGCCCCGAAGCGCGACATCGTCTTCCGCACGCCCTTCGCCACGGCGCCCACCCGGCCGTGCGCCTCGGTGTAGAGGTGGAGGACGCGGTCGGCCTCTCCGAGCCGGATCGACCGGAGCACGACGGCTTCCGTGCTGTACGCCCGCCCAGCCATGGCTCTTCCAGTCTAGGCGCGCCGTCGGGCAGGAACGGCCTCGAGGGTTTAGCCGTTGTAAGTGGTAATGCGCAAGATCCGGATCTACACGACGCGCTGGTGCGGCTTCTGCGTGCGGGCGAAGACGCTGCTCGATTCGCGAGGCCTGCCCTACGAGGAGGTCTCGCTCGACGACGATCCTGCGTTCCGGCAGACGGTGTACGACGCCACAGGGGGTTGGACCGTGCCGCAGATCCTCGTCGACGACCAGCCGATCGGCGGCTACACGGAGCTCTGGCGGCTCGACCGTGAAGGTCGCCTCGACGACCTTCTCGCGGCCTGAGGCCGTTCCTCGGGCTGGCACGTGGGACAGAACCACGTCGTCCTGCCTGCCACCTGCGTGCGGGAGATCGGCGTCCCGCAGCGGTCGCACGGCTCGTCGCGACGCCCGTAAACACGGAACTCGTCCTGCATCGAGCCGCCGCTGCCGTCGGGCAGCCGATAGTCGCGCAAGGTCGATCCTTGCCGCGCGAGACCGTGCTCGAGAGCCGCGCGGATGCCACGGTGGAGGCGGCGTAGCTCCGCGCCATCGAGGCCGGCCGCGGCGCGGAGCGGATTGAGCCGCGCGCGCCAGAGTGCCTCGTCGACATAGATGTTTCCCATCCCCGCGAGCGTCCTCTGGTCGAGGAGCGCAGCCTTGAGCGAGGTTCGGCGGCCCGCCAGGCGCTCCCCGAGCTTCGCGGCCGTGAAGAGCGTGTCGAGCGGCTCGTCGCCGACCCGGGCGCCGAGGTACGGCTCCGCCTCGTCCGGCTCGAGCAGCAGCCAGGTTCCGAAGCGCCGAACGTCGCGGTATGCGACATCCGAACCGTCGTCTAACGTGACAACGGCACGGCGATGCGGCAAATCCTGGAACGAGTCGCGCGGACCGTGCAGCACGTTCCCCGTCATCCGGAGGTGGATCAGGAGAACCCGGCCGCTCTCGAATCGAACAATCAGATACTTGCCACGCCGCTCGACAGCTGCGACCCGTTCTCCCTCGAGCTCTGCCGCGACCTCTGCGGGGTCGTATGGACGAACGAGGCGCGAGTCGTCGATGGTGGCCCGGTCGAAGCGCCGACCGACGAGCGCAGGCTCGAGTTGCCTGCGGACGCTCTCGACCTCCGGTAGCTCCGGCATGCGGCCAGCGTAGTCGGGTGCAGGAACGCTCGCGCGTGCGCTAGGGCGTCACGACCGGTTGGCCCGGGATGCCGCGCGAGGGCGCCTTGCCGCCGAGCCAGGCGTTCACCGTGGCGCCCACGTCTGCGAACTCGCCGGCGTGGATCTGGCCGGCAGCATTCCGGCCTTCGACGTATGCCAGGAAGAGCCCGTATTCGCGGGAGTGATCCGTCGACGGCGTCGTGGGGTCGCAGCCGTGGTCCGAGGTCACGATCAGAAGGTCTCCGGGCCGCAAGGCGTCAAGCAGATCGGGCAGCCGATGGTCGAAATCCTGCAGGCAGCGATGAAAGTTGACGGGGTCGTTCCGGTGGCCCCAGAGCATGTCCGTCTCGACGAGGTTGACGAAGATGAATCCTTCGTCCAGCTCACGGAGCAGCCGTTCCGTCACCTGGATGCCTTCGATGTTCGACTTCGTCGGCTGAGACTCGTCGATGTCCTGTCCGGCGAAGATGTCGCCGATCTTGCCGACGCCGTAGACCTTCTGGCCGGCGTCCCGCATGAGAGACAGATAGTTCGGCCGGCGGGGCTGGAGCGAGAAGTCGTGGCGATTCGGCGTCCGGACGTAGTTCCCCGGCTCACCCGCGAACGGCCGCGCGATGACCCGGCCCACCGCGTGCTTGCCGGTCAGGATCTCGCGGGCCGCTCGGCACGCTGCGTACAGCTCGTCCAGCGGGACGGTTTCCTCGTGCGCCGCGATCTGAAAGACGGAGTCCGCGGAGGTGTAGACGATCCACTTCCCCGTTCGCTGATGCTCCTCCCCCAGCTCCTGAATGATCTCGGTGCCCGAGGCAGCCTTGTTCCCCAGCACACCGCGGCCCGTCGCGTGCATGAACGGGTCGATGACGTCGTGCGGAAAGCCGTGCGGATAGGTGGGGAACGCCTGGGCCGTGACGATGCCCATGTGCTCCCAGTGGCCGGTCGTCGTGTCCTTCCCCTTTGAACGCTCCAGCAAGCGGCCGGCGACCGCTTGAGCCCCGGGTTGCGGGGGGCACCCCTCGAGTGGCTCGACGTTGCCAAGGCCGAGGGCCTCGAGGGTCGGCAGATCGAGCCCGCCCACGGCTCGCGCGACGTTGCCGAGCGTGTCCGATCCCTCGTCGCCGTACTGCGCGGCGTCCGGCAACTCGCCGGCGCCGACGGCATCGAGCACGATGACGCACGCCCTGGGCACCGGGCTATTCTAGGGAGCCCGTGTCGAACGTCTTCGGCCTTATCGAGTTCGTCGTCTACGTCGCCGCAATCGTCGGCGCCGCGGCCGGTGTCACCTGGCTCGTCGTGCGGCTGACACCCAGCCGTAAGCCGGACGGCTCTGCGGGCAGCTAGACCGGAGCGAGCGGCAGAACGTCCGCGAGCGGCGTGTAGTCGAGCCCGTGTGCTTCGGCCACCGCTTCATACGTGACCTTGCCATCGAGGACGTTGACCCCGCGGCCGAGCGCCGGATCGCGTGCCACGGCCTCGGGGAGCCCGTGGTCGGCGATCGCCTCGACATAAGGCAGCGTCGCGTTCGTCAGCGCCTTGGTCGACGTGACCGGCACGCCGCCGGGCATGTTCGCGACGCAGTAGTGGACGATCCCGTCGACCTCGTAGACCGGATCGGAGTGCGTCGTGGGATGCGCCGTCTCGATGCACCCGCCCTGGTCGATGGCGACGTCGACGATGACGGCGCCCGGCTGCATCTCGGAAAGCATCTCGCGGCTGATGAGCTTCGGTGCCCGCGCGCCCGGGATGAGAACAGCCCCGATGACAACGTCGGCGTGCGCGATCGTCTGCTCGACCTCGAGGCTCGACGACATGAGCAGGCTGACGCGGCCGGAGAGGATCTCGTCCAGGTGACGCATCCTGTCGATCGAGCGCTCGAGCACAGTGACTCGGGCGCCGAGGCCGAGGGCGATGATCGCCGCGTTGTAGCCGACGATCCCGCCGCCGAGAACGACGACGTGCCCCGGTTGCACGCCAGGAGTTCCGGCGAGCAACACACCGCGCCCGCCGAGGGGTTTCTCGAGGAAATGCGCCGCGGCCTGCGGAGCAAGCCTGCCCGCGATCTCGCTCATCGGTGCGAGTAGCGGGAGCCGGTGGTCATCGGTCTCGACGGTCTCGTACGCGACCCCGGTGATGCCGCTGTCGGCCAGCGCCCGCGTGAGCGGCTCGTCGGCGGCGATGTGAAGGTAGGTGAAGAGCACGAGCCCCTCGCGGAGCCGTGCGTACTCTGACTCGATCGGCTCCTTGACCTTGAGGAGGAGGTCGGCCTGGCTCCACGCATCGTCGACCGAGACGATCCGTGCGCCCGCTCGCTCGTACTGCTCGTCGGGGAAGGCGCTGCCCTCCCCCGCCGTCGTCTCGACGAGAACCTCGTGGCCGCGTTGGATCAGTTCGCGTGCACCGGCGGGCGTGAGCGCCACGCGGTACTCGTCGGTCTTGATCTCCTTTGCGACAGCAACTCTCAAGCTCGGAGACACTATCTCGCCACGCAGGTCTAGGCATGGCGCTCAGGCGGGCGGATAATCGCGCCATGCCCCGCAACGCGGTGCGGCGCCGGCTCGCAACCGTGCTTTTCCTGGACATCGTCGGCTCGACGGCCCTGGCGTCCGAGCTTGGCGATGCTCGCTGGCGCGAGCTGCTGACGCGCTTCCGGCGGATCGTCCGGGAGGAGCTCAAGCGCCACGGCGGCCGCGAGCAGGACACTGCCGGAGACGGGTTCTTCGCGACGTTCGACGAGCCGGCTCGCGCGCTCTCCTGCGCTGCTTCGATCGTCGTGGCGGTTCAGCAGCTCGGCGTAGACGTGCGTGCCGGCGTCCACACCGGCGAGTGCGAGGAGATCGACGGCAAGCTCGGCGGTATCGCGGTGCACATCGGCTCGCGGATCATGGCTCTTGCCGGGCCGGCCGAGGTTCTGACGACAGGCACGGTGATGGATCTCGTCTCCGGCTCCGGCGCGAGTTTCGAGGATCGCGGCGTCCACGAGCTCAAGGGCGTCGAGGGCAGCCGGCAGGTCTTCAGCCTGCGCGCGGTCGAGACGAGGCTGCCCGAGCCGCTCTCGCCCGCTGAGGCCGCCGCCAGGCTGGCCCTGATCGGTGCGTCGAAGAGGCGCCGCCCGATCCGCCTCGCGCTCGCGGTTGCAGCACTCGTGGTCGCCGCGGGGGTCGCGGTCCCGCTGCTCGCGTTCGGCGGAGGCAAGGGCACGCCGATCGGCCTGATCCGCCTGGACGGTCACACGGGTCACATCTCACAGCTCGAGCGCGACACGCTGAGCCGTGGGAACTGGAATAACCTGGCGTCCGCCGGGGGCACGCTCTGGCAATACGTCGGGCAGAAGCACCGGCTGCTCGCCCGTGACGCGCGCTCGGGTCGCATCAACTACTCGTTCCCGATCAAGATCGAGTGCGCGTGCCAGGTCGACGTTGGGTTCGGATCGATCTGGCTGCTGGCCGACCGCGTGGTCGACGCCGCGGACGTGGCCACCCTCTCACGCGTGAACGACGCCAGCGGTCGCGTCGTCAAGCGGATCAAACTCCCCGGGACGACCGCCGGTGGCACCGTCGCGACCGGAAACGGCGCGGTCTGGGTGCTCGAGGACGGCGGAGAGCTGTTCCGCATCGATCCGCTCACGAACCGGATCATCCGCACGTATGAGACCCATGCGGTGGAGACGAACACGCTCGTTCCGCTGGCCGGCTACGACTGGATCTGCGAGTGCGTCGTGAACAAGATCCTGCGCTTCGACCCCCGCAACGGCCACTCGAAGACGTACTCGATCGCGGCACAGGCCTTCCTCGTCGGGATCAACTCCTCCACGCTCTGGCTCCTCGATCCGCAGAACTCGACCCTCACGGCGGTCGATCCGTCGACCGGTCAGGCCCAGCCCCCTCTCGGGCTGGAAGGGAACCCGATTCAGGCGGTCGTCGCCTTCGGCTCGATGTGGGCCGCAGCCGGGGACATCGTCGACCGCGTCGACCTGAAGACGCACGTCCGCAGCACGATCGCGATGCCGAAGGGCGTCTGGGCCGGAGGCATTGCCTCGGATCCTGCGAGCGGAGCCATCTGGGTGGAGAACAGCGGCTCGGCGCCGCCTCGACACTAGGTTGTCGTGAGGTACAGCAAGAGGCCGGCGAGCGTCTTCGCGTCCTCGATCTCGTGCAGCCGCCTCCCGATTTCGGCGACCGGCCAGCGGACGAGCTCGAGCTGCTCGTCATCCTCCGGCGCGGGCTCGCCGCTCACCACGCCCTCCGCCGCGAACATGTGCATCCGCTCGCGGCAGAAACCCGGTGTCGTCCAGAAGGCCGCCAGCCCGCGCCACTCTCCACCGGTCAGACCGCACTCCTCCCGCAGCTCCCGCCGCGCCGTCTCGAGGGGCTCCTCTCCGGGTTCCACCGTACCGGCCGGCAGCTCGAGCAGGCGCTTGCGTGTCGCCTCGCGCAGCTGGCGCACGAGCCAGACGTAGCCCTCGCCGTCCACCGCGACCATCGCGACCGCGCCCGGGTGCTCCACGATCTCGCGCTCCGCCCCTCCCCACTGCTCCACCGTGACGCCGAGGAGACGTCCCCGCCAGACGAGCTCCGACGAGTCAGGCTGCACGCGCGCCCTCGACCAGAGCGACGGTGACGTCGACCATCGCCTCGAGATCGACGACCGTGATCCGCTCGTCCGGGCTGTGGAAGTCGTGGACGCCGTGCGTGAGGTTCAGACAGCGGAGACCGCGCTCGTTGAAGACATTCGCGTCTGCAGCGCCACCCGAAAGCCCGTACCTCGCCTCGAAACCGCAGCGCCCGAGCCCTTCCTCGGCGAGCCGGACGACGTCGTCGCTCTTCGCGAAGCGGTAGCCGCGATACGTCTTGCGCAGCTCGGTCTGCAGCTCGCATTCTGTTTCGCTGGCTGCGAACGCGCATGCGTCGAGCATCTCCTGCACGAGATCGCCGAGTTTCCGCTCGCTCTGCGAGCGCGCCTCGGCCAGGAACGTGCAGGTGTCGGGGACGATGTTGCCGGCCGTCCCACCCCGGATGACACCGACGTTCGCGGTCGTCTCCTCGTCGACGCGACCGAGCCGCAGGTCGGCGATCGCTTTGGCCGCCGCCTGAATCGCCGACCGGCCCTCCTCGGGCGCCATTCCTGCGTGCGCGGCTCGCCCGTGAAACGTGATCTCGAGTCCCTGCGCGAACGGCGCGCCGAGGATGATCTCGCCGATCGGCCCCTCCTGGTCGTAGACGAAGCCGAGCTGGGCCCGGAGCCGAGTGTGGTCGAAGGCCGCCGCGCCTAGCAGACCGACTTCCTCCTGCCGCGTGAACAACAACTCGATCCCTGCATGCGCGACGTTCTCGACGAGGACGCGGCGCACGCCCTCGAGCATCTGCACGACGGCAGCCTTGTTGTCGCCGCCCAGGATCGTGCCGCCGGCATTCCGGATCAGACCGTCCTCGACGACCGGCCGCAGCTCCCCCGAGGGCGGCACGGTGTCGAGGTGGGCGCAGAAGAAGAGCGGCGTCCCGCCGGCCGTCGGTTCGAGCCGCGCATAGACGTTGCCGAAACCGTCCTCGTCGGGCTCGAGGCCGAGACCTCGCAGATACCGAATCACGACGTCGGCGGCCGCGCGCTCCTCGCCCGACGGCGTCGGCAGCGCGGCGAGCTCGAGGAAGAGGTCGACCGCCTCGGACACGCGTCGATCCTACGAGGGAACGGCTAGGCCGCGACGCGCTCGCCGGCTCGCATACGCGCGCGGTCGAGCGCCGCGCCCACGAAGCCGCGGAAGAGCGGCGCCGCCCGCGTGGGCCGGGACTTGAACTCCGGATGGAACTGGCTCGCGACGAACCAGGGGTGCTCCGGCAGCTCGACGATCTCCACGAGCCTGCCTTCCTGGAACGTTCCGCTCACGACGAGGCCGGCTTCCATGAGTCGCTCGCGATACGCGTTGTTGACCTCGTAGCGGTGCCGGTGCCGCTCATGGATCGTCGGCTCGGCGTACAGCTCACGCGTCCGAGTGCCGTCGGCGACCTCGACCGCCTGCGCGCCGAGCCGCATCGTGCCGCCGAGATCCTCGATCCCTTTCTGCTCGGGCAGGAGGTCGATCACGGGATACGGCGTCTCGGGATCCATCTCGGTGGAGTTGGCGCCGTCGAGACCGACGACGTGCCGTGCGAACTCCGACACCGCGACGTGCATGCCGAGGCAGATGCCGAGGTACGGGATGCGGCGCTCGCGCGCGGCGCGGCAGGCGAGAATCTTTCCCTCCCAGCCGCGCGAGCCGAAGCCCCCGGGGACGAGCACGCCGTCGACCGACTCGAGCAGCTCGGCCGTCTCCTCGTAGGACATGTTCTCGGCGTCCACCCACCGCACGCGAACCGCGCAGCCGTGCTCGAGCCCGGCGTGCTTCAGGGCCTCGTGGACGGAGAGGTAGGCATCCTGCAGCTTCACGTACTTGCCGACGAGCGCGATCTCGACGACGTCGCGCCGGCTGTGCACCCGCTCGAGCAGCTCGTCCCAGTCGGACAGGTCCGCCGCGCCGAGCTCGAGGCCGAGCTTCTCGCCGACCAGCCGGTCGAGTCCCTCGCGCTCGAGGACGCGCGGCACCTCGTACACGTCGGGCACGTCGGGGCTGGCGACGACCGCGGCCGGATCGACGTCGGCGAAGAGCGCGATCTTGTCTCGGATGTCGCGCGAAAGCTCCTCGTGCGAGCGGCAGACGACGACGTCGGGATGGATGCCGATCCGGCGGAGCTCGTTGACGGAGTGCTGCGTCGGCTTCGTCTTCAGCTCACCCGCCGCCTCGATGAACGGCACGAGCGTGACGTGGACGTAGACGACGTTCTCGGGCCCGACCTCGCGCCGGAACTGGCGGATCGCCTCGAGGAAGGGCAGCGACTCGATGTCGCCGACGGTGCCGCCGATCTCGGAGATGACGACGTCGGTCGGGCTTGCCTCGGCCGCACGGCGGATGCGCGACTTGATCTCGTTCGTGATGTGCGGGATCACCTGCACGGTCGCGCCGAGGAAGTCGCCCTTGCGCTCCCGGCGCAAAACCGCATCCCAGATGGCGCCGGCGCTGTGGCTCGCGCTGCGGAGGAAGTTCTCGTCGACGAAGCGCTCGTAGTGGCCGATGTCGAGGTCGGTCTCGGCTCCGTCCTCGGTGACGAAGACCTCGCCGTGCTGAAACGGGCTCATCGTCCCGGGATCGACGTTGAGGTACGGATCGAACTTCTGGAGCTGGACCCGCAGCCCGCGTGCCTTCAGCAGACGACCGAGCGAAGCGGCGACGATTCCCTTGCCCAGAGCCGACACGACGCCCCCAGTCACAAAGACGTACTTCGGGGCCCGTGCGCTCACGGGATTTCAGGGTAGCAGCGGGAGCGGCGGGTGCCTACTCGGCGGGCGGACGGACGAGCGCGGCGAGCTGCGCGAGCGCCTGCGAAGGGAAACTGCGGCCGACTCCGCTGAACCGCGGCGCCTCGACAGAGAGCGCCGCTGCGGCCTGGTCGTCGTCTGTTGCTTCCAGCTCGAGCTGCGCATCGATCCGCGCCTCGCTCAGCTGGAAGGCGAGCCGGCGTTGCGGCGCGACGTCGAGCACGAGCAGCGTCCCGCTGAGCTGCGGGCCGCGCCGAAAGAGACTCGTCTGGTGCGGACCCTCGACCTGCCAGAGCGCGCCGGGCGCGACTGCCCGCCGCACCGTCGACTCGACGTGTTCGATCCCGGGCCACCATTCGGGGAACCGTTCCGCTTCGGCGAGGACCTCCCACACGTCCTCGACGGTCGCCGGCAGTGTGCGCCTAGCCTCGTAGCGCGGCAAGGAACTCCTGCCCGCCGAGCATCCGCTCGAGCTCGGCCTTCCGCTCCTCCTCGCCGAGCTGCTCGATGCGAGTGTGTGTCGGGGCGCCCGGAGTCTTCTCGACCCGGAAGTGACGGTCCGCGAGCGCGGCGATTTGCGGAAGGTGCGTGATGGTCACGACCTGAGCGTGTTCGGCGAGCCGCCGGAGCAATCCCCCGACGGCATGCGCCGTTTCGCCGCCGATCCCGGCGTCGATCTCGTCGAACACGAGCGTGTCGCCACCGGCGACGGCTGCGATGACGAGCGCGATCCTCGAGAGCTCGCCTCCGGAGGCGGTCTCCGCGACGGGCGCGAACGGGAGGCCGGCATTCGGTCGGAAGAGGAAGACGGCCTCGTCCACGCCGGCGGCGCTCGTCTCGTCGCGCTCCTGCAGCTCGCAGACGAACTCGCCCTCCCCCATCCCCACGCCACGAAGTTCGGCGGCGACGGCGTCGGCGAATGCGGGCGCGGCGGCGTTCCGCTCTGCGCGGAGCTCGAGCGCCAGTGTCTGAACACGGGCGTCGGTATCGGCGAGCTCGCGCGCCGCGAGCTCGGCGGGATCGGATCCGCCCTCCAGCGCCGACAGCTCAGCCTGCGCCTCATCGCGCCGCCCGAGCAGCTCGTCGTATGTCTCGCAGCGAAAACGGCGCTTCGTTTCGGCGATCCGGTCGAGCCCGGCTTCGAGTTGCTCGAGCCGGCCCGGCTCCGCCTCGAGCGACGCGAGGAACGTGTGGAGATCGGAGGCGGTCTCGCGCAGGCGAAGCTCGACGTCCCGGAGCTCGTCCCCAGCACGTTGCAACTCGGGCGCGAGGCGTTCGAGCGGGGCGACGGAGCGCTCCGCGAGCGCGACGAGGCCGCTCGCTCCCTCGCCGTCGTCCGGAGCGAGCGCCGTCGCCGCCGCCGCGGCACCCGAGGCGAGTTCGGCCACGTGGCGATGCCGCTCGCGCTCGGTGCGGAGCTTCTCCTCCTCCCCGGGCTCCATGCCCGCGGTGTCCTCGACGAGCGCACGCATCTCAACAAGCCGAGCCTCGGCGAGCGCTGCGTTCGCCGTCAGCTCGTCGTGCCGGCGCCGTGCAGCCTGGAGATCGCGCCACGCCGTCCGCGCAGCCGCCCGGCGAGCGAGCTGCTCCTCGCCGCAGAACCGGTCGAGCACCTCGAGCTGGTAGGAGGGCCGCGCGAGCCGGCGCTGCTCGAACTGGCCCGACATCGCGACGATGCGCTCGACGGCCGCAGCGACATCCTCCCTTGCAGCCGCACGTCCCCAGGCGTAGGCGCGCGTCCGGCCGTCCGCGAAGACACGCCGGGCCGCGACGAGCGCGTCCTCGTCCTCCGGACGCAGCTCATCGAGCTCCTCGAGCTCGTCCGGGAGATCGAGCTCGGCCTCGACGTACGCCTCCTCCCCGGCCGCGCCGACGAGGGAGTCGTCGCCCTTCGCGCCGAGCAGGAGGCCGAGGGCCTGGGCGAGGATCGTCTTCCCTGCTCCCGTCTCCCCGGTGATCGCGTTCAGCCCGGGCGCGAGCTCGAGCTCGGCCTCGCGGATGAGGACGAGGTTCTCGATGCGGAGCCTGCGAAGCACGCTGCCGATCGTAGACCCGCGGCCCGACGCCGCCCATTGGCTCTTTCCGACGCGTCTATCCTTCGCGCATGAGGCGCGTCGTCTGCGTCACGATCCTTCTGTTCGTCGCTGTTGCTGCCCCCGCGACAGCCAAGGAAGGAGCACGAGCCCGCCTGCTCACCGCGTTGCCGCTTCACGCAAAGGCCGGAGCGCGTGTCACGATCGAGTGGACGGTGAAGGTCCGCGGCCCCGACGGCACGCTCGTCCCATTCCGGGCAAATCCGATGTTGGTGAGGCTGATCGGCAAGGGCGCTGCGACGACTGCCTTCGCCCAACAGTTCGGACCGCCCTACCGCGCACGGATCCGAGTACCACGCGGGGGGATCCGCGGCATCAAGCTCGGCTTGATGGGCTACTCGGGAACGCGTCCGGCACCCGGGTTCTTCCCCATCGTGAACAGCCCGTTCTCCTAGGACGTGAACGTCCCGCGGTAGCGCTGGAGAAGGTCGTGTCGGATTTCCGGTCAGGTCAGGTAAGACGCGGCGTGGCGGAGGCCGTGCGCGACGCGGGCCGGGAGGCAGAGCAAGGTCGCTTCATCGAGGGGCAGCCAGCGGTAGCTGTCGTGTTCCGGATCGAGCACCACGTCGGCGCCGACCGGCGCCTCAGCCAGGAAGAGCGCCACCTCCTCGTCCGGCGGCTCGATCCTCTCGAGCGGGAGGTCGAGCCCCGTCTCCTCGCGCAGTTCACGCGCAGCAGCGTCAGCCGGTTCCTCGCCCGGCTGCCGCGCACCCGACGGCGGCGTCCACGCCCAGTCTCCGGCGAAATTCGGACCGAAGTGAGCGCGATGGAGGACGAGGAATTCGCGCCCGCCGAGCCCCTCGCGCCAGACGACAGCGCACGCTGCAAACGGCGGCTCGCGTGCGACCGGAACGCCGTCCCAGGTCGTCTCCATCGTCGCTAGGACGTGAACGTCTCGCGGTAGCGCCGGAAGAATGTCGTCTCGGGCAGCGTCGCAAGCAGGCTCCGCTGCTCACCGAGGCGGATCGACAGGCTTCGCTCCGGCGCGAGGTCTCCGGTGCGGTGTCCATCGGCGAGGACTGCTGCGCCGACGTCCGGCGTCGCGTTCCGCACGGTTAGCTCGGCGCCCCGCGGCACGACGAGCGGACGCGCGTCGAGCGAGTGAGGCGCGATGAAGGTGATCGCCATCGCGTCGAGCCCGCGGACGAGGACGGGCCCTCCGTTCGAGAGGTTGTACGCCGTCGAGCCGGACGGCGTCGAGCAGATCATCCCGTCGCACGAGACAACTCCGAGGTCCTCGCCGGCTATCGACCAGCCGAGCTCGATCATCCGGCCGAGGGTCGAGCTCGTGGCGACGACGTCGTTGACGGCGACGAACGCCTTGCCGTCGAGCTGCGCCTCGAGTGTGGGCTGCTCGATCGTCCGGTACTCGCCCGCGAGGACGCGCGCGAGATCGTCCTCGAGCCGGTCCGGCGCGATCGAGGCGAGGAAGCCGACGCGACCGAAGTTGATGCCGATCACCGGGACTCCCGTCCCCAGCAGCCGCGCCAGCGTGCGGAGGATCGTTCCGTCGCCGCCGACTGCGATTGCGAGCTGCGCGCGTTCTGGCTCGTCCACAAGCTCGACCCCGGCTCGGTTCGCGACCGCCCGCACGCGCTCCACGGCGTCTTCGACGTCGATGCGGCCGTGCACGACGACCGCCGCGGTCTCAACCGGCGAGTGCGTGCTCGATTCGCTCGTCGATGTCATCGGGAAGCGTCGGCTGCTCGGAATGCTCGAGGTGCAGGAAGATCTCCCGGTTTCCCTTGGGCCCCGGGAGCCCCGAGTCTACGACGCCGCGCATGCTCGCCTCCCAGGAGAGCGCCGCCTCGGCAACCTCGCGCACGACTCGCCCGCGCACCTCGGGATCGCGCACGACTCCTCCCTTTCCGACGTCGGCGCGTCCCGCTTCGAACTGCGGCTTCACGAGCACTACCGCCTGCCAGCCCGCCGCGCAGAGGCGCAGGACGGGCGGGAGCGCGAGCCGCACCGAGATGAACGAGACGTCACAAACAGCGAGCTGTGGCGCGAACGGAAGCTCGGTCTGCGTGCGTGCGTTCGTCCGCTCGAGCACCGTCACGCGCGGATCCGCGCGCAGCCGCGGGTGCAACTGCCCGTAGCCGACGTCGAGCGCGATGACGCGTGCGGCTCCGCGCCGGAGGAGAACATCGGTGAACCCGCCGGTGGAGGCTCCGACGTCGACGCAGTCGAGGCCCGCCGGATCGACGCCGAGCCCGTCGAGCCCGTGCGCGAGCTTCTCCCCGCCGCGAGAGACGTACGGCGGCGGGCTCTCGACCGCGAGCTCAGCGTCCTCGGCAACCTGCTGGCCCGGCTTGTCGTAGCCACGCACGAGCCCCGCGATGACGAGTGCCTGAGCCTGCGCCCGCGACTTCGCCAGGC
>DATFHC010000127.1:0-2756 GCA_035248765.1 Gaiellaceae bacterium
TTTACGCTCGCGCTCGTGACGGGGCTGTCCGTCGAGGACGTGTCCGAGCGCGGCGTCAACCTCGGCTGGCGCGAGGTGCGGCTGCCGGCGCCGGTCTTTGCCGGCGACACGATCCGCGCCGAGACGGAGGTGCTCTCCAAGCGTGAGTCGCAGTCGCGTCCGGGCTTCGGCATAGTCACGGTCCGCACGCGCGGCCTCAACCAGCGCGACGAGACCGTGATCGAGTTCGAGCGCTCGATCATGCTCCCGCTGTGATCGAGACCGCGCGGCTCCTGTTGCGGAAGCCGGTGTACGAGGACGGACTGGCAGCGATCGACCTCATCGGCGATCCCGTCGCCATGGAGTTCCTCGGCGGCGTCCATCCCAGGGCTGCCGCGGACCCGGGCTTTGTCGTCCGTCGGTGGCTCGAGCGCTGGGAGGCCAACGGCTGCGGGCCCTTCTCCATCGTGCGGCGGATGGATGGGCGCTGGCTCGGCCGCACGGGCATCCTCGTATGGGACGCGCGCACGTGGACGCACACGACGTTCGCGGAGTCCGGCGAGCACGCGCAGCCCGAGCTCGGTTGGGCGCTCGCGCGGGAGCACTGGGGGCAGGGCTATGCGACGGAGGCAGCGACCGCGGTGCGCGACTGGGCCTACTACGAGCGCGGAGTCGGGCGCCTCATCTCGCTCATCGCGCCGGCCAACGTGCGTTCGGTGCGACTCGCGGAGCGGCTCGGCTGCACCCGCGGCGACACGGTTGAGCTCTGGGACACCGGGCCGGCCGTCGTCTGGGAGCATCCGTGATCGCGACTTGACGGAGCTTCGCCCTCTCGCCGGAGCGCGGGTCGTCGACCTGACCTCCTCCCTCGCCGGGCCGACGGCGACGCAGCTGCTCGCCGCGCTCGGCGCGGAGGTCATCAAGGTCGAGCCGCTAGTAGGCGACCACGCGCGAGCCTGGGGGCCGCCGTTTCTGGAGGGAGAGAGCGCGATGTTCCTGGCCGCGAACGCAGGCAAGCGTTCGCTCGCGATCGAGATCGGGGACGAGCGCGGGCGCGAGATCGTGCTGCGGCTCGCCGACGAGGCCGATGTGTTCCTCCAGAGCCTTCGGCCCGGGGCGGCCGAGCGGCACGGCCTCGGAGCAGGGGCGCTCCGGGCCCGCAACCCGCGGCTCGTCCATTGCTCGATCGGAGCCTTCGGGGCCGGCGGCCCGCTCAGCGAACAGCCGGGCTACGATCCTCTCCTCCAGGCCGCGTCCGGGATCATGAGCGTGACCGGCGAGCGGGACGGCCCGCCGGTGCGCGTCGGCCTGTCGGTGATCGACCTCGGAACCGGCGTCTGGGCCGCCCTCGGCGTGGTCTCGGCGCTCTACGAGCGCGAGCAGACCGGCGTCGGCCGGACGCTCGAGCTCTCGCTGTACGAGACCGCTCTGTCCCTCCTCTCGACCCAGCTCGTCGGCTACCTCGGCAGCGGCGACGTGCCGCAGCGCGCGGGGAGCGCATTCCCGCAGATCGCGCCGTACCAGGTCTTTCCGGCTCAGGACGGAGCTTTGATGATCGTCGCGGGCAACGACAAGCTCTTCGCTGCGTTGTGCGGCGTCCTCGACGTGCCGGAGCTCGTCGCCGACCCGCGATTCCTGACGAATCCCGACCGGGTCGCGAACCGCGCGGAGCTCGTTGCGCTGCTCGAGCGGCGGACGCGCGAGCGAGGGTCGGCCGAGCTGCTCGACGCGCTCGTCGCGGTGGGCGTGCCTGCGTCACCGGTGCACGACGTCGGCGAGGCCGCCCGCCATCCGCAGACGGAGGCACTCCGGATCCTGCAGGCGCTCGGCGATTTCGTCACCGTCGCCGCGCCGCTCTCGGCCGACGGCGAGCGGGTGCGCCATCGCGCTCCGCCGCCGGCTCTGGGCGCACACACCGCGGAGGTCCTCGGCGAGCTGGGCTATGCCGACGACGAGATCGCCGGGCTGGCCGGAGCCGGCGTCGTCCGCCTTGGCTGACGGAACCACATGCGCCAGACCACGAACGCGCCGACGACGACGGCCGCCCAGCCCCAGTTCGCCGCGGGCGTGAGGACGCTCGGCATCTCGTGGTTCGTCCAGCCGCGCTTGACCACCTGCTCGAGCCAGTCGTCGTTGACGAGATTCCCGACGCCGTAGGCGAGCATGAGCGCGAGGTAGGCATCCAGAGCGTGCGGCCGCGGCAGGCGCGAGAAGGCGAGCGCGGTCAGGATCAGCATCGTCGCCTGCCAGCCGTGGTGCTGGCCATGGTGGACGGCGTGATGCAGCGTCGGATCACCGGGCTGGCTCGCAAGCCGACCGGTCTCGAAGAACCAGCCGAGGAACGGGACGCCGTCGAGAAAGAAGCCGAGCTCGGCCGCGACGAGCGGTGCGGCGAAGAAGACGGCCACCGCAGCGAGCGCGATCCGCACCCGGTCGCCGCGCACCGTCCGCGGCGCGGGCGCAACGCCCACCCCAAGCACGAGTCCTACTGCCAGTGCCAGGCCAAGCGCAGGCACCGCGTTCAGCGGCTTGGCGTCCAGGCTCGCCTGGTCGACTGCGAAATAGACGACGGCGCAGAGCGCGATCGCGACGACCCCCAGCAGCCGGAGGACGCCGTGCACCCGCGGCCAGGCGAGCCCGACGAGGGCGATCCCGACCAGCGCGAAGGGAAAGTTGAGCGCGACGAGCTCCCGGCCGAAGCCCGCAGCGATCCCGCTGTGGTGCACGTGGTAGAGCTCGTCCCACGGAAATCGCGAATACGTCGCGATGACGGCGGC
>DATFHC010000128.1:0-2601 GCA_035248765.1 Gaiellaceae bacterium
TTCGTCTGTCTCGCCGGCACGGTTCGCGTCGTGGTGCTCGACCGCGAGAGCGGCGAAGCGTTCACCGAGGACATCGGCGACGACAACCCCGTCGCGATCTACGTTCCGGGACTCCATGCCCACGGGTACGAGGCACTGACCGACGCGCTCTTCGCCTACCTCGTGACCGAGGAGTTCGACGCGGACGACCCCGACGAGCACGGCGTCCCGTGGGACGATCCGCGCGTCAAGAGCCTCTGGAGCACACAGGCTCCGATCCTGTCCGAGAGGGACGCCACATGAGACTCCTCGTCACCGGCGCGGCCGGGTTCATCGGCTCGAACTTCGTCCGCTACTGGGCCGGACGCCACCCAGAAGACCAGCTCGTCGCGCTGGACCTCCTCACGTACGCGGGCGACCGACGCAACCTCGACGGCCTCGACGTGCGTCTCGTGGAGGGGGACATCGGCGATCTCGAGCTCGTGGACCGGCTGCTCGTGGAGGAGCGGATCGAGGTCGTGGTCAACTTCGCGGCGGAGTCGCACAACAGTCTTGCCGTGCTCGATCCCGGCCGCTTCTTCCGCACGAACGTCCTCGGCACGCAGACGCTGCTCGAGGCCTCCCGCCGACAAGGGGTGGCCCGCTTCCACCACGTGTCGACCTGTGAGGTCTACGGGGATCTGCCACTCGATTCCGGCGAGGCGTTCACCGAGGAGTCGCCCTACCGGCCGCGGACGCCGTACAACGCCTCGAAGGCCGCCGCCGACCATGCGGTCCGCGCCTACTTCGAGACCTTCGGCCTGCCGGTGACCATCACGAACTGCTCGAACAACTACGGCCCGCGGCAGTTCCCCGAGAAGGTAATCCCGCTCTTCCTCACGAACGCACTCGACGACCGCGAGCTGCCGCTCTATGCCTCGACGCAGAACCGCCGCGAGTGGCTGCATGTAGAGGACCACTGTCGCGCGATCGAGCTCGTCCTGACGCGTGGCCGCGAGGGCGAGACGTACAACGTCGGCTCCGGTGACGAGCGCTCGATCGAAGAGATCGCCGACCTCGTCCTCGATCTGACCGGGAAGCCTGGGTCGCTGAAGACGATCGTGCCCGACCGTCCGGGCCACGATCGTCGGTACCTGCTCGACTCCTCGAAGCTACGGCGCGAGTTCGGCTGGGAGCCCGAGATCTCCTTCGAGGAGGGGCTGCGCGCGACTGCCGAGTGGTACGCGACCGCTCGCGACTGGTGGGGGCCGCTGAAGGAGCGGGCGCCGGTGCGCGAGACCGCGTGGAGCTAAGCGGCGGCGTACTGGTCACGGGGGCCGACGGCCAGCTTGGCAGCGCGTTGTGCGAGGAGTTTCGCCACTTGCCTGTCGTGCCGCTAACACGCGCAGATTGGGACCTGGCGCTACCGCCACCCGCCGCCCTTCCCGAGGTTGACCTCGTGCTGCACGCGGCGGCGTGGACGGACGTCGACGGCGCGGAGTCTGATCCTCAAGGCGCTGCCGCCGTGAACGTAGGCGGGACTCAGCACATGGCGGAGCTCGGAGCGCCGGTCGTGCTCTTCTCCACCGATTACGTGTTCGACGGGCGAAAACGGGAGCCATACGTCGAGTCGGACGCGCCGAACCCGCTTTCGGTCTACGGGCGCACGAAGCTCCAAGCCGAAGCCGCGGCCGGCGACGCGGCGTGGATCGTGCGGAGTTCCTGGCTCTTCGGCTGGACGAGCACGAACTTCGTCCGCACGATGCTGAAGCTCGGTGCGGAGCGCGACGAAGTGGCGGTCGTCGACGACCAGCGCGGCTCGCCGACGTACGTCGCTCACCTGGCGTCGGCCGTGCGGGAACTGCTCGAGTTGCCGCGCGGGCTATGGCACCTCACGGCGGAGGGGGATTGCACATGGGCGGAGTTCGCGGAGGCGATCTTCGAAGAGGCGGGGCTCGATTGCCGCGTCCGCCGGATCACGTCCGAAGAGCTTGGGAGGCCGGCGCGCCGTCCGGAAAACTCGGTGCTACGGAGTGAGCTACGGGATGCGCCGAAGCTGCCGCATTGGCGCGAAGGGCTCCGCGCCTGCCTCGAGCGTCTCGCGGCCTGATTGGAAGCGCCCGCGGAGGCGTAGACGGGAATGTATTTTGGTGCAGTGGCCACGGGGTTCCTCCGCGACTTCGCCGCCCGGGCCGAAAGACGAGTGCAGCAGCTCCGCTCCATCCGGTGGAAGGTGGTGGCGCGCTGGCGTCGCCGAAGCCGGCGGCGCGTGATGGAAGGCGGCGCTCCGGCGAATCCTCCGATTCGCCGTGCGCCGAGCGGTGCGGAATTGGAAGCGAGGCCGCTAATCTCGTTCATCACGCCCGTCTACGACACCGACCCCCGCTGGCTGAGACGGGCGGTGAAAAGCGTCCGTGCGCAGGCCTACCCGCGCTGGCAGCTCTGCATCTGCGACGACGGCTCGACGAACGGCGCCACCAGGCAGCTCCTCTCCGAACTCGACGGCGACTCCTCGATTCGGATCGTCAGAAACGAATCGAACAGCGGCATCTCGGCGGCGAGCAACCGCGCGCTCGAGCTCGCTGAGGGGGAGTTCGTCGCGTTTCTCGACCACGACGACGAGCTCGCGCCCGAGGCGCTCCT
>DATFHC010000129.1:0-6370 GCA_035248765.1 Gaiellaceae bacterium
AGCTACGAGTCCTTCTTCACCGCAGACGACGTGTGGCTGGACCTGTCACGCCCGGCTACCGAGGTGCACAGGCTCGTCTGGTCCTGGCGCTTTGCGATGGCCCCCGACACAACGTCCGGAGCGTTGCTCGAGCTCGAGGGCAAACCGGTGCGGGTGCTCGCCACGTCGCTGACCGAGGTCGAGGGCGCGCGACGGCTCGAGTGCGGCGACGCACCGCTCTGGGTGGTCGAGACGGAGGAGCTCAGCGAGGAAGCGGCCAGCTCGACCAGCGTTCCGGCTGCATCCACGCACTGACGCGGCGGGCGTCGCGCTTGCCGAAGGGCTTGCCGTCGTAGCGGATCGCGAGCCGGTCGATGCCGGCGAGGTCGGGGTCGTCCTCGATCGAGACGATGCGACCGAGCAGGGTGACCTGGGCGTACCAGCTGTCGTCCCCGAGCACCGTCAGAGCCACCGCCGGGTTCTGCCGCATGTAATGGAGGCGGAGCCGGCTCTCGTCCATGTTCAGGAAGACGCGGCCGTCCTCCCAGTCGTACCAGGTGGCGGCGGTGTGAGGCGCGCCGCCCGGGCTCACGGTCGCGACGACGGCCGGGTTCGGTCTGGCGAGGAACGCGTCGACCTCGGGCGGAACAGGCACGCGCGGCATGCGGCCGAGCCTACTGAGCGGCTACGGGCGAGGCGTCGGTCGGCGTCTCGAACTCGACCTCGCGCACCGCGCGCAACCGGATCACGAACAGGGTGCTGGCGACGATCCACCCGGCCGCGAACACGAGGTAGGCCTTGAGGCCGACCACCATCGAGATCGGTCCCGCGAGCGCGTAGCCCGCAGGGAGGAAGACCATCGCCCCCATCCAGCCGTACGACGCGACGCGCGCGAGCTTCTCCGGCGAGACCTTCCGCTGCAACGTCGTGTCCCAGACGACGGAGCCGAGCGCGAACGCGAAGCCGGCACCGGTTGCGGCCGGCGTCAGGAGCAGCGTCGTGGGATGGAAGCCGAGGATCAGGTCCTGGACGCCGCTGACCATCAGCAGCAGCCCGGTCGTCACCATCGGCTGCCGCGCCCGCCAACGCAGGCCCGCGAGCCCACCGAGCAGCGATCCGACCCCCTCTCCGGTGACGACGAACGCCCAGGAGCTCGCGCCGTGCATCGAGTGCTTCGCGACGTACGGGCCGAGCACGAAGAACGGCGCGTACGTGATCAGGAAGTAGCCGGAGACGTAGACGACGAGGATCCAGACCCATGTCTGCTCGACGAACGCGCTCCAGCCCTCCTTCAGCTCGCGGAAGAAGCCGGCGCCGGCACGCGCAATCGACTCGACGTCGATCTGCGACAGAAGCAGCGCGCTCGCGGAGTAGGTGCCGGCGTCGACGAGCAGCGCCGTGCCCGAACCGATGAGAGCGACGATTGAGCCGCCGATCGCTGCACCAAGCGGGAACGCGGCGTAGCGCGCGATCGCCAGGAGCCCGTTCGCCTGCTGGAGCTCGCCCTCCGGCACGACCTCTCGCACGAGCCCGTAGGACGCGGGGGAGTAGAACGCGACGGCCGCACCGCCGCAGGCCTGGAGGACGATCAGCTCCCAGACGTGAGCGTGGCCGGAGACGAGGAGCACGCCCATCGCGGTGCGCACTGCCGTGCTCGCGACGTCAGAGCCGATCATGACCACGCGTCGCGGCAGCCGGTCGCCGACGACGCCGCCGAAGGAGAGCATCGTCACCTGCGCCAGCGTCCACGCGGCGAAGCTGAGGCCGACCGCGGTCGCACCGCCGCCGTTGTCGAGGATCGCGAAAGCGACCGCGATCGGCGCGAGGTACGTCCCGACGTACGAGACCGCGCGCGCAGCGAAGAGGAAGCGGAAATCGCGAAGCCGGAGCGGGCCGGTCACGCCCGAGCTCGCTTGTCGGCCCAGCGCTTGAGCCCGGCGTACGACTGCCAGAGCGGCATCGCGAAGTCGTACGTCGGCGCGTCCTCACGTGAGTCGGAGAGCTGGGCGTGGGCGTACTCGACGAACTCCTCCTCGGTCGCGCCGCCTTCAACCGACTCCGCCCAGTCGAGGAGGTTGAGCCGCAACTCGGTGAGATGGCGTCCCACGTCCTCTGCGACGCCGAAGTGGATGAGCGCAAGCCTCTCGGGAGCGCGCCGCTCGATCTCGTCGAGCGTCTCCTCCCAAGCCTCGACGTCGACCTCGGGCGGCGGCGTCGGCGGCATGACGAAGCGCCCGGGCAGGACGCGCACGCCGCACGCATCGCCGGCGTAGAGCGTCCCGTCGGGGTCGAGGTAGCAGACGTGGTGCGAGGCGTGGCCGGGCGTCGGGAACGAGTCGAGCCCGAGCACCCGGCCGTCCACGGCGTGGACGTTCTCCTGCGGCACCGGCGCGAGCTCGCCCCAGAGCGAGTCGAACGTGTCGCCGTAGAGCCGACGCGCGCTCTTCTCGAGGCGCGAGGGATCGACGAGGTGCGGCGCGCCGATCGGCGAGACGTGCACCTGCAGCACCGGGTGCTCGCGCACGAGGACGCCCGTTGCGCCGGCGTGGTCGAGATGAATGTGGCTGAGCAGCAGGTGCCGGACGTCGGTGAGCGCCAGCCCGCGTTCGGCGAGCCCCGCCTTCAGCGCATCGACCGTCGTCGTTGGCCCGCAGTCGAAAAGCGCCGGCCCGTCGTCGGTGTCGAGGAGATAGCTCGCGATGATCTTCTCGCGGCCGAGGTGGAGGAGGTCGATCGGCTCCGGCGCCATGCGTTGATCCTATGCGGCTCTTGCTCTAGCCTCGACTCGTGACGATCGGCGCGCACCGCAAGGTCGTGACGGTTCTGTTCTGCGACGTCGTCGGCTCGACGGCACTAGGGGAGTCAGTAGATCCGGAAGCGTTGCAAGGCCTGCTTGCGCGCTACTTCGAGCGGATGAAGGGGATCGTCGAGGCGCACGGCGGGACGGTGGAGAAGTTCATCGGCGACGCGGTCATGGCGGTGTTCGGGGTGCCGGTCGCGCACGAGGACGACGCGCTGCGCGCCTGTCGCGCCGCGGTCGAGATGCGGGATGCGTTGCCGGAGCTCGGAGTCGAGGGTCGGATCGGCGTCAACACGGGCGAGGTCCTGACCGGCACCGAGGAGCGGCTTGCGACCGGGGATGCGGTGAATTTGGCTGCGCGTCTGGAGCAGGCAGCGGAACCGGGTGAGGTGCTGATCGGCGCGCAGACGGTTGGGCTCGTTGCCGGCGCGATCGAGGTCGGCGACGAGCGCTTGCTCGAGCTGAAGGGGAAAGCTGAGCCGGTAGCGGCTTTACCACTCCTCTCCGTGCGCGAGCTAGGGGAGCGTTCGCATGCGGCGCGCTTCGTTGGACGTGAGCGGGAGCTCCAACAGCTCGTCGACGGCTGGGATCGCGCTCTGGCCGGCCCTCGCTGCGAGCTGATCACAGTCGTCGGAGACCCGGGTGTGGGCAAGTCCCGCCTCGTTGCGGAGGCGCTCGCGCGGCTGGGCGCGCGCGTCGTGAGGGGTCGCTGCCTCTCGTACGGCGAAGGGATCACGTACTGGCCCGTCGTGGAGGTCGTGAAGCAGCTCGACGCGCGCCCGGACGACGAGCATGCTGCGGCGACGATCGGCTCGCTGCTCGGGGAGACGGGGACGCTCGCCTTCACTGACGAGATCGCGTGGGCTTTCCGCAAGCTGCTCGAAGCGCAGGCGCCGCTCGTCGTCTGCTTCGACGACATCCAGTGGGGCGAGGAGACATTCCTCGAGCTCATCGAGTCCACAGCGCTGCTCTCGGTTGGCGCCCCGCTCCTGCTCATCTGCCTCGCCCGGCCGGAGCTGCTCGACCGCCGGCCGGGCTGGCCCGGGATCTTGCGCCTCGAACCGCTTCCGGACGACACGGCCGTCGCGCTCATCGGAGACGCCGTCCCGGACGAGATGCGTGAGAGGATCGTGCACGCCTCCGGCGGCAACCCGCTCTTCCTGACCGAGATGGCGGCGCTCAGCGATGCGGACGGCGCGGAAGTCGAGGTGCCGGCGACGCTGCGGGCGCTGCTCGTGGCGCGGCTCGACCAGCTCGACGAGTCGGAGCGGAAGGTGCTCGAGCGCGGAGCGGTCGAGGGAGAGCTGTTCCACCGTGGGACGGTGCAGGCGCTCTCTCCGGAGGAGACGGAGGTAACGCCGCGGCTGGCGGCGCTCGTGCGCCGCGATCTCGTTCGACCCGACCGGCCCATGCTCCCCAGCGAGGATGCGTACCGGTTCCGGCATCTGCTCATCCGCGACGCCGCATACGACGCTCTCCCCAAGGGGACCCGCGCCGACTTGCACCGCCGCTTCGCCGAATGGCTCGATGTGCACGGCCAGAGCCTCGTCGAGCTGGACGAGATCCTCGGCTACCACCTCGAGCAGGCCGCCCTCTACCTCGCCGAGCTCGGCCGTCCCGATCCAGGCCTTGCCGGGGAGGCTTCCCGGCGATTGGCGACCGCGGGAGAGCGCGCGAGGTGGCGCGGCGACGAGAAGGCGGGGCATTCACTCCTCGGGCGCGCAGTGAAGCTCGTCGAGGAGCCAGATATCCATCTTGAGGTCGCCTTTGCGATGAGCCATGTGGCGGCACGTGACGCGGAGGCTCTGCTCGAAGAGGCGGCGCGACAGGCCGACGCGCGCCCGGACGTGGCCGGCGCTGCGCTTGCCCGTGGGCTAGCTGCACAGATGCGGCTCTGGACTGGAGAGGGATCGATCGACGACGCGGAGCGGCTGGGCGTCGCGGCGCTGCCGCTGCTCGAGAAGGGACAGGATCATGCCGGTCTCGCGCAAATGTGGTTCGCGCTCGCCTTCGGCGCCTATAACCACGCCAGTCGCTGCGAGCAGATCGTGCACGCGGCCGAGATGGCGCGCAGCTACGAGACCCTCGCAGGGATGCCGCACGATCGCTCGGACGGATTGCGGTCGCATGCCCTTTTGTACGGGCCGCGTCCGGTCGGCGAGGTGCTGAGAGCTCTCGATGCGCTCGACTCCACCGTGCGTGTCGACCTGGTGCGCGCGATCCTCCTCGCCATGAGCGACCAGATCGATGACGCCCTCATTCTCGTTCGTGCGGCTGCCGCGCACGCTCGCGAGCTGGGTCTGGCCGCGCACCCGTGGATGGCGGAGATCGAGAGTCTCTCCGGCCACCACGAGGCAGCTGCGGAGCAGCTGGGCCTCTGGCTCGACTGGTATCGCAAACGTGGTCTTTCGGGCTCAACTGCCGAGTTGTTGGTCTGGCAGGGCCGAGAGCTCGCTCTGGCCGGACGATATGAGGAGGCGAAGCAACGCGTCGCACAGGCGCGCGAGCACCCAGACAACTCTCCCCTCACCCAGGCGCTCCGGCGGCAGGTCGACGCGCTCGCGCACTCCGCCCGTGGAGATCACGCCGAAGGGGAGCAGCTAGCCCGCGAGGCCGTGCGGTTCGCCTGCGAGACGGACTCCCTGCTTTGGCAAGGCCAAGCGCTGTGTGACCTCGCGGAGGTGCTCGAGGCCGCCGATCGCCGCGACGAGGCGATTGCCGCCTGGGAGGATGCGCTCGAGCGCTACGAGCGCAAGGGCGTCGTCCCGCTCGTCCGCCGCGTCCGCGAGCGGCTCGCGGCGCTCGAGCCGGCCTAGGCGCGCTCGCGCGCGGCCGCGACGATCTTCTCTGCCTCGGCGCGGTTGCCCCAGCCGCGCGTCTCGGTCCGCTTCGACGGCTCGAGGTCCTTGTAGCGCTGGAAGAAGTGCTCGATCTCGTCGCGCAGCTCGTTCTGGACGTCGTGGATGTCGGCCACTCGTTCGAACGCCGAGTCGCCCGCCGGGACACACAGGAGCTTCTCGTCAGGACCCTTCTCGTCCTCCATGTGGAAGACGCCGATCGTGCGGACGCGGATCCGGCACCCGGGGAACGTCGGGTCGGAGACGAGCACGAGCGCGTCGAGCGGGTCGCCGTCCTCGGCGAGCGTCCCCTCGACGAAGCCGTAGTCGGCGGGATACGCCATCGCGGTGAAGAGCCGGCGGTCGAGGACGATGCCCCCGAGCTCGTCGTCCCACTCGTACTTGTTGCGCGACCCCGCCGGGATCTCGACGAAGACGACGGCTTCGCCGCTCATCAGTGGGAGCGCGCGGCGACCGGGACGAGCGCCCGCTCGAGGTCGTCCACGAGATCCGCGGCCGACTCGATCCCGACGGAGAGCCGGATGAGATTCGGCGGTGCGGCGAACGGCGCGTCTGCCGTCGCGGCGTGCGTCATCCGCGCAGGCACCTCGATCAGACTCTCGACGCCGCCGAGCGACTCCGCGAGCTGAAAGAGGTGGGTGCGCCCGGCGATCGCAGCTGCCTCCTCCGGTGACTCGGCGAGGAACGAGACCATGCCTCCGAAATCGCGCATCTGGCTCGCCGCGATCGCGTG
>DATFHC010000130.1:0-2119 GCA_035248765.1 Gaiellaceae bacterium
ATCGTGAACGGCGTCTCGTGGCACTGGATCTTCTGGCTCAACGTGCCCATCGGACTCGTGCTCGCTCCGCTCGCGCTCGCACGGCTCGAAGAGACTCGCGGCGCGGACGCGGCGCTCGACGTGCCCGGGCTCGGCTTGGCCAGCACCGGACTGCTCGGCATCGTCTGGGGTCTCGTACGCGGGAACGCGCACGGCTGGACGAGCCTCGGCGTCGTCCTGCCGATCGTCGCGGGGGCCATGCTCGTGGGCGCGTTCGTCGCGTGGGAACGGCGCGCCACCACGCCGATGCTCCCGCTCCATTTCTTCCGCGACCGGACGTTCGCGCTGACGAACGTCGCATCGCTCCTCATGTTCTTCGGGATGTTCGGCTCGATCTTCCTGCTCGCGCAGTTCTTCCAGACCGCGCAGCACATGTCGCCGCTCGGCGCCGGCCTGCGGATCCTGCCGTGGACTGCGATGCCGATCTTCGTGGCGCCGATCGCGGGCGCGCTCTCCGATCGGGTCGGTGGCCGGCGGCTGATGACCGTCGGGCTTGCGCTGCAGGCCGGTGGACTGATGTGGCTGGCGGCCCTGCAGTCGCCGTCGGTGCCCTACTCCGATCTGGTCGCGCCGTTCCTCATCTCCGGTACCGGCATGGCGCTCTTCTTCGCGCCGGTGGCGAACGTCGTCCTCAGCTCGGTCGCCCCGCAGCACGAGGGAAAGGCCTCGGGCGCCACGAACGCGATCCGCGAACTCGGCGGCGTCTTCGGCGTCGCGGTTCTGGCATCGGTCTTCGCTCACGCCGGCGGGTACCGGACGGCCGCGACGTTCACCCACGGGACGTCGACCGCCGTGTGGATCGGCGGTGCAGTCGTCGCGCTCGGCGCGCTCGCAGCGGCGTTGATCCCGGCTCGGAAGACGGTTGAGTCAGCGGAAGTGCGCCAGGTACTCGTCGAGGCTTAAGGGATTGGGCGTAGTGCGTTTTCGGATCGGGGGCTCGCCAACGACCGGCTGATAGCCGGCGAGCTCCGCCTCGAGTACTCCTTCGCCTCCGGTCAAGCCCGGAAGCCGCCGGCGGAGCTCCTGGACTCGTGATGCAGGGAGCGCCGTATCCAGGACCGACAGCTCGCCCCGGGGCGACGGCGTGGCGGCCGGCGCGCCGAGGCGCCCGAGCGCGGCGAGCACTCCGCCGACGGCGGCCGCAGGCACCTCGGCGCTGACGCGAAAGACGGGCTCGCAGACCGTCGAGCCTCCTTGCTCGAGCGCCTGCAGGAGGACGAGTGGCGTCAGGTTCTTGATGTCGCGCGCGGTTGGCATCGGCCCGCGGCGAGAGGGCGGCCCGTCGGCGAGGCTGTAGGCGATCTTCGTCACAGTCACGACGCAATCCGTGACTTGCCAGCCGTGAAGCCCCTCTTCGAGCGCGAGGCGCACGTACTCGTCCATGTGCTCCATGAAGCCGGCGAACGTCTTGAAGACGTACAGGGGAGCGTCGCGCGGATCGATGCCGGCGGCGGCGAGAACCTCGACGCCGGAGCCGGGCGCGGCCGGGTCGACACGCAAACCGAGGTCGGCGTGGAACGGGTTCGTCGGCGTGTTCAGGATCTCGACCGCAGCGCCGCTCCCTCGGGGCCGCTCGATGCAGATGGTCGTCGTCTCGCGGAACTCGACCTCGAGGCCGTGCTCCTCGGCGAGCGTCGCCTCGATGACCTCGCGCTGTACCTCGCCGTAGAGCGAGACCGAGATCTCGCCTCTCGTGTCGTCCTGCCGGACGTCGATCAGCGGGTCCTGCTCGGCGAGCTGCGCGAGGGCGACGCGGAGACGCTGCCCGTCGGCGGGATCGGCGGGGGCGAGCACCGCCTCGAACGTCGGCGGTGCGAAGTGGTGCTCGGGAGCACCCCGCGGCTCGCCGAGCCAGTCGCCGATCTGGATCTCCGCGAGTCCCCAGACCTTCGCGATCTCTCCCGCGTGCACCTCGTCCCGCTGCTCGGCGTCGCCGTCGGCGAAGACCCGCACGGCCGTCACCTTGCCGGCGTCGAAGCGGTCGCGAACCCTCACCGTGCCGGCGAAGACGCGGGTGTACGCGATGCGGTCGCCCGTCGGCCCCCGCTCGATCTTGAAGACGCGCGCCGAGAGAGGCCCA
>DATFHC010000131.1:0-5729 GCA_035248765.1 Gaiellaceae bacterium
GCAAGGTCCGGCGCTTCCTGCTTACCGCGGGCTGAGCGCGACGAGCAGGCCGCCGTCCGCGTCGTACGCGGGGAAGAGGTCGGCGATCACAGGCTTGACGAGCCCGGCCTTCGTCCGCAGCTGGAGCTGCTCGTTCAGGCGGCGCACGCCCCATTCGAGCGAGAGCTTGACCGGGTTCTTCTCCTCCTCGAAGCCGGCCAGACCGAAGGCGGAGACCACGTCGGCTCCGAGCACCTCCTGCTCGCTCCAGCCGCTCAGCTCGAAGACGCCGCGGCCGAGCGCGAGGATGCGCCCCTCCTGGTCGCAGGTGACGAGGCCCGTCGTCGGCGCGGGGTAGTAGTCGTCCATCAGCTCGAAGAGGAAGCCGAAGCCGCAGTGATGACAGGCCACGGCCTCGTCGAACATGCCTTCCTTGCGGTCGATGTCGACCGAGCGTTCCTTGCAGTTGGGACAGATGAAGTTCGGCACGGCGACAGGCTAGCTGCGAGGAAGCGCGTCGACTCGCGCGACCCAGGCGTGCAACGGCGAGTCGGCATCGAGCGGCACCTGCTCCGCCAGCACGGTGTGAAACGAGTCCTCGTCGCCGGGTGAAAGGCCTAGCGAGGCGTACTTGAGGAACGGAAAAGCGGTTACGTCGGCGAGGCCGAGCTCGCCGAAGAGGAAGTCGCGTCCGGCGAGAAGTGACTCGAACAACGTGACGGCGCGGCGCATCTCGGCCGTGTGCGCGGCGCCATCGCCGACGCCGTCGTTGATCCCGTTCGGGAAGATCTTCCAGACGCGGTTGAACCAGTCCGCGAAGATCCTCACTTCGGCCCTGTGCGCCGGCTCCCGAGGCAGGAGGGAGGGCTCGGGGAACCGATCCTCGAGCCAGTCCAGGATCCGCGGCGAGTCGGTCACGACCTCGTCCCCGGCGACGAGCACCGGGACGAGCGGCTGTCCGCTCACCTCCTCGACCGGCGAGCGGTCGTCCTCGTCGACGTCGACCCATTCGATGGGGACGCCCTTGTGGCCGGCGGCGAGAGCGACCCGCTCGACGTTCGTCGAGAACGGGATCCGGAGACAGCGGATCAGAACCACTTCTTGCCGCTGAACCCCCACCGGATCGCCGCTGGTGAGGCTAGACCTGCGTCGGCTCGGCTTCCGGCCGTGGCGCTGTCAGGGCGGTGGCGGCGTGGCCCTCGTCTGCGGCCAGAAACCGCTCGGCGTCGAGGGCCGCCATACAGCCGCTCCCGGCTGCCGTGACGGCCTGCCGGTAGATGTGGTCCTGAACGTCGCCGGCGGCAAAGACACCGGGGATGTTCGTCTCGGTCGTCCCGGACTTCGTAACGAGGTAGCCGTTCTCATCGTGATCCAACTGGTCGACGAAGAGCTTCGTGTTCGGATCGTGGCCGATCGCCACGAAAAGCGCCCCTGCCTCGACCTCTTCGGTCTCATCGGTCTCGGTGTTGCGGAGCCGCAGGCCGCTGATCGAGCTCTTGCCGAGCACCTCGTCGACGGCGTACGGCGTCTTGAACTCGACCTTCTCGTGTGCGCGTGCCCGGTCGACCATGATCTGCGAGGCGCGGAACTCGTTCCGGCGATGGACGATCGTGACCTTGTAGCCGAAGTGCGTGAGGAAGAGCGCCTCCTCGAAGGCTGTGTCGCCGCCGCCGACGACATAGATGTGCTTGTCGCGGAAGAAGGCGCCGTCGCACGTCGCGCACGCCGACACGCCGTGGTTCTTGAGTCGCTCTTCGGACTCGAGCCCGAGCCAGCGAGCGCTCGCACCGGTGGCGATGATCACCGACCGAGCCTGGTACTCCTCGTCTTCGACCCAGACGCGGAACGGCCGCTCCGAGAAGTCGACACGGGTCACATCGTCGGTGACGAAGTCGGTGCCGAAGCGCTCCGCCTGTCGGCGGAACTCGCCCATCATCTCGGGGCCCATGATCCCGTCGGGGTAGCCCGGGTAGTTCTCCACGTCGCTCGTGATCATGAGCTGGCCGCCCCAGCTGAAGCCCTCGATCACGAGCGGCTGCAGGTTCGCGCGCGCAGCGTAAAGGGCCGCCGTGTAGCCGGCGGGCCCTCCTCCGATCACGATCACGTCACGTACGTCGCTCATCGATTCCTCTCTCCAAAGATGTACGCCGTATTAAACGATTTGGGCCGGATTGACGTTCCCGAGGCATAAGAATCCCGTCCGAGGATAGGTGGCAAGCGTGGCGACTTCGATCACGTGGGAGCAGCTGCGCGAGCTTGCCGCCTTCCGCGCGGAGCGCGGCTGCGCGGTGAGCCTGTACGTCGGCCTCGATCCGAGCACCGTGCCCACCGCAGGTGATCTGGCCTCGCACACGCGGTCGCTACTCACGAGCGCCGAGCGTCAGATCGACGAGCAGCGCACCACGCTTTCACACGCCGAGCGGAAGGCGCTCGCGAGCGATCTAGAGCGCATCGCGTCGTGGTTCGAGAGCGAGTTCAGCCGGGAGGGAGTTCGCGGTGTCGCGGTCTTCGCGGCCGAGCTCGGCGGATTCTTCCGCCCCTTGACGCTCCCGTGGCCGGTCGCCGACGACGCACGCATCGCCCGGCAGCTCTACCTTGCACCGCTCGTTCGTGGCGTCGGGCGTGGCGACGGCGCCGTCGTCGCCTACGTCGGCCGGGAACGCGGGGATGTGTACCGGCTCCGCGGCGGTCAGCTGACTCCGCTTGTCGACGAGACGGCAGACGTTCCCGGCCGTCACGACCAGGGCGGCTGGTCGCAGGCTCGCTACGAGCGTCACATCGAGACGATCGTCGACCGGCATCTGCGCGAGGTCGCGGACGCGCTCGATCGCTGCGTTCGCGGGCTCCGCGGCGCTCGCGTCGTGCTCGTCGGCCCGGAGGAGACGCGTTCCGGGTTCGAGGGCCTGCTTTCGTCCGAGGTGCGAACAGCCCTCCTCGGCTGGGCCGCGGCCGAGGCCCACGTCGATGCGTCAGGGCTGCTGGAGGCAGCCCGGCCGCTGCTCGACGGTTGGCGTGCGGGCCGCGAGGACGAGCTGCTCACGCGCTGGCGCGAGGAGGCTGCACGAAGTGGCCGAGCCGCGACCGGCTGGGAGGAGACGTTGCAGGCTGCGTCGGACGGTCGCGTCGAGCTCCTGCTCGTGCAGGACGGAGCGGATCGGCCGGCCTACGTCTGCCCGGCCTGCGGACGGGCGCAGGCTCAGGACGGGAGCTGTCCACTCGACGGAACGTCGATGCAGCCGGCCGATACCGGCCTCGATCTCGCCGTCCACCAGACGCTGACGCACGGCGGGACCGTCGAGGTCATCGGCGAGGACCATCGCGACCTGGAGCCGGTCGGCGGCGTCGCTGCACTGCTTCGGTTCTAGCTAGGCGGCGTCGAGCGCCCGAGGCGGCTCGGCCTCGAGCTCAGCCTGTTCGTCTGCAGCTTGGTCGAGCCTGGACTCGAAGCGGTCCAGCCGCTTCTCGGCGTCGGCGTACTTCCCATGCGCACGCGAGAGGTGCGTGCCGACGAGGTCGAAGTCCTCTTTGAACTTGCCGAACGCCTGCTGGAGCGCTGCGCAGTAGCGCATGACCTCCTCGGCGCGTTGCTCGATCTGCATCCCCTTCAGCCCCAGCACGATCATCTGGAGATACGCGCTGAACGTCGTCGCGGAGACGGGGAAGACGCGCCGCTCGTGCGCGTACGCGAGCAGGGCCCCGGTCTTACCGCTCACGAGCTCGTAGTGAATCGCCTCGGCCGGCAGGTACATGAAGGCGAGGTCGAAGGTTCCGAGCTCGGGCCGGATGTACTTCGACGCAATCGCGTCGATGTGGCCCTTGACGTCGCGGGCGAACGCCTTCTCGTGCAGCTGCTGCTCTTCGCCCTCTCCGGCCGTCATACGTTCGAAGTTGTCCAGCGGGAACTTGGCGTCGACCGGGAGCAGCCGTCCGCCTGCGCGGATCACGGCGTCGACGCGCTCGCCGCTCTCGAACGTGTACTGCACCTCGTAGGCGTCGGCCGGCAGCCGGTCGCGCAGGAGGTTTTCGAGAAGGAGCTCGCCGAAACCGCCACGGGCCTTTGGGGGCCGGAGCGCCTGCTCGAGCTTGCCGAGCTCTTTGGCACGGTCGATCATCTCCGTCGTCGCGCGCGTCATCTGGCCGAGGCGCTCGTGAATCTGGGTAGTCGTCTGGCTCGTTGCTGCAAGACGCGTGTTCAGCGACTGCTCGAGTCCCTGCAGACGGAGCTCGAATTCGGCGTTTCGCGCCGAGAGCTCGCCGGCGGTCCTCTCTTGCAGCGCTCCCAGCTCGCCCCGCAGTAGTCGCGGGAGGAAGACCGCCCCCGCGGCCACTGCCGCGAGCACGACGAGGAGGATCGCGATCAGTCCAAACATGGGCGCGGGAATGTACAGACGCCACCGGACGGACCACTAAAACGCCGGCCCCGACGAACCCGAAAGTCCATCGGAACCGGCTCGCAGAGCCTACTAGGACGTGGCCCTAGAGGTCAAGCAGGGAAAGCGCGCTCTTTGCGCATTTCCTCGCTCGCAATGAGAGGGCTACTTACTTACCGAGCGCGGCGTCGAGTGCCTGCTCGGTTTCCTGCAGGGTCGGCGCCCGGAGGTCGGCGATCTCCTGGGGGGTCTGCACGTTGAGCAGCTTGCCGCCCGTCTTGCCGACGAAAATCGTCGGTGTTCCGCCGACCTTGTCCTTGGTGGCGAGCTGGTCGACCCGGCTCGCGATCTGCTTGGGAGCGGAGCTGTTCGTGTCCGACCACCATTGCTGCATCTTGAGGCCGTTCACGCTCGCGCCGATGTTGGCCATCATCTGGTCGGTCAGCCAGCCGGTGTTCTCCGTCCCCTGGTTGTCGTAGAGGACCTTGGCGTACTCGAAGCCCTTGTTCTGGAACGACGCGGCGATGAGGCCGAGCCGGCCGCTGAACGACTGGGAGCCGGCGCCCCCGAGGAAGGCCCACGGCTGCAGGTGCAGCTGCACGCCGCCCTTCCGAATGTACTTCTGCACGATCTCCGGCAGGTAGTTGACCTCGAAGTTCTGGCAGATCGGGCACTGAACGTCGATGAACATCTCCATCTCGACGGGTGCAGATGGGCTGCCGAGAACGAGACCCTTCTGCGGAATCCCCTTGAAGAGATCGTTCGCGTCGGGCGCGCCGTCCAGGGCACCGGCCCAGGTGGCGCTGCCTGTCGTCGGAAGGCCCTTGAGCACGGCGCCGCCGGATCCGCCGCCGCTGCTGCTGCCGAGGACGATCGCGAGCACGATTGCGATCACGACGACCAGCACGACGCCGCCGCCGATCGCGAGCGTGCGGGGAGACGCCTGACGGGCACCGCGCGCGCCGCCGACACCCTTCGAGCGCACGGGCGGAGGTGTTCGCTGGGCGGCCGCGGCGGCCGCCTGCCTCTGCTGTCTGGCCTTCTTACCGCTCGGCATCGGCGGGAAGGGTAGCCGTCTCGTCGGCTTCCCCGATGGTTGCGAGGACCAAGAATCCGATGAGAAGGAGGAACCCGGTCAGGGCGAGCGTCTCGATCTGCAGATAGCCGAAATCCCAGGCGCGGATCCAGTTGGTGCCGCAGCCTCCCGGGGCAGAGACAGTGCACGCGTTCGGCTCGGAGATCGCGCCGTACCCGATCAGCATGTGGTAGATCGAGACGCCCGCGCCGACGACCGGAAGCGGCAAGAGGTAACGCGCGGCCCGGTTGTCGCCGTGCCAAGCGATGATCAGCAGGAGGATCGAGAGTGGGTACATGCAGATC
>DATFHC010000132.1:0-8719 GCA_035248765.1 Gaiellaceae bacterium
GTGAACCAGGCGACGGCGCGGGCTGGCGTGGTCACCTTGTAGGGGAGGACAATGTCCGTGCAGGGCGTGCTAACGCGAGGATCGATCCAGAACCGGATCACTGGGACATAGTTCGGGTCCGGATAGCCGGGCGGGGAGAGCTTGAACTCGGTGGTCGAGTCCTGCTGGCTGAACCATCCGCTGCCCGGCACATTCACCCGCATCCCATGCAGGAAATACCGGGTGGTGTAGACCCCAGCATGGAGATGGCCTGGATCGCAGTACTTATAGGCAGGCATACAGCCCGCTGTGGCTCGCGTGCCCGCATTGGCACCGGCCGCGACCATCACCAGAACCAGGGTTGCCGTAGCAATGCCGACTGCGAGTGCCCTATGAGGCTCCACGTCGCCTCCGATCGTCTTCAGCGATCCTCCCAGCCCTAAGTGCTGATTGCAACCAAGGATCGTGATCCGATTTCAGTCCACACCAGACCTCAGGGGTCGTTCGGGAACACTGGCCCAGGCAAGCGCGCTGTCTCTCGCGATGGCTCAGGGTGAGCTGTGACGCGCGTCCTACGCGCCCTGGCTGACTGCATAGAGACGCCATTCGCCCGGCACGCCTTTCAGGGTGTGGGCGCCTCGATCGTCGAAGCTGAGGTCCGAGCCTGCCACTAGATCTTTGACGGTGTTGGAGACGAGGACTTCTCCAGGTGCGGCCTCGGCTGCGATTCTGGCGCCGGTCGAGACCGCGATGCCTGCGACCTTGCCGCCGTCGGCGAGTTCGCACTCGCCGCTGTGAAGACCGGCACGCACTTCGAGGCCGAGCGCGTGCACTTCCTGGGTAATTGCTTGGGCGCAGCGGATCGCGCGGGCTGGTCCGTCGAAGCGAGCGAAGAAGCCGTCTCCTGCGGTGTCCATCTCGACGCCGCGGTGACGGACGAGCTGTCGGCGGACGAGCGCGTGATGCTGTTGCAAAAGCTCTCGCCAGCGACGATCACCAAGCTCAGCGAGCTTCTCGGTGGAGCCCACGATGTCTGTGAAAAGGATCGTCGCGAGCACCCGCTCGGGCTCCGGCGCTGCCCAAGCCCCGTCCGCGTAGGCATCAGCAAGAAACACCTCAACCTCGTCTACTACAGCCTGCCAATCGCCTGCCTGAGGGAAATGTGGCCCGCCTGGGTGCTCCACGAACCGAGCTCCAGGGATCTGCTCCGCCATCCAGCGCGCACCCTCGATCGGCAGATGATCCTCGCGGCGGTGCAGAACAAGAGTCTGCGCCGTGATCGCCGGCAGCACCTGCCGCACATCGATCGACATGTTCATCATCTCCAGCTGCCGGTAGGCGGACGGCGAGGCGCTCAAGCGCAGCCTCCGCGCCATCTCCTGCAACTCCTCCTCGCCGGCCTCCGGGAACTCGCTGCGAAACCACTCCGGCGTGCCCCAGTCGGCCACATCCCGCTCGAGCTCAGATTGCCACTCCACCAACGGCTGCCCCCAAGGGAAATCAGGCGCCCACGCGAAACGCGGCAAGGTGCCATACAGCACCAACGCCCCGACCCGCTCCGGATAAGTCGCCGCGAACAGCAGCGACATCGGGCCACCCTCTGACGCCCCCATCACCGCCGCCCGAGCCGACCCCGCCGCGTCCATCACCGCCCGCACATCGTCCATCCGCGTCTCCAGATCCGCCACCGCGACCTGATCCGACGCGCCCGTCCCCCGCTTGTCAAACACGATCAGCCGCGAAAACGACGCCAACCGCCGGAAATACCGAGCACGCCGCTCGTCATCCCAAATCAGATCAACATTCGAAACCGCACCCGGCACATACACCAAATCGAATGGCCCATCACCGACGACCTGATACGCGACATTGACATCCCCACTACGCGCGTACCTCGTCTCAGGCACAACCATCTACACAGTTTCACCCACCGCAACCTCCAGCGGAACCCACCCGCTCCTCAGGGGCCATTCCGGAACACTGGCCCAGCCCAGGGTCCTACATGCCTAGGCGCAGCTTCGAGTGGTTGCCTGTCCCAAAGCAATCGGGAAGGACGTTGAAACGGGTGGAAATCGATTGCGATCCCACGCGGGCTGTCATGCGGAAGCCTTTGCGAGAACCGCACCAGTTCGCCCACCAGACACCCGATAGCGGCCAGTAGGGGTCTGTCCGAAACTTTGTGTAAGTGGTGTGGCCTGACGGCTGTCGGCAGGGGTGTCGGCGGCGGGAGGGAGCACGCTGATGAGAGGGCAGGAGTTTGACGAGGGGCCGGTCGAGGTCGCGGGCGGCGAGCTTGTGCCTGCGGTTGTGGCCGGGCCGGGATCGATGCGGGAGTGGGCTGAGCAGCTGGTCGCTCAGGCTCGTGAGGAGGGGCTGGCACTGACGGGCGAGGGTGGCCTGTTGACCGACCTGATGCGGCATGTGCTGCAGACGGGGCTCGAGGTGGAGATGGCGGAGCATCTCGGCTATGAGCGGGGCGCGGCGCCGCCGGGCGGGGTCGGCAACGCCCGCAACGGCGCCTACGACAAGACGGTCACGACCGAGATCGGCGAGGTCGAGCTGAGGATCCCGCGCGACCGCAGGGGCAGCTTCGAGCCGACGGTGGTGCCGAAGTACCAGCGGCGCCTGGACGGTCTGGCCGGCAACGTGATCTCCCTCTATGCGAAGGGGTTGACGACCGGCGACATCCAGCAGCACCTGCTCGAGATCTATGGGACCGAGGTCTCGAGGGAGACGATCTCCAAGATCACCGACCAGATCGTCGACGAGATGATCGCCTGGCAGTCGCGGCCGCTTGAGCCGCTCTACGCGGTGCTGGTGATCGACTGCCTGGTGATCAAGGTGCGGGGCTCGCAGGTTGCGAACCGGCCCGTCTATGTGGCGCTCGGCGTCGATCTGGAGGGTGAGCGAGACGTGCTCGGCCTCTGGCTGGGCCCAGTCGGCGGCGAGGGCGCGAAGCAGTGGGCGACGATGCTGACCGAGCTCCGTAACCGTGGCCTGCAGGACGCCTTGATCGTCTGCTGTGACGGCCTGAAAGGGTTGCCGGAGTCGATCCGGCTGACCTGGCCTGAGGCGACCGTGCAGACCTGCGTCGTGCACATGGTCCGAAACAGCCTCCGCTACGCCTCGCGCAAGCACTGGAAGCGGATCACCACCGCGATGCGCGAGATCTACACCGCCCCGACCGTCGAGGCTGCACAGGCGCGCTTCGCCGAGTTCGCCGACGAGTGGGAGCAGACATGCCCTGCAATGATCCAGACGTGGCGATCCGTCTGGAACGAGTTCGTCCCCTTCCTCGAGTTTCCGCTCGAGCTCAGGAAGGTCGTCTAAACCACGAACGCGATCGAGTCGCTCAACGCTCGCTTCCGCCGCGCCGTCCGCCACCGCGGCCACTTCCCCAGCGAGCAGGCCGCGATGAAGGTCCTCTACCTCGTCGCCACCCAACGCCGCAAGAACCGCCAGGACATGACCGGCAAGATCGTCGGCTGGAAGAGCATCCTCAACACGCTCACCGTCCACTACGGCGACCGGATCGCAGCCGCCAACAGCATCACCTGAAAATCAATGACCGCCACTACCCCTTACACAAAGAATCTGACAGTCCCGCCAGTAGCTGCTTCTCGCCCCTCGCAAGGTCACATGAAGCGTGGCGCGTAATGGGTTGTTAGAGACCGGAGCGCGATGCCCGTTCTCAGTGATCTCGAAGACGACGGGGGCGGTGATCGAACATCTCAGGCGCTGGCGGTTTCTGAGCGTGAGAAAGATCACGGCCTGGGTCGCGGTTCCCTGGGTTTGTAGAGATAGCGGTACCGCGTTGGAGGGGCAGTTCGTCGCCAATCCTGAATCGGACGCGCCCAATGTTGTGTGAGGCTCGCGGCTGGTCGAGAGGGCGTAGATGCCGAAGCCGACTGCCGCCACTGTCGCGACTGTCGCCGCACCGAGCAGCCGCCTACGTCGCTGCCGCTCACGCGCCTCGGGGATCAGCGCCTCCGGGTCGTCAGGAGTCGGTGGACGAGGCGGCGACGCTATCGCCATAACGTCCCCGCTAATCGTCGCGCGTGGGCGAGTTCCTGCGTTTCGGCGGGCGACTGCGCGAGGCGATCCCATGGCACAAGCGCACGATCGAGCAGGCACGAGAGCTGGGGTCGAAGGATGAGGAAGCGATCATGTTGCGCGATCTCGCGTTCATCCACCTGGAGCTCAACGAATTGCAGCTGGCGAGGAAGCTCGCCGAGGAAGCGCTCGTAATCCAAGAGCACCTGGGCGACCCCGAGGGGATCGCACATGCCCTCGCGGTATTCCCGGACATCGCGATGGTCGAGCGCAACCTCGACGAGGCGCTTGCGATGTGCGACCGGTGGGACTCGCTCGTCCCCGACGACGACGGCGAGGTGCGGCGCGAGCTCGAGGTGGTTCGTGCCGAGGTTTACCGACGGCGAGGAGACGAGCGTCACGCGGCTGCGAGATTGCGGGCTGCGGCGGAGAAGACGCTCCACGCTGAGGAGTCGTGCTTCGGCATCGCCGACATCCTGATTGTCGCGGCCGATCTGGTAACCCCGCGCGCGCCGACCGCCGCCGCGCAACTCGTCGCCTCGGCGAAACGTCTATGCCGCGAGACGAGCTTTGGGCTCTCTTTCGTCCTCGAGTCCGAGCGCATCACCGCCGGCGTTGCAACCGAAGAGGTCGACGAGCTCGGTTTCGACGATGCCCTTCGGCTCGTCCTCGACTGCCTCGGCTCCGGCGATTCTCGGGCCTGAAGCGGCGTCCGCCTACGAGTCAGGTCTCATCGTTCCCGGCGAATCACCAGGGTCGTAAGCTGGGGGTCGTTCCTGTCCTAGCGCGTCCGATCCGGCGTCTCTGTCTCTACGGGACACGGTCATGAGGTTGGCGAGTGCGTCTGACGTCCGAGTACTGGTCGGTGATTGCATCGCCTGCTCCATCGGCGGAGGATGCGGGTATGCGGGAGCAGCCGACGGGTTCGGTCACGCTGGTCTTCACCGACATCGAGGGCTCGACGCGTCTCTTGCACGAGCTGGGGGCGGAGGCTTACCGGGACGCCCTCGCAGAGCATCGCCGGCTCGTGCGCGAGGCGTTCGCGTCCGGCTACGAGGTCGACGAGGAGGGCGACGCCTTCTTCTATGCGTTCCCGACGGCCGCGTCTGCGGTCGCGGCGGTCGAGCAGGCGATGCGCGTGCTCGACGGCGGTCCGATCCGTATCCGGGTGGGCGTTCACACGGGCGAGCCGGTTCTCGACCCACCGAAGTACGTCGGGCTTGACGTGCATCGTGCGGCCCGGGTGATGGCCGCGGGTCACGGAGGCCAGGTGCTGCTGAGCGAGTCGACGCGGGCGCTGCTCGAGGACGGCATGTTCGTGCGCGATCTGGGGGAGCATCGGTTGAAGGACCTGTCCGGGCCGCAGCGGCTGTACCAGCTCGGCGCCGGCGAGTTTCCGCGGCTCAAGACGTTGCATCAGACGAATCTGCCGGTCGCGTGGACGCGGCTGGTGGGCCGCGAGCGAGATGTCGAGGAGCTGCTCGAGCTGCTCCGTCGCGAGGACGTTTCGGTCGTCACGCTCACCGGCGCCGGGGGAGGCGGTAAGACGCGTCTCGCGATGCAGGCGGCTGCCGACGTCGCCGAGGATTACGCCGACGGGGTCTGGTTTGTGGGGCTGGCGGCGCTGACGGATGTGGGGCTCGTCGAGGCCGCCATCGCGCAGACGTTTGGCTTGCGCGAGGGCGGCGGCCGGACCTATCGCGACGTGGTCGGCGACTTCCTGCGTTCAAGGCGGCTGCTGCTCGTGCTCGACAACCTGGAGCAGCTGCTGCCCGAGGTGGCGGGGATGGTCGCGGATCTCGCGGCGGAGTTCGCCGGCGTCGACTTCCTCGCGACGAGCCGCGAGCCGCTCCGCATCGGCCGCGAGCGCGAGTACACGGTGCCGCCGCTCGAGTCGGACGAGAGCGTTGTGCTGTTTGCTGAGCGAGCCGGGCTGGAGCTCGACGGCGATCGGCCGGCCGTCGAGGCGATTTGCGCGCGACTCGACGGGCTGCCGTTGGCGATCGAGCTTGCTGCGGCGCGCGTGAACGTGCTGCCGCCGGCCAAGCTCCTCGAACGGCTGGAGCAACGGCTGCCCTTGCTGACCTCCGGCGCGCGAGACGCCCCCGAGCGGCAGCGCACGCTGCGCGCAACGATCGCCTGGAGCCACGACCTCCTCGACGAGCACGAGCAGCAGCTGTTCGCGCGGCTCGCCGTCTTCGAGGGCGGCTGCACGCTCGAGGCGGCAGAAGCCGTGTGCGACGCCAACGTCGACACTCTCAGCTCGCTGCTCGACAAGAACCTGCTCCGCCGGGACGAGTCGCATTACCGAATGCTCGAGACGATCAGGGAGTTCGCCCGCGAGCGGCTCGACCAAGCAGCCGACGCCGACGAGATCCGGCGCCGCCATGCCGAGCATTTCCTCGCCTTCGCGCTCGAAGCGCAGCCGGAGCTCGTTCGGCGCGATCAGCGCGAATGGCTCAACCGCCTCGAGGCCGAGCACGACAACCTCCGCGCCGCGCTCACCTGGCTGCTCGAGCTCAATCCCGAGAGCGGCCTCACGCTCGCGCACGCGCTGATCCTCTTCTGGTACACGCGCGGGCGCGTCCGGGAGGGTCGCGACTGGCTCGTGGCCGCCCTCGAACGCGCTTCGTCGTCGCCGAGTGCCGTCCGTGCGGGGGCGCTCGACTGGGCCGGGTACCTCAGCAACGAGCTCGGCGAGGACGGAAGCGCCTTCGTCGAGCAGGCGGTTGCCTGCGCGCGCGCGACCGACGCCCCGGCCGCGCTCGCGCTCGCACTCTGCCACCTTCCTCATGTCGCCTGGCCGGGCCAGGTCGATGGGGCGATCCCGGTCATCGAAGAGGCGCTGGCAATCGCCGAGCAGGCAGAGGAGCCCTTCACGCTCGCGACAGTTCTCAACAACCTCGGGGCGTGGTACAGCGCGCGAGAAGACCGCGAGCGCGCACGCAGCCTGTACGAAGAGAGTTACCGCGTCCGCGCCCGGATGGGCGATTTGTCCCGGATGGCCCTGTCGCTGAATAACCTCGCCTGGACGCTGTTCCAAGACGGGGAGGCGAGCCGCGCACACGACCTCGGTATCGAGGCGCTTACCCTGGCCCGCGAGGTCGGCGACCGGCGCCACACAGCCACGGCGCTCAACACACTCGGCTGGATGGCGCTCGCCGAAAACCATCTCAACGAGGCGCGCGAGTTGCTCGAGGAAAGCCTGGCGGTCGCGCTGGAGATCGCGTTCCGCTCCCTTCTCTACGACGGGCTATTCGGCCTCGCAGCTGTCGCCGGCGCAGACGGTGAGTGGCGGCTCGCTGCGCGACTGGAAGCGGTCGCCGAGTCCCAGCAAGGGGACGCCGCTGTAAGCACGAATCTGGGTTCTTGGCAGAGAGATCTGATCGATCAGCATCGCGCAGCCGCGCAAGCGCAGACCGACCCCGACGAGTGGGAGGCGGCGCGGGCCGCCGGTGCCAGGCTGACAATCGAACAGGCTGCGGCCGAAATCCTCGAGCTATGACCTTGACCTCGTCACCCTTACTGTCGCTGTCGTTCCGGGACAGCGACAAGTGAGCAGGCGACCAATGGTGGCAACTGGGGTCGTGGCCTAACCACCGATCGCCCCTCCCCTGGGCGGTGATCCGCTGGCCGCGAGCACCGGCATCCACCCTGCGACGCTACTAGCGAGTCAACGAAGGGCCTCGTCTGGGGCGCGATCTCGCAGGAGGCCGAACGGGAAATCAACGTTCAGAGCGCGGCGTAGGTAAGGAGGCGGGGCGGCCCTCGCGGAGCCGCCCCAGACACGTGGAGATTGCTGAAGTCGCTGCTCCCCAGCAGCTGAACGCTTTCTAGGCGCGATCCCGTCTCATGGCTAGCACCTGGGCGTTCGAGCTTCCCAGCGCTTAGGCGGCGCTGCCAGATTTGGGGGAGTCGGTGGGGCGCAGCGTGTAGATCTCGCCACCTAAACCCGTTCCTCTAGCGGGCGAAGCGTGCGTTTATTCCACATCTTCCACGGTTTCCACACCCAGTTGCGTCGAGTGGGGCGAGGGCGTTGGATGGGAACGCCTCCACCTCCCAGGCAGTAAGCCAGCCCGGAAGCTAGCCCTCTCCCCCTTCGGGGCTAGGAGAAGCAGAGAGAGCCCCGTGCCGCAGCGGGGCTTTTTCTTGGTCGAAGGGAATGAGTCTTCTCTTTCCTGGGTAGCGTGGGACATCGTGAAGGGATTGGCCTTCGGGGCGGCAGTTGCTGTGCTCGCCACCTTGGTCGGACTAGCTGCTCCGAAGGGGCAGGCGACCGCGCGAAAGCTCGCGTGTGGGACTGACCGCTGGACGGTGAAGACCCTTCAAGACCGGCCGCATCTGCTGCCGAATCAGGTGAGAACGGTGAAATGGCTCGTCCACCGCCCACCGCCGGCACATCGCACGGAGACGAGGATGGCGTTCGAGTATCACGTCTTCACCGTTGTGGCCCAGGTCATCGCCGTACATCTGGAAGGCGATTCCGACTACCACATCCTGCTCAAGGAACACGGCTGGCCGATGATCGCGGAGTCTCCTGCGCCGGATTGCACCGCTGGGGCCAAGTTGTACTACCGCAACCGCATGGCTCAAGCACGCCAAGCAGTGAGAGTCTGCGGGCAGGCCCGCATCACCGGGGTCGCCTTCTTCGACACCGAACACGGCCAACCCGGGGTCGCGCCGAACG
>DATFHC010000133.1:0-2838 GCA_035248765.1 Gaiellaceae bacterium
GACCTCTTGCACGAGGGCCTGACTCACTGCAGGCGCTCGGCGAGGTAGCGGATCGCGAGCGGGTAGCGGTACTCGATGCCGCCGTGCCCCGCGTCGAAGAGCTCGAAGAAGACATCGGTGATTCCCAGCTTCTCGAGCTCCTTCCGGAACGCGTCGGCTCCGAGGTCGAGGAACCATTCGTCGCGCTTGCCCGCGTCGATGTAGATCGCGCGCTGGCTGCGAAGAGCGTCGGCGTGGCGGCTCGCCATCCGCACCGGATCCCACGCGAGCCAGCGCTGCCAGACGTCGTCGCGCAGCATGCCGGTCGCCGTGTCGAACGGGAGGTCGACCGAGCCGTCCTCGTTCGCCGAGTAGCAGGCGGCCATCGCGTACGTGTTGACGAGAAAGAGATCGGACTTCTTCGTCAACGCCGGCCGCGAGCGGAAATCTGTCCAGAAATTCTCGTACGAGCCCTCGTATTCGTCGCGGAGCGCCCGGGCGGTGTCGCGGAATTCCGGCAGGTAGCAGAGCTCGAAGAGCGCATCGCCGGAGTGCGTCGCGAGCCCGCCGAAGACGTCCGGCCGCAGCATCGGCACGACCATCGCGCCGTAGCCGCCGCTCGATTTGCCGGTGAGGCCGCGGTGCCCGGGGTCGGCAAGCGTCCGGTAGCGGGAGTCGACGAACGAGACGACCTCGTTGCAGAGGTACTCGCAATAGCGGCCGGTACCCGGGGAGTCGATGAACTGCGAGCCGCCGTACTTCGTCCAGCAGTCCGCGAACACGACGAGAGCCGGCGGGCAGTCTTCCTCCGCAAAGAGGCGGTCGACGTTCTCCGGTGTGGTCGTGCGATACGCGGTCCGGTTCCACCACATGTCGACCTGGCCGGTCATGCCCTGGATCAGGTAGATCGACGGGAGGCGGCGGTCGGGCTCGGCGTCGTACCCGGGCGGGACGTAGACCCAGAGCGGCCGTACGTGCGGATCGCCAGGTGGGTTGTCGCGGAGAACGTCGCTCTCGATCTCCAGCTCGTCGAAGCGTCCGACGTAGTTGCGCGACCAGGGCTCCACGCGGCTCTTCTATCAGGCCCCGGCCGTCAGGGGCATGGCTACACTCAGCGCGATGGCCGAGTACGGAACGATGCGGGTCAAGAGCGGGCTCGCCGAGATGCTCAAGGGCGGCGTGATCATGGACGTCGTCGACGCCGAGCAGGCGAAGATCGCCGAGGCGGCCGGAGCTTGCGCCGTGATGGCGCTCGAGCGCGTCCCGGCCGACATCCGCCGCGACGGCGGCGTCGCGCGCATGTCCGACCCGGACAAGATCCAGGAGATCCAGGAGGCCGTGACGATCCCGGTCATGGCGAAGTGTCGCATCGGCCACTTCGCCGAGGCGCAGATCCTGCAGGCGCTCGAGATCGACTACATCGACGAGTCCGAGGTGCTGACGCCTGCCGACCTCGAGCACCACGTCGACAAGTGGCAGTTCACCGTCCCCTTCGTCTGCGGCTGCACGAACCTCGGGGAGGCGCTGCGCCGGATCGCTGAGGGCGCGGCGATGATCCGCACGAAGGGCGAGGCGGGGACCGGCGACATCGTCAACGCCGTCACGCACATGCGCGCGGTCTTCGGCCACATCCGCCGGCTCGGCGCGCTGCGCGAGGAGGAGCTCTACGCCGAGGCGAAGGAGCTGCGTGCCCCGTACGAGCTCGTCAAGTGGGTCGCCGAGAACGGGAAGCTCCCGGTCGTGACGTTCACCGCCGGCGGAATCGCGACACCCGCCGACGCGTCGCTCTGCATGCAGCTCGGCGCCGACGGAGTCTTCGTCGGCTCCGGCATCTTCAAGTCCGGCGATCCGGAGCGGCGCGCGAAGGCGATCGTCGAGGCGACGACGCACTACCGGGATGCAGAGATCCTCGCGCGTGTCTCTGCCGGCCTCGGCGAGCCGATGGTCGGCATCTCGACACAGACGCTCGACCCGAGCGAGCTGCTCGAGACCCGCGGCTGGTAGATCGATCTAGTCCGTCCGACGCGGGAAGGACGATCTCCCCGTGCACGAGCGCGAGATCAAGCCGATCTGGACCTCGGCGACCTTTCTGGTCTATGCCGGCGGGCTGACCGTTCTCCTGGGCGGGCTTTTTGCGCTCGGGTATCTCGCGGCCAACTACGGCAGTGGTGCGGAGGCCGCGTGGGCGCTTCTCATCCTCGTCATCCTCTACGGCATCGCGCATGGGCTCCGCGTCCGCGAGCGACCCGTCGCCGCGGGCATCTTCGCATTTGCCTCCGTGATCGCCTGCGGAGCGTTTGTCGTCTTCCTCTTCGAGTGGTTTGGCTGGAACGGCGTGAACGCGTCCCTCAGCCACTGGTCGTGGGCGCGCACCTTCGCGCTCTTGTTGATCCTGGCCGCGGCCTGGGATGACCGGAGACGCTTCAACTTCCCGTTCATCCGGGTGATCTCCGCCGTCCTTGGGTTCATCCTCGTTCTCGACCTGCTTCCGGCGGGCGGCAACAAGACCGCCGTCTGGGCACTGCTCGTCGGGCTCGCCTACCTCCTCGGAGGCTGGATTCAGCGGACGCCGTCCTCGTTCTGGCTTCATCTCGTGGGCGGAGTGCTGATCGGCGGGGCGATCCTCGACTGGGCTCACACGAGCGATGGCGACTTTGCGGTCGTCTCGATCGTCTCGTTCGTGTACGTCTTGCTGGCGTACGCGACTAGACGGTCGACCTGGGCCGTGCTCGGCACTATCGGCTTCTACGTCGCGACGATCCATTACCTCATCGGCTCGCCGACGGCCCTCGCACAAGGGTTCTTCGGTCTGGCCGAGGCCAGCAGCGGGAACTGCACGGCAACGGCGTCAGGGACGGT
>DATFHC010000134.1:0-9358 GCA_035248765.1 Gaiellaceae bacterium
ACGGCCTCGCCTACCGCACCCACCGCCACCGCAACGACGCCCTGCCACACTGGCTCGACAACTACAACCGGCGACGGCCACACAGCTCGCTAGGAGACCGACCCCCACTCAGCCGCGTTCACAACGTCCGTGGGTAGGACAGCTAGACCTCGACGATGACCGGCAACACCATCGGGCGCCGCCGCGTGCGGTCGTAGACGACGCCGCCGAGGGCGTCGTGTAGGTGCTCCTGGAGGAGCTTTATCTCGGTCACATCGTCCGCGATCATCTCTCGCAGCACGCGGTCTGCCTCGTCCCGCAACTCGTCGAGGAGCGGCTCGGCTCCCTCGCCGAAGCCGCGGACGATCAGCTCCGGCGGCGTGGTGAGCCCACCTCCGTCGCTCCCCGCGAGCGTCGCCACGACGATGAGCACGCCGTCCTCGGCGAGCTTTCGCCGGTCGCGAAGCGCGACGTCGTGCACGTCCCCCACGCCGAGCCCGTCCACGAACATCACCCCCGCCTCGACCTCGTCGACGATCCGCGCATCGCCGTCGCGCAGCTCGACGACCGTGCCGTTCTCGGCGAGGACGATCCTGTCCTCCGCCACACCTCCCTCACGCGCGAGCTGGGCGTGCGCCGCGAGCATCCGGAACTCTCCGTGCACCGGCATCACCGCTTTCGGCCGCAGAAGCCCGATGATGGTGCGCAGCTCCTCCGCGCGTCCGTGGCCGGACACGTGCACGGGTGCGTTGTCCTCGTGCAGCACCTCGGCGCCCATCTTCGCAAGCCGGTTGATCGCGTCGTGGACGCGCAGCTCGTTCCCGGGAATCGGCTTCGCGGAGATGATCACCGTGTCCCCCGCCTCGACCCGGACGGCGGGATGGTCGTTGTATGCGATCCGCGTCATCGCCGACATCGGCTCGCCCTGGCTGCCGGTGCAGAGGATCAGCTGCTCGCCGCGCGGCAGCTCTGCAAGCTCCTGCGGCCGGAGGATGGCGTCCTCGGGCACGTCCATGTAGCCAAGATTGCGCGCGATGTTCGCGTTCTTGCGCATCGAGCGGCCGACGAACGCCACCTTGCGCCCGCAGTCGACCCCGACGTCGGCGGCCTGCTGCATGCGGTGCACGTTCGAGGCGAAGGAGGACACGAGAATCCGCCCCTCCCGGCGCGGGAAGATCTGGCGGAACGCCTCCCCCACCACCCGCTCGGACTCGGTGACCCCGGGGCGCTCCGCGTTCGTAGAGTCGCCAAGGAGAAGGTCGACCCCGCTGCTGCCGATCTCCGCGAGGCGGCCGACGTCGGTCCGCTGGCCGTCGACCGGCGTGTGGTCGAGCTTGTAGTCGCCGGTGTGGACGCAGCGTCCGCCGGGTGTATCGAGCACGACCGCGGCCGCGTCGGGAATCGAGTGCGCCATCCGAACGAACTCGAGGCGGAACGGGCCGAGCTCGACCGGGGCGTCGCCCGGCATGAGCTCCTGCAACTCGGCGGCACGCAACAGGCCGTGCTCGTCGAGCTTCGACTTGACGAGCGCGAGCGTGAGCCGCGTCGCGAGGACGAGCGGCACGCGCACCTCGCGCATGAGGTACGGCAGCGAGCCGACGTGGTCCTCGTGCCCGTGCGTGAGGACGACCGCGCGCACCATCTCCTGGCGCTCCCGCAGGTACCCGAAGTCGGGCAGGACGAGATCGACGCCGAGATGCTCGTCCCGTGGGAATGCAAGCCCGGCATCGACCACGACGATCGCTCCGTCGGCCTCGTAGACGGTCATGTTCTTTCCGACCTCGCCGAGACCGCCGAGCGGGATGATGCGACACGTGCCCATCGGCGGAGTCTAGTGTCGTGCGAGCGTGGAGCTCGACGGACGGAATGCGCTCGTCACCGGGGTCAGCCGGCGCGCAGGCATCGGCTACGCGATCGCGCGGCGTCTGCTGGACGCCGGCGCCTCGGTGTTTATCCAGGGTTGGACGTCCCACGACGCCGCGCAGCAATGGGGCGCGGAACCGGGAGGCACCGAAGGCATAGCGCGTGAGCTTGGTGTGCCTTTCGCCGAGGAGGATTTCGAGGACGTCGACGCCCCCGGGCGGGTCGTCCACGCTGCTTCCGAGGCGCTCGGGCCGCTCGACGTGCTCGTCGTGAACCACGCCCGCAGCGGTCACGGAGGGCTGCCCGAGCTCACGGCCGAGCAGCTGGACGGATTCCTGCGCGTCAACGTGCGCTCCTCGCTCCTCCTGGTGCGCGAGTTTGCCCTTCTTCACGGCGAATCCCGGTCGGGCGGCAGGGTCGTCCTCCTCACCTCGGGGCAGCACCGGGCTCCGATGGCGCGGGAGATCGCCTACGCGGTTTCCAAAGGCGCTCTGCAGCAGGCGACGCTGACGCTCGCGGACGAGCTCGCGGAGCTCGGGATCACGGTGAACACCGTCAACCCGGGGCCCACGGAGACCGGGTGGGGTCTCGCGACTCGGGAACCGAGCAGCATGCCTTTCGGCCGTTGGGGCGAACCCGACGACGCCGCACGGTTGATCGTCTGGTTGTGCAGCGACGATGCGCGCTGGATCACCGGTCAGACGATCGATTCGGAGGGCGGCTTCAGGCGCTGGAAGTAGCCGCAGCGAGAAGCCCTGACCGCTCGAGGCAAGAGCGGATCTGCGTCAGCTCCGCCTCGTCCGGCCCGACCATAGGCAGGCGGTGCCCGCCGACCTCGTGGCCCGTGAGGTTGAGCGCAGCCTTGATCGGGATCGGGTTGACCTGGATCCGGAGGAGGTCGTACGACGGCTGCTGCTCCTCGTGGAGCGCGCGTGCGCCCTCGAGGTCCCCTTCGCGGTGGCGGCGGATCATCTCGGCGATCTGCGACCCCCAGAGATGCGCGGTCACCGACACGACGCCGACGGCGCCGAGCTCGAGGAATGCGAACGTGTTCGGGTCGTCGCCGGAGTAGAGGTCGAGCCGCGTGTCCTCCACGATGAACCGCGCCTGCTCGGGGTCGTCGAGCGCCTGCTTCACCGCGACGACGTTCTCGATCTCGGCGAGCCGCGCGAACGTGGCGGACTCGATGTTCACGACGACACGGCTGGGGATGTTGTACGCGACAACCGGCAGGTGGGTCGCGCCGGCGATCTGCTCGAAGTGGCGGACGATCGCCCGTTGCGGCGGCTTGTTGTAGTACGGCGTCACGACGAGGATGCCGTCGACGCCGAGCTCCGTCGCCTCTCGCGTGAGCGCCGCCGAGTGAGCCGTGTCGTACGTGCCGGTGCCCGCGATCACCGTTGCGCGGTCGCCGACCGCTTCCACGGCCGTGCGGAAGAGGTCGAGCTTCTCCTCGTCGCTCAATGTCGGCGACTCTCCCGTCGTGCCACACACGACGAGCCCGTCGGATCCGCTGTCGACGAGGAACGTCGCGAGCTCGCGGAAACGCTCGAGGTCGACGGCGCCGTCAGCCTGGAACGGCGTCACGGCAGCGGTGATGACGGAGCCGAACATCTGGAGAATAAGTCTACGAGAGAGCGGCCTGTAACTCCTGCAAGGCGAAGAAAACGCCCTCCGAGAAAGTCGGATAGGGCTGGATCGTGTCGAGGATCGTCTCCACCGGCACCTTCGCCCGGATCGCGAGCGTGAACTGCCCGAGCCACTCGGCCGCCTGCGGCCCAACGCAGACCGCGCCGACGACCACGCTCGCCCCCGGATCGCCGAAGACACGCACGAAGCCGTCGCGCTTCGGCCGCTCGTAGGTCGAAAGGCGCGGCAGGGAGCTCAACTCGATCCGCGCGCTGACGAGGTCGTCGCCGTCCGTCCGGCCGACCGTCGCGACCTCCGGGTCGGTGAAGATCCCGGCCGGGATCGCGCGGTAGTCGGCCTTGGCGTGGCGGCGGGTCATGTCCGCCGCGGCGACCCGCGCCTGGTACTTGCCGACGTGCGTGAACTGCGCGACACCGGTCACGTCGCCGATCGCCCAGACGTTCTCAGCCGCCCGCAGGCGCTCGTCGACGTCGATTCCGCGCTGGGAGATCTTCACCCCGAGCTGCTCGAGCCCGAGCCGCTCGACGTTCGGCCGCCGTCCCGTCGCGATCAGCAGCCGCTCGGTCTCGATCGTCGAGCCGTCGGACAGGTGAACACGCACGCCCGACTCGACCCGCTCGATCCCGACATTGATGCGAACGTCGATGCCTTCCTCGCGGAAGATCTCCGCCATCAGCTCGCCCGCATCGCCGTGCACGCGTCCGAGCAGTCGCTCACCCCGCTCGACGATCGTCACCTGAGATCCCATCCGGGAGAAGAACTGCGTCAGCTCGGCCCCGACCGGGCCTCCGCCCATCACCACGAGGCTCTGCGGGAGCTTGTGCGTCCGCGTCGCCTCGCGGTTCGTCCAGTACTCGATCGAGTCGAGCCCCTCGATCGGCGGGATCGCCGGCCGCGAGCCGGTCGCGAGGACGAGCCGGTCGTACTCGAGTTCCTGTCCGTCGACCTCGACGACGCCGGGTTCCGCGACCCGGCCCTCGCCGCGGACGAGCCGGCAGTTCCAGTCCTGGAGGTAGTGGAGCTGGCCGGCGTCGTCCCAGTCTGATGTCATCCAGTCGCGCCAGGACCAGACTCCCTCCTGTTCCGGACGCTGGCCGTGCAGGCCGGGTGCGCGTTCGAGCGAGGCGCCGAGCTCGGTCGTCCTGAGCATCGTCTTCGTCGGCATGCACGCGAAGTACGAGCACTCGCCGCCGACGAGCCTGCTCTCGACGAGCGTGACGTCCGAGTCGTCGCCGAACCGGCGGAGGGCGCCGACGAAATGCTCGCCGGTCGACCCTCCGCCCAGAACGACGACTTTCAACTACTTGAGGCCGTTCGCCTTCAGGAACCCGTCAGCGATCTGCTTCGGAGTCGCCTTGTTGACGTAGTAGGCCTTGTTCATCGCCTGCATGGCCGGGAGCGTGAGCTTGGCCGACACCGCGTTCAGCGTGTTCTTGAGCAGCGTTCCGTTCGCGCCCTTGAGCAGGGTCTGCTTGACCACGGGCGCGACGTTCTGGAAGCCGAAGATGTGCTTGTCGTCGACCAGCGTCGTGTACTTCTTGTCGAGCTGGAGCGGATCGGTCGAGAAACCGTCTCCCCCGAACGCCTTGCCCTGGTCTAGCAGCGTGTAGACGCTGACATTTCCGAGCGGGACGAACTTGATGTTCTTGAGGTGATAGATCGTCTTCATCCCGAGAATGCAGGTGATCCTTTGATCGCACTCCGGTAGGGCGGCGTAGGAGAACGACTTGAGCTTGCTCAGGTCGCTCATCGTTTTCAGGCCGTTCTTCTTGGCATTCGATGCGAGCAGTGTGAACGTGTCGCTGTCGAAGAACGGCGTGGGATCGAGCAGGGTCCCACCGCGCTTCTGTTGCTCGAACGTCTTGGCTACCTGGTACGTCGCGTCGGCCGACTTGGGCGCCTTGGCCTTCGCGAGGTCGAGGGCGATCACGCCCGTGTACTCCGGATAGACGTTGATCTTGCCGCTCTTGAACGCCGTGTCGATCACCTCGGAGCTGCCGATGTCGTTCTTGTAGGTGACCTTGAAGCCCTTCGCGGCGAGCGCCTGCCCGTAGAGCTGGCCGAGGATGAACTCTTCGGCGAAGTTCTTCGTCCCGACGGTGATCGCGGGCTTCGGCCCTGCGGCCGCCGACGACGTCGAGGTCGTGTTCTTGCTGCTGCCGCTGCCGCCGCAGGCTGTAAGTCCAATCAGAAGCGCGACCCCGAACGAAACCGCGAACGCCGCCCTGGCAGCGCGACGCGTGTGCTTGCGAAACATCCGTGCCCTCCTCTCTAGGTTGTCCCTCGCCGGGACCCTACGTCTTCGGCGCCATCCGACGCGAGGCCGCGCGCTGTGCGAGTGCGAGCGCGGCGGCGGTGAGGAGCGCGAGGGCGGCGACCCAGAGAGCCGCGGCAAAAACGCCGCCGAGCCCGTACGTGACCTGGCGGGCCATGATGTCGCCGAGGCCCCCGCCGCCGAAGATGCCGGCGATCGTTGCGGTTGCGATGACAAAGACAGCTGCGATCCTCAGTCCGGCCAGGAGGAGAGGCAGGCCGAGCGGAAGCTCGACGCGCGTCAGGATCTGCGTCTCTGTCAGTCCCATCCCTCGAGCGGCTTCGACCGCGTCGACGTCTACACCTTCGACCGCGAAGTACGTGTTCGTGAGGATCGGCGGGATCGCAAGCACGACGAGTGCCACCGTGTTGTTCCAGAAGCCGACGCCGAGGATCCCGATCCCGAGGCCGATGAGCGCCACGCTCGGCAACGAGCGCCCCACGCTCGAGACGCTGAGGGCGAGGAACAGGCCGCGGTGCCGGTGCCCGAGCCAAAGGCCGAGCGGCAACGCGATCAGGAGCGCGATGGCGAGTGCGGCGAAGGCGAGCTCCGCAGTCTCGCCCGACTTGTTGAGCAGGAGCGAGAAGTGGTTCGGCATGAAGCGGAACGCATCGACGAACGCGCTCGCGACCATCACCGGGTCCTGTTCCACGGGGTCAGCGTTCGCTGCGCGACGGCGAGCAGCCCGTCGGCGGTCAGCGCGAGCAAGATGGTCAGCCCACCGGCGGCGATGAGCTCCGTCTTGAAGAGATCCGGTGTCTCGATGGCGTCGAAGATCGGAGCCCCTAGGCCGTACTGGATCAGGAAGGCGGCGACGGTCGCGATCGAGATGGTCGCCACCGTGGCGATGCGGACGCCCGCGAGGATTGCGGGCGCCGCGAGCGGCAGCTCGACGCGGAAGAAGGTCTGGAGCCGCGTGAGCCCCATGCCGCGCGCCGATTCGAGCACCTCCTCGGGGACCGCGCGCAGGCCGGCGATGATGTTCCTGTAGAGGATGAACAGGGTGTACGAGGTCAGTGCGACCTCGACCGTCGTCACGGTGAGGCCGGTCAACGGAACGAGCAGCTGGAACAGCGCGAGGCTCGGGATCGCATAGAGGAAGTCGGTGAACCCGCCGAGTGGTGCGTCGAAGATCCGCCAGCGAAAGCCGATCAGCGCGAGGACGAACGCGATCGCGAAGCCGATCCCTACGGCGATCAGCGTGAGCTGGATGTGCTGCACGAGCGCCGGCTGGAGGGTGTCCCCCCAGTGCTTGCTCATCCAGTCGGTGCAGAACCAGCCGTTGTTCTTGAGGCAGGCGCTCGGCTGCCCGAAGTTCGGGATGACCGGGCCGCCTCCGCCGGCAAGGCGGAAGCCGGTCATCGCAGCAGGTCCTCGCGGGTCACGACCCCGAGTGGCGACCCGTCGGCGTCCGTGACGAGTAGCGCATCCTTGCGCTCGGCGATGAGCACCGCGAGCGCCTCCCGCATGTTGGTGTCCGCCGGAAGACGCGGCAACCCGTCCCCAGCCGCCTGCGCGAGGTCGAGGTCGCCGAGCCTGCGGAGGGAGAGCGCCTTGAGTGCCCGGTCGCGGCCGACGAAGTCCGCAACGAACTCGTCCACCGGCTGCTCGAGGATCCGCTGTGGCGTGTCGTACTGCGCGAGCCGCCCTCCCTCGCGCAGGATCGCGATGCGGTCGCCGACCTTGATCGCCTCGTCGACGTCGTGCGTGACGAAGACGACCGTCTTGCGCAGCTCCTGCTGAAGGCGCAGGAACTCGTCCTGGAGTCGCGACCGTACGATCGGGTCGATCGCGCCGAACGGCTCGTCCATCAGCATGAGCGCCGGGTTGGCTGCGAGGGCGCGGGCGAGGCCGACGCGCTGGCGCTGCCCGCCGGACAACTCGGCGGGGAAGCGCTTCCGGTCCTTGTCGGGATCGAGCCCGACGAGCTCGAGCAGCTCCCCCACGCGCTCCCGGATCCGCGGCCGCTCCCAGCCGAGGAGCCGCGGCACCGTGCCGATGTTCCCCTCGATCGTCATGTGGGGGAAGAGCCCGACCTGCTGGATCACGTAGCCGATCGAGCGCCGCAGCTCGACGAGATCGTGGTCGAGGATCGACGTGCCGTCGATGCGGATGTCGCCGTCCGAGAGTGGGATCAGGCGGTTGACGAGCTTCAGCGCCGTCGTCTTGCCGCCGCCGGACGGCCCGACGAGGACGCAGATCTCTCCCGCGGGCACGGTCAGCGAGAGATGGTCGACCGCAGCGCCCTCGCGGCCCGGGTAGACCTTCGTCGCCTCGTCGAAGACGAGCTCGGCCGCCTCGGTCGGCATGGGTGAATCTTCTACGAGATGAGGGTGTCCAGGCCGATGGTCAGGCCCGGAGGGAGCTCAGGGAGCTTCTCGAGAGCGAGCAGCACTCCGTCGGCGAACGACTCGCGCCCCGTCGTGTCGTGGCGGATCGTCAGCAGCTGCCCCTCGCCGCCGAAGATCACCTCCTGGTGCGCGACGAGCCCCGGCAGGCGCACGGAGTGGATCGCCGGCTCCCCGCCGATCAGGTCGGCCGTCGCCTTGGCGGTTCCGGACGGCGCATCCAACTTCTGCTCGTTGTGCAGCTCGACGATCTCGGCGCGCGGAAAATGTGCCGCCGCGTCCCTGGCGAACCGCATCATCAGCACGGCACCGATCGAGAAGTTCGGCGCGACGAAGAGCCGCAGACCCTTCTCCGCGGCGAGCGCGCCCAGCTCGCCGGGCTCCCAGCCGGTCGTGCCGACGACGCAGGAGACTCCCTGCTCGAGCGCGGCGCGGACGTTCTTCGGGGCGGCATCCGGAGTCGTGAAGTCGACGGTGGCGTCGCAGCCCGTCACGTCGGGCTCGTCGCCGAGCTCGATCCCGCGAATCTCGTGCCCGGCCGCTTCGAGCCGTGGGATCAGCGCACTCCCGACCTTTCCCTCGGCTCCGAAGAGCGCGATCTTCACGCCGCGGCCTGCCCGACGAGGCTCGAGCTGGCGCGACCCACCGCGGAGCGGAAATGCGCCTCGTCCGACCCGACACCGGCTGCCGCGAGCCGCTCCGGCGGCAGCAGAGCGGTGGCCAGCTCCGCCAGCTCGTCTCCGTCCACCGCGTCGATCTCGGCCATGACCCGTTCCAGCGTCAAAAGCTCCGTGTCGGTGACGAGCGACTTGCCTAGCCGGCTCATGCGGTTCGAGGTGGACTCGAGTGAGAGAACGATCCGTCCCTTGAGGCTCTCCTTCGCGCGTTCGAGCTCGCCCTTGCGCAGGCGGCCGGCGGCGATCTCGGCGATCTGCTCGACGCAGATCTCGACGCACGGGCCGAGGTTCTCCTCGCGCGTGCCGACGTAGACGCCGAGGACGCCGGTATCGGTGTACTGCGCCCCGAAGCTGTAGACGGCGTACGCCATCCCGCGCTTCTCGCGGATCTCCTGGAACAGCCGCGACGACGCAGACCCGCCGAGGATCGCGTCGAGGAGCGAGGCCGCGAAGCGGCGGCGATCGGAGCGTGAGATGCCCGTCGCACCGAGGCACAGGTGGTACTGCTCCGTCTCCTTGCGCTGGAA
>DATFHC010000135.1:0-6588 GCA_035248765.1 Gaiellaceae bacterium
CCTCCGAGGGGCATGGATTTCGAGCACGTGGTGGTGGTCGGAGCGGGTCAGATGGGCGGCGGGATCGCCCAGGTCGTCGCCGCTTCCGGGCGTCACGTCTCGCTCTACGACCCGTTTCCGGGTGCGACGGAACGAGCTCTCGCGACGATGGGAAAGAGCCTCGGGAAGCTCGCGGAGAAGGGTGGCGCCGATCCGGACGAGGTGCTCGGTCGCGTGACGGTCGTCGACGAGATCGTGCCGGCTGCGCTGATGATCGAGGCGGTCGTCGAGGACCTCGAGACGAAAGCCGAGATCTTCCGGCAGGCCGACCAGGCGCTTGCCGCCGGCGCAATTCTCGCTTCGAACACGTCCTCGATCCCGATCACCTCCCTCGCGTCTGTCACCGATAGGCCCGACCGCGTGATCGGGATGCACTTCTTCAACCCGGTCCCGGTGCTGAAGCTCGTCGAGGTCGTGCGCGGCCGCGAGACCTCGGACGAGACCGCCGCGGCGATCACGGCTCTGGCGGAGGAGCTCGGGAAGACGCCGGCCGTCGCCAACGACTTCCCCGGCTTCGTCTCGAACCGGATCCTGATGCCGTTCATCAACGAGGCGGTCTGGGCGCTGCACGACGGCGTCGCCGAACCCGAGGCGATCGACACGATCGCGAAGCTCGGCTTCGCGCACCCGATCGGGCCCCTCGCGCTCGCTGATCTGATCGGCCTAGATACGTGCGTCGCGATTATGGAAGTGCTGAGGGACGGCCTGGGTGACGCGAGGTACGCACCCTGCCCGCTTCTGCGCGAGCATGTCGAGGCGGGTCGCCTCGGCCGCAAGTCGGGTCGCGGTTTCTACGCTTACGAGTGATGGATTTCGAGCTCTCGCCCGAGCAAAAGGAGATCCAGGCGCTGACCCGCGACTTCGTGCGCGCCGAGATCGAGCCGCACGCGGCCGAGTGGGATCGCGAGCACCACTTCCCGCGTGAGCTCTACCCGAAGCTCGCGGAGCTCGGGCTGATGGGCGTCTGCATCCCGGAGGAGTACGGCGGGGCGGGGGCCGACTTCCTCTCCTACATGCTCGTGATCGAGGAGCTCTCGCGCGGCGACGCGGGGGTCGGGGTCACCGTCGCCGTGCACACGAGCGCGGTGACGCTGCCGCTGCTCCGCTTCGGGACGGACGAGCAGCGCGCGCGCTTCGTGCCGCCGCTGGCGCGCGGCGAGGCGATCGGCGCGTTCGCGCTCACCGAGGCGGAGGCGGGATCCGACGCCGGCGCGCTCCGCACGTCGGCGACGCGTGAAGGCGACAGCTGGCGGATCTCCGGCGCGAAGCAGTTCATCTCGACGGCGGAGTTCGCAGGCACGTTCCTCCTCTTCGCCCGCTCGGACCCCGACACGCCGGGCCCGGGCGGCATCTCCGCGTTCGTCCTCGACGCCGACCACGTGCGGGTCACCGGACGCGAGGAGAAGCTCGGCCTCAACTCGTCCACCACCAACTCGATCGCGGTCGACGCGCTCGTCGACGGAGACCGGCTGCTGCACGACGAGGGGAAGGGCTTCCACGTCGCGATGGCGACCCTCGACGGCGGCCGGATCGGGATCGCCGCGCAGGCGGTCGGGATCGCTCAGGCGGCGTACGAAGTCGCGCGCGACTACGCGAAGGAGCGGCACGCGTTCGGGCGGCCCATCGGCGAGTTCCAGGCAATCCAGCACAAGCTCGCGGACATGTCGGTGGAGATCGAGGCTGCGCGCCTCCTCGTCCACTGCGCGGCGTGGCTGAAGGAGGCGGAGCGGCCACACACCGAGGCCGGCGCGAAGGCAAAGCTGTTCGCCTCGGAGATGGCGCGCCGCCAGACGGGCGAGGCGATCCAGATCCTCGGCGGCTACGGGTACACGAAGGAGTTCCCCGTCGAGCGCTATTACCGCGACGCGAAGATCACCGAGATCTACGAGGGCACGAGCGAGATCCAGCGGCTCGTCATCGCGCGCTCCATCCTGGGGTTACAGGAGCGGTCACTGGCGGCGGGCTAGCGCCTCGGCCATCCGCGGTTTCGCGTCTTTGAGGATAGGCTCGCCGTGCGAGACGAGGAGTCGCTCGACGGGTAGCTCCATCAGCCTCTCGAGAGAGGCCTCGAGCTCGTGCGGGCGGCCGAGGATCGGGCTACTCCCCACATGCAGTTCTCCGTATATGTCGACCCAGAAGATCTCGGCCACGATGAGAGCGCCGTGGGGCTGGATGAAGTAGGCGACCTGGAGCTCGTCTGCCCCCTCGATCGCGATTTCCTCGACATCTCCGGGCGGGGAGCCACCGATGCGCGCGCCGTACCGTTCGGCCAGCTCGTCCGCGCTGCGGCGATGCCATCCGGCCGTCAGGTGGATGACGACGGGAAGCAGGCGCCGCTCGACGTCGGCGTCGAGATGGCGAAGGAACTCGACCTCCTCGTCGGCTGGGATGAGTGGGTCGACGAGCACTGTCGCCTCGTCCGCCTCGTAATAGACGCAGCCCACCTCGCGGGGCAGACGCTCGTGGTCGGGCCAGTTCTCCCAGCTCGGATGCGACGCGGTCCAGCGCCACAACCCGTCGGCTATGCGGACGGTTTCCACTCGTATCGGACGTCCGGGATCTTCTCCATCGTTGTCGCCCCGTCGGTGAACTCCACCGCGACGAGCCCTCGCGCCTCGTAGAAGCCGCGGGCCTCGCTTGCCTGGTGCGTCCAGAGCGAGAAGCCGTCCGGGAGTAGGCGCTGCGTGTGCTCCAGGAGAACTGTTCCGATGCCCTGACCCTGTGCGTCCGGGTGGACGAAGAGATGGCCGAGGTGATCTTCGGTCACCGCTGCGAACGCGATGACACGGCCATCTTGTTCTACGACCCAGGTCTCGTGACCGGGCAGGAGCCGGTCACGCACGAAGCTCCGCGTTTCCTCCGGCGAGTGGAGCGGCGGGAACCACGCCTGAGCGGCCCGGGCGGCCGTGAGCACGTCCGCGATCGGGTCGGCGTCGGCCGCTGTGGCGCGTCTGAGCACGGCCGTAGGCTACGGACATGCGGAAGCGCGACGAGCCCGTCCGCCTGACGCGCATCTACACGCGCGGGGGCGACAAGGGGAAGACGAGCCTCGGCGACGGATCGCGCATCTCGAAGCTCGACCCGCGGATCGCCGCGATGGGGGACGTGGACGAGCTCAACTCGCTCCTCGGCCTGGTTGGCGGCCTCGACCGAATTCAGAACGAGCTCTTCGACCTCGGCGCCGACCTTTCCGTGCCGGTCGAGGGCCACGAGGATCGCCTGCGCGTGACACACGACGCAGTCGAACGGCTCGAGGAGGAGATCGACAAGACGAACGCGACGCTCCCCGACCTGAAGAGCTTCGTCCTCCCGGGCGGCAGCCAGCGCGCGGCGCAGCTCTTTCTCGCGCGAGCCGTGTGCAGGCGTGCCGAACGCGCCGTCCTTGCGGTCTCCGACGCCAACCCGCTCGTCGCCGTGTACCTCAACCGGCTCTCAGATCTCCTCTTCGTCCGCGCGCGCGCCGCGAACGCCGAAGCCGGAGTGGAGGAGCCGCTCTGGCGTCCCGGCGAAAGCCGCTAGACCCTTGACGGCGCGATGGTGGGGGAGATACTGCGCACGAGGGCATTCGTCAGGAGCCAGAGGGTGACATGGCCGCCGTTTGCGACTGCAAGCGGCTCACCATTCTGCGGCGCCGTCTTCTACGCCTGACAGGCTGCCCGGCTCAGTGTCAGACACTCCAACCGGGAGGTCTCCATGTTCAAGCGCAGGTTCCGCCTGCCGAGCCCGGCACTCGTGATCTCGTTGATCGCGCTCAGCCTCGTGCTCGGCGGGACGGCGGTCGCCGCGGGCACGGCGAAGCACAAGGACGCCAAGGCAGATACGAAGCTGGTCAAGAAGCTCGCGCCCTCGCTCAGCGTGAAGCACGCCAAGACGGCGAATAGCGCAACCACTGCAGCGAGCGCGACCCACGCGACAACCGCCGACAGCGCCACGAACGCGACCCACGCGACGAGCGCCGACAGCGCGACAAATGCCACCAGCGCGACCAACGCGACCAACGCGACGAACGCGACGAACGCGACGAACGCGAACACCGTCGGCGGCTTTGCGCCAAACGGCCTGACTCGTGTCGCTTATTCGAGCACCTCGAACAGCCTCAATGACACGTCTGGCGAAAAGACGGTTGCGACAGTGACGTTGACCGCTCCGAGTGCCGGCTTCGTCCTGGTGCAGTCGGATGTCGACGTCGAGGGGGCCTCGAATACGTTGGGTGAGGTGGCCTTCCGCGTCCGGGACCCGATCTCCGGGGGTGTGTCGCTTTTCCACGACATTGCTCTCCTTGGGACGAACGGTGGCACCAGCACGTCGGCGGTGTTCTCGGTCGCTGCCGGAGCGCACACCTTCGATATCAACGGCAAAGTCTTCTCGGGCACGGGCGGCTTGTCCACGTTCATCGACACCACAGCGATCTTCAGTCCCTTCGGTTCGACCGGCGGATCAACACTCATGTCGAAGAACCCTGCTGGTCACGCACAGGCAGTTCAGGCGGCCACGCACCACTAGCGACAGTAAGGAACAGCGGCGGGCCCGCGCGGGCCCGCCGCCTCGCTCTCGACGAACCGCTCTAGACTTCGTGGCCCGATGGCGACCACCGACCGCGAGGAGCAAACCGGCGGCGCCAAGGAGTGGCGCGAGCGCTACGAAAGCACACCGGAGCGCGGGGGCGAACTCTTCTCGACCATCTCCGGCGTCGAGAACGAACCGCTCTACTCGCCCGAGAACGTCGAGCTCGACTACGGGCGCGACCTCGGCTGGCCGGGCGCCTATCCCTTCACGCGCGGCGTCTACCCGTCGATGTACCGCGGCCGTCTCTGGACGATGCGCCAGTTCGCCGGATTCGGGACGGCGGAGGAGACGAACAAGCGCTTCCGCTACCTCCTCGACCACGGCCAGACGGGCCTCTCGACGGCCTTCGACATGCCGACGCTGATGGGCTACGACTCGGATCATCCGCGCTCGCTGGGCGAGGTCGGGCGCGAGGGCGTGGCGATCGACTCGCTCGCCGACATGGAGACGCTGTTCGAGGGGATCCCGCTCGGCGAGGTATCGACCTCGATGACGATCAATGCTCCGGCAGCGATGCTGCTCGCGTTCTACGCGGGGGTGGGGGAGGAGCAGGGCGTTCCGCTCGAGCGGCTACGAGGAACCGTCCAGACGGACATCCTCAAGGAGTACATCGCGCAGAAGGAATGGATCTTCCCGCCACACCCGTCGATGCGGCTCGTCGTGGACATGGTCGAATGGTGCTCGGAGCGCATGCCGCTCATGCACCCGGTCTCGATCTCCGGGTACCACATCCGCGAGGCCGGCTCGAACGCGGCGCAGGAGCTTGCCTTCACTCTCTCCAACGGGTTCGCGCTCGTGGAGGCGTGCATAGAACGGGGCCTCGACGTCGACTCGTTCGCGCCGCGTCTCTCCTTCTTCTTCAACGCGCACCTCGACTTCTTCGAGGAGATCGCGAAGTACCGCGCTGCGCGTCGGATCTGGGCGCGGCAGATGCGGGAGAAGTACGGCGCACGCGACTCGCGCTCGTGGTTGATGCGCTTCCACACGCAGACCGCCGGCGTCTCCCTGACGGCGCAGCAGCCGGAGGTGAACCTGATCCGGACGGCGATCGAGGCGCTTGCGGCGGTACTCGGCGGGACGCAGTCGCTGCACACGAACTCCTTCGACGAGGCGCTCGCGCTGCCGACCGAGCACGCAGTGCGGCTCGCGCTCCGCACGCAGCAGGTGATCGCGCACGAGACGGGTGTCGTGAACACGATCGACCCGCTCGGCGGCTCCTACTACCTCGAGCAGCTCACGAACGAGCTCGAGCGCCAGGCGTACGACTACTTCGAGCGGATCGACGAGCTCGGCGGCGTGATCCCGGCGATCGAGCAGAACTTCCAGCAGCGTGAGATCGCGGAGGCGAGCTTCCGCTACCAGTCCGAGGTTGAGCGCGGAGAGCGAATCGTCGTCGGCGTCAACCGGTACGAGGTCGAGGAGGAGCAGCCGATCGAGATTCTCCGCATCGATCCCGCCCTCGAGCAGAAGCAGATCGAGCGTGTGCAGGCTGTGCGCGCAAGGCGCGACACGGCGGCGGCGGAGGGGGCGCTCACGCGCCTGAAGGAGGACGCGGCGCACGACGACCGCAACCTGATGGAGCCGATCATGGAGGCCTCGCGCGCATACGTGACGATGGGGGAGATGTGCGAGACGCTGCGCGACGTCTGGGGCACGTGGCGCGAGACGCCCGTCTTCTAGCCGGCATCGCGGTTGCTCTCTGCGTGGCCGTCGGAGTGGCAAGCTCGGCCTCTGGCCACGCGCTGCCCGGGGCTGCGCTCGTCGTCGAGCACTGGAACGGCGCGGCGTGGAGGCAGACGGCCGGACTGCGTCCGCGGGGCGGTAGCGAGCTCCGGGCGGTCACCGCGATCTCTCCGACCGACATCTGGGCCGTCGGGTCGAACGTGAAACCGACGCATCCGCTCGCGGAGCACTACGACGGCACCTCCTGGTCCCCCGTCGTCCTCCCCGCTCGTAGTAAGGGGTCGCAGCCCGAGCTCAACG
>DATFHC010000136.1:0-2222 GCA_035248765.1 Gaiellaceae bacterium
AACGCGATCCCGGCATTGAAGTAGCTCGCATACGGCAACCAGACCTGGTACGGGACCGACCAGGAGTTCCGTTCCTTGCGGAAGACCGTGTAGGTCCCGGACGGGGTCTCGTAGCCGCGCTTGCCGCTGGAGGAATGGAGAGCGCGTACCACCTTGCCGTCCTTGAGGAGCAGCGTCACGCCCTTGTCGCGGTGCACCTCGACATGTCGGCCTTGCGAGACTCGCACCGGTCTCGGCTGTGACGCGTTTTCGAGCGCTGCGAGTGTCCGCGGGCCGACGATGCCGTCACGGTCGAGCCGATGCCACGACTGGAACGCGGTCACCGCGTGTCGCGTCCGCTCGTTCCAGACGCCTGTCACGGCGCCGCTCGGCAGGTAGCGCAGCGAGGCCAACCGGCGCTGCACGCCGCGTGCGTCGGCGGGTGCGGCCCCCTTCGGGATCCGCGTCGCCTTCTTCGGGAGTGTGATCGGCTTGCTCAGGGAGTGTCGGTCCAGCGCCCCTCTGACCGCCAGCTTTCGGCCGATGAACGTCGCCCGATCGACGCCCTTCCCACTGATCCGGACCTGCTCGACTCCTGGGGCGGCGGTGAGCGTGTACACGAGTTGCGCGGCGCGGGCGGGTCGCAGCGAGACGTCGAATGCGGTGGCGGCTCGAGGTGCGCCTCTCAGCACGACGGTCGCGGTGCCGCCTTTTACATCGAGCGACACGAGCGTGATGCCGCGGGGGAGCGTGGTGTCGATCCCGGCAGCACGTTCGGAGGCGGTGGGACCCGCGAGCAGCGCCTCGACCGCGGCTCTCGCCGGCGTCTTGTCGGATGGCACTGCACGCGTTCGCGGAGCGAATTGCTCACCTTTGACGAAGAAGACCTTCGCGACCGGACGTGGAGTCGCATTCGGAGTGGGATCCTGCGGCGCGCTCACCTTGGCCGTGGCGCCACAGCCGACCAGCGACGCGGCCACGACGCCGGCGACGACGGTGATGCGTGCGCGAGCAGCCTTGAAGGTTGGGTTGGCGGCCACAAATCGAACCTAGTCGCGGCTCGGGGAGTCGTCGCTGGGGCGACGAGCCCATCTCGGCCGAGGTCGCACCCCATCGTGCGCAGCCGGGGTGACCCGTGAGCCGTACGCGGAGTGGCCGCGCGAGATGGGGTCTCCGCCCGATTGGCCTGCCCGGATCTCCCGGGCACGATCGACCGGTACTCCGACGCACCCAACCGCGAAAGGAATGAGAGCTTCCATGAATCCTTCTCAGTCGAACTATCCGCTCCAGCTCGAAGGAAGGTTGGAGCCGCAGCTCAGCCGCGGGCTCTGGCTCGTCAAGTGGCTGCTCGTCCTGCCGCACGTCGTCGTGCTGGCGTTCCTCTGGCTCGCGTTCGCGATCCTGAGCTTCGTCGCGCTCGTCGCGATTCTCGTCACCGGCCGCTATCCGCGCGGGATCTTCGACTTCAACGTCGGCGTCCTCCGCTGGACGTGGCGCGTCGCCTTCTACTCGTACTGGGCGCTCGGCACCGACCGCTACCCGCCGTTCAAGCTCGCCGACGATCCCGACTATCCGGCGCGGCTCGACGTCGTCTATCCGGAGTCGCTCTCGCGCGGGCTCGCACTCGTCAAGTGGTGGCTGCTGGCGCTGCCGCACTACCTGATCGTGGGAGTGTTCGCCGGCGGCGCCTGGACGGCGTGGACGGCCCATGACGACTGGGGCTGGGGAGGCGGCGGCCTGATCTCGCTGCTCGCGCTGATCGCCGGCGTCGCGCTGCTCTTCACCGGCCGCTATCCGCGCACGATCTACGACTTCGTGCTCGGGATGAACCGCTGGGTGTTCCGGGTCGTGATCTACGCCGGCCTGATGACCGACGACTACCCGCCGTTCCGCCTCGACCAGGGCGGCGACGAGCCCCCGGCCGCCGACAGCGCGCACGACCGTCTCCCGCAGACCCCGGCACCGGCGCAGTGATGATCGGTGCAACGGACAGGTACGAGGTCGCCGTGGTCGGCGCCGGCCAGGCCGGGCTCGCGGTCGGGCACTTCCTGCGAGAGCACGGCCGCCGGTTCGTGATCCTCGAGGCGGCCGGCTCGGTCGGTTCCGCGTGGCAGAGCCGCTGGGACTCGCTCGTCCTCTTCACGCCGCGGCGCTACGACGCGCTGCCGGGGCTCCCGTTTCCGGGTGACCCGGACGGTTACCCGACGCGCGACGAGGTCGTCGCCTATCTCGAGCGGTACGCC
>DATFHC010000137.1:0-21049 GCA_035248765.1 Gaiellaceae bacterium
GGTCAGTGCCTCGTACCCGTGGGCATGGAGTCCCGGAACGTAGATCGCGACGGGGTTGTCGTCGCCGATGTCCTCGGTGAACGCTTCGCCGCTCTCGCGGTCGAGCACCACGACGCGAACCGTGCCGGCGAGACAGACGAAGACGTCGTCCTGGCCGCGCTCGTGGTAATGGAGGCCGCGGATGACGCCGCGCCGGGAGTGGGACAGATTCACCTGCCGGATCGGCTTCGGCAACCCACTCGCCCGCGCGAGCTCAGCGAACCAGCCGCGCTCGTCCGTGTGACGCGCTAGCTCGAACCGCTGCAGCCCCTCGATCACGCGATTCTCCTCCGGCGGACGAAGTCGTTGACGGCGTAGTACGCATCGATCGACTCTCCCGCGTCGCCCCAGAAGCCGTCGACGACGTCCGCCTCCATCTCACCGCGCTCGACGTACGAGTTGTTCAGGTCGGTGATCTCGAGCTCGCCACGGCCGGACGGCTCGAGCGTCGGCAGCACTTCCCAGACCTGCTCGTCGTAGAAGTACACGCCGGTCACGGCATAACGGCTCGGCGGCGTGGCCGGCTTCTCGACGATCCCGCTCACCCGGTGTCCGTCCATGACTGCTACGCCGAGGTGACGGAGGTGCTCGTCCGCTTCGAGCTCGGCCAGCACGATCCGGCCGCCCCGGTCCTGGCCCTCGAAGTTCTCGACTACCGGGCGCAGCGACTGCTCGAAGACGTTGTCCGCGAGCAGGACGCATACCTTGTCGCCGTCGACGAAACGCTCCGCAAGCGAGAACGCCTCGGCGATGCCGCCGGGGCGGTCCTGGTAGGCGTAGAAGAGCCGGTCGATCCCGTACTCGTGGCCGTTGCCGAGCAAACGGAAGAACTCGCCGGCATGCATGCCGCCGGTGATGAGCATGAGTTCCTGGATCCCGGCCTCGACGAGCGCCTCGACCGCATACGTCACCATCGGCCGGTCGTAGAGAGGCAGCAGGTGCTTGTTCGTGATGCGGGTGAGCGGCGCGAGCCTGCTGCCGGACCCACCGGCGAGGATGACGCCCTTCATCGCGCTAAACGTAGTGCTCTTCGGTCTGGCGGCGCTCGCGGTCGTGGTCAACCATCATCCGGACGAGCTCCGGGAAGCGGACGCTCGGCTCCCAGCCGAGCTTCTCCCTCGCCTTCGAGGCGTCGCCTAGGAGAAAGTCGACCTCGGAAGGGCGGAAGTAGCGCTCGTCGATCTTCACGTAGTCGTGCCAGTCGAGGTCGACGTAACCGAATGCCTCATCGAGGAGCTCCCGCACCGAATGCGTCTCGCCTGTAGCGAGGATGTAATCGTCGGGCTCGGCTGCCTGGAGCATCTGCCACGCGCCCTCCATGTAGTCGCGTGCAAAGCCCCAGTCGCGCTTCGACTCGAGGTTGCCGAGGCGCAGCTCGTCCTGTTCGCCTCGCAGGATGGCGCCGATTGCGCGGGTCACCTTCCTGGTGACGAACGTCGGGCCGCGACGCGGCGACTCGTGGTTGAAGAGGATCCCGTTGACCGCGTACATCCCGTACGCCTCGCGGTAGTTGCGCGTGATCCAGTAGCCGAAGACCTTGGAGACGCCGTACGGGCTCCGCGGGTAGAACGGAGTCGCCTCCGTCTGCGGCGTCTCGACGACCTTGCCGAACATCTCGCTCGACCCGGCCTCGTAGAAGCGGCACCGCACTCCCTCCTCGCGGATTGCGTCGAGCAGCCGCAAGGTTCCCATGCCGGTCGTGTCCGCCGTGAACTCCGGGATCTCGAAGCTGACCTGGACGTGGCTCTGGGCGCCGAGGTTGTAGACCTCGTCGGGCTGAATGGTGCGCATCAGCCGGTTGAGAACGGAGCCGTCGGTCAGGTCTCCGAAGACGAGTTCGACCTCCCGGAAGACGTGGTCGATCCGGGCCGTGTTGAACGAGCTGGAACGCCGGATCATCCCGTACACCTCGTAGCCCTTCTCGAGCAGGATCTCCGCGAGGTACGAGCCGTCCTGGCCGGTGATGCCGGTGATGAACGCCTTGCGCTTGGCCACGGCGCCTTACCGTACCGGCCCGGGCGTCTACTCTTGCGGCATGCGTGTTCTCGTCACAGGCGGAGGCGGCTTCGTCGGCTCGCACCTCGTGGAGCGGCTGCAGGCGGAGGGCAACGACACGTTCGTGGCGCGTCGCAGCGACTACGACCTGACCCACGAGGCCGACGCCGTGCGGCTCTTTGATGACGCCGATTCGGAGCTCGTCTTCCACCTCGCCGCCGAGGTCGGCGGAATCGGCGCCAACCGCGCCAACCCCGGTCGCTACTGGTACGCGAACCTCATGATGGGTGCCCACGTGCTCGAGCAGGCGCGGCTCCACGGCGTCAGCAAGCTCGTGCTCGCCGGCACGGTCTGCGCGTACCCCAAGTTCGCGCCGGTGCCGTTCCGCGAGGAGACGCTCTGGGACGGCTATCCGGAAGAGACGAACGCGCCGTACGGCGTAGCGAAGAAGTCGTTGCTCGTCGGTGCCCAGGCCTACCGCGAGCAATACGGGACGCACGCGATCTACGTCCTTCCCGCGAACCTCTACGGGCCGGGCGACAACTTCCACCACACGAATGCGCACGTCATCGCTGATCTGATCCGGAAGATGCACGAGTCCCCCGACGAGGTCGTGCTGTGGGGTGACGGGACGCCGACCCGAGAGTTTCTCTATGTCGACGACTGCGTCGAGGGACTGTTGCTCGCCGCCAAGCACTACGACGGCGGTGAGCCGGTCAACCTCGGCACGGGCAAGGAGATCTCGATCCGCGATCTCGCAGAGCTCGTGGCAGAGCTGTCGGGCTTCGAGGGTGAGGTCGTCTGGGACACCTCGATGCCTAACGGGCAGCCGCGCCGCAGCCTCGACGCGTCCCGCGCCAGAGAGCTGTTCGGATTCGAGGCGCAGACGCCGCTGCGCGAGGGACTGGAACGGACGATCGCCTGGTACCGGACGGCCGCCCGTCAAGCGTCGAGCGCCCGCGTGTAGATCTCGAGCGTTCGCTCGATCACGGCGTCCCAGCTGAATCGTTCATGCGCGCGGGCACGGGCCGAACGCCCGAGCCGCTCGCGTAGGCGCGGGTCGCTCAGCAGCCGCTCCACCGCCTCGCGCAGCGCCGCTGCGTCGCGCGGCGGCACGAGAAGTCCCGTCTCGCCGTCGGTGACCAGCTCGAGCAACGCACCCCCGGCCGCCGCGACGACCGGCCTGCCGTGCGCCATCGCCTCTGCGGCGGCGAGCCCGAATCCCTCCCGCTCGCACGGCGCGACGACGACGGAGGCGCGCTCGAGCAGCCGCTCGACCTCTTTGTGCGGGACCGTTCCGAGCGTGTTCGGGACGCGTCCGCGCAGCGGTCCGTCGCCCGCCACAACGAGGTTCATATCGCCGACCGCCTCAACAAGGGTGTCGATGTTCTTCTCAGGCGAGAGCCTTCCGACGTAGAGCACCTCCGGCGGCTCGGCGGGTACCCCGACCTCGGCCGGGACCCGCACGCCGTTCGGGATCACGACCACGTCGAGTCCCGCAGCGCGTACCGCCGCAGCGACCGTCTCCGAGACACAGATCACGGCGGCCGCGGGACGCAGGAGCGCGCGTACGAGGACCGGCCGGTCGCGCGCGAGCTCGACGTCCGAAAAGCGGCCGGCCGATCCCGAGCCGTGCAGCGTGACGACGAACGGCCTGCCGCCGAAGCGCGCGACCGCCGCGGTGAGGAGCCAGTGCGCGTGTACGAGATCCGCGCCGCGCGCCGCGCGCCGCAGGGCGCGCAACATCGAAAGGAGCATGAGCGGCGCCGCCCAGGGCCGGCGGCGCAGGTTCGCCGCCATCCCGCCGCCGTAGGCCAGGCCGTAGTCGCGATAGCCGGCCCCGGGCGCGAGCACCTCCACCTCCACCCCGCGCTCGCGCAAACGCTCGACGGCGTCGGCGACGAAGCGGCCCGCGAACTCCCGCTCCGTCCGCGGCCACGACGTCGTGAGGACGACGACCCGCACTAACCGGGGTGCGCGCGAGCGCGGCTCCCGAACACGACGGGGAGCGCGAGCGCGAACGCGAGGAACGCGTAGAAGTAATAGAACTGCATCGTGAGGTAGAAGAAATTGGCGGCGATGGTCCCGACCAGGGCCGCCGTCAACCCATAGGCGAGCGGCCGAACGTGCGGGCCCTGCGCATCACCGAGCCGGTCGAGCAACCGTCCGAGCCTCCGCGCAGCCTGTAGCCGCACGAAGACGTAGCGGAGGAAGACGATCCAGAGGACGAGCCCGAGCAGGCCGGACTCGACGATGACCGAGACCCAGTACGAGTGTGCTCCGAAGTTCGCCTTCCCCGTCACGAACTCGTAGTAGACGGAGAAGTTGTTGTTGCCGAGCCCGAGCAGCGGGTGCATGTGCAGGATCTGGCCGATGAAGTTGTAGACGGCGAAGTGCGCGCTCGTCGAGCTGCCGCTCGTCGAGAGGCGCTGGCCGATGAACGTCGTGAAGAAGTGAGTGCGCAGGTAGAGCGCAGCGAGGAGGACCACCGCGAGGCCCCCGAGCGGATAGAGGAACTGGCGCGAGCGGAAGAAGCGCCGGTACGGCACGACGAGCACGAGAGCGCCGGCGATGAGGCCGACCGCACCGCTGCGGGAGAACGTCGCGATGTCCACGAGCAGGAGAAAGGCGAGCACGATCGCGAGCGGCCACTTCAGCCGGTGGCGTCGCGGCAGGCGCAGGTAGACGGGCGTCAGCATGAGCAGGGGGACGGCGAGCATCACGCCGAAGTGGTTTGGGTCGCCTGTGAGCGCGTTGACGCGGTAGATGTTCTGGCCGCCGATGATCCCGAAGACGCTGATGCGGCTTGCGCCGCCCGTGAGCGGGACGAGGATCAGGTTGTCGAGGTTCCGGCCTACGAGCGCGGCCCCTAGCTCGAGGATCCCGTAGACCGCGTTCGCGACGAAGCCCACCGCGAACCAGCTGAGCGCTCGCCAGAAGAAGCGCTCGCCACGCTGCGCGAGGTAGCCCACCGCTGCGACGACGAACGCCCAGTGGATGACGAACTTCACCATCCCCTTTGTGAACTGGGTGAGCCCCTGCTTCGTGTCGATGTTCCAGTAGCCCGCGAGATAGACGAGCGCGAAGGCCGCGAAGAAGGCGAGTACGATCGCGCTCGTTCGCGGCAGCGGCCGGCGTTCAGAGGCCACGTACGCGATCAGGAACAGGACCGTCACGACGTCGTTGATCCCGAGCTGGCCGCCGAAGTTCCAGTGCACCTTCTCGAAGGTGGCGACGAAGAGGGAGGCGAAGAAGAGCCCGGTCACGATGCGTTCCCGCGCACGCGGCACCGCGAACGCGCGGCCCGCGGTGAGGGCGGCGGCGGTCACGCAACGCTCCTGAGCAGGTCCGCGAGCTCCTCGGCCCGGGCTCCGCGCGCCAGCCGCTGGCGCCACTCTGCGGAGAGCGGCGTGTCACCGAGGCTCCCCTCCCGCCAGCGCCGGTCCAGGTCGAGCAGCGCCCCGCACATCGCCTCGATGTCATCGGGTGCGACGACGACACCGGCGCCGGTGTCGCGCACGAGCTGGGCGGCGGCGCCGTCGTTGGGAACTACCGCGAGGATCGGCCGCTCCGCTGCGAGGTACTCGTAGATCTTCCCGGTCAGGACGCCGCGGCCGCGGCCTCCCGATTCCGGAACGAGGAGGAGTAGCGCCTCGGAATCCCGCTGTAGCTCGAGCGAGCGACGCCGCGAGACATCGCCGAGCAGCTCGACCCGGTCGCCGAGCCCGAGCGACTCTGCGTACTCGCGGTCGGCAGCTCGGAAGTCGCCTGCGAACCGGACGACGACGTCGTCGAGGCCGGACTCGGCGAGTGCCTGCAGGAACGGCTTCGGATCCCGCTTGCCGTGGAAGTGGCCGGTGTGGGTGATGCGTAGCCGGTTGCTCTGGTGGTGCGCGAGACCGGCGAAGTCGTCGAAGTCACAGCCGTTGGCGATCGTGACGACCTTGCCCTTCGGCTCGAGCGAGCGCGCCTCCTCGGCGATGGCGTCGGACGCCGCGACGATCGCGTCGGCTTGCGACGCAACGAGCCGCCCCACACCGCCGACGGACTTCTCCTTCAGCCGCGCCAGCTGCGACTCGTAGCCACGCCGGTGTGGATGCGAGGTGAGCGGGTCGCGCAGGTCGGCGACCCATGCCGCACTCGTCGCGCGCTTGACCGCGGCGCCGAGGAGATGGAGCGACGGAGGTGGTGACGTGGTGAGAACGACGTCGATCTTCTCCCGACGCACGAGCCGAATGGCCACCGGCAGTGCGAACGTGCTCCACGGGACGTTCTCGTCGGGGACGAGCAGCCGGCGGCCGAGCAGGGCCGCCTGGGTGCCGACGCGCGCGATGCCCTGCTTCGCGAGGAGCCGCTCGGCCGGCCGGCCGGCGCGTGGGCCGACGTAGCGGACGCGATGGATCCAGGCCTGCGTCGGCAGCTCGAGCTCCGCATCGGCGGGGAGCGAGCCGGGGACGTCCGGCGCGAGCACGTGCGTCTCGATCCCGAGTGCCGGTAGATGCGTCGCGAACTTCAACGGCCGCTGCACGCCGCCTCCGCCACCGGGCGGGAAGTGGCGCGTCACGAGCAGGACTTTCACCCCTCGAAAACTAGTGGCACGGGGAAGACGACGAACCGTCCGTCCTCGTAGACGGGCCCGAGCCCTCGGCGCTCGAGCGCCTGCACCTTCTCCGATCGGGTCAGCACGATGTAGTCCGCCCGCCAGCGTCGCGCGAACGCGAGCGTCGGGTGCGCGAGGAACCGCAGCACGGCGAGCTTGCGCTTGTGCAGCTCGTTCGGCCGCGTGTTCGCTGCGTGGGTCGGCGTCACGGCGACGACGTAGACCGGAGCGAAGGCCGTCGCCCTGTAGCTCGTGGACAGGTCGGCGAGGACGACCGAGCGTGCAGGCACCTTTTGCTGGAGAAAGTGGATCAGCCCCGGCGTCAGCGCAGCGCTGTCTCGCTTCGTCTGCGGCGACCAGTACGAGAAGCCGTGCACGGCGACCGGCAGGACGAAGAAGAGCACGGCGAACGCTGTCGTGATCCCGCGGTGGCGAGCGACCGGGCGCACGAGCGTGCGTCGCCGCCACGCGAGAAGCGCGCCGATCACGAGCGCGGCGATGCCGCCGTAGAGCGCGAACCAGACGACCCACGCGGGCTCGGTGCGCGGCGCGCGCAGGCCGAAGTCGCCCGTGTAGGCCACCTGGAGCCAGATCCCGACGACCAACCCGCCCACGACCGCGAGGGTTCTGGAGTAACGGCTGACGAGCGCCGCCCCGCCGGCGAGCGCCACGGCGAAGGGGATGAATCCGGACGCGCGTCGCGACTGGGAGAGCGAGACGGCGTCCGAGAAGTGCGGGAAGACGAGCGGCCAGAGCTCGATCCCGAGCACGGCGACGGTGCCGCCCAGCACGAGCGCGCTCCACCGTCGCCGCCGCGCGAGAAGCGCGAGTGGCGCGAGGAGCAGTGCGGCAACCGCGACCGATCCGTTCCGGTCGATCCGTCCCGGCGCGAGGTTGTACCGCGTGAGCGAGTGCACGACGAGGTCATGGTGGTAATGGATGAGGTTGGCGCGAAGCTGCTTCGGCCCTGGCGAGACCGGGATCGTCTGCTTTACGACCGGCTCGAGCCAGAGGAACGCGAGCGTCATCGGCAGCCCGAAGACGACGAACGCGACAATGCCGTTCTTCAGGTCGGTACCGCGCGTGAGCAGTGCCCGCGCGACGACGAAGGCGCCGAGCGGGATCGCGAGGAAGAGCGCGTACGTCGGGTGGACGAGCGCGATCGAGACCGAGGTCGCCGCCAGCATCACCGCGACGGGCCGCGTCGGCCGGCGCACGAAGTGGAAGAAGAAGGCGATCGCCGCGGGCACGAGCAATTGGGTGGCGACGGTCGACGGCTCCCAGAGGAATGGATAGACCCCTCCGTGGCCGGGCGCGAACGCCTTGATCGCGACCTGGCCGAGGACGACGGCGAATGCGAGTCCGGCCGAACGGAAGATGGCCCAGCCCATCTCGAACACGAGCAGCAGCGCGAGCGGTACGAGCAGACTCGACTCGTGCGCGGCGACGCTCGCAGGGTCGACCCCGGCCAGCTTGGCGACGAGCGCGAGCCAGGCGTGCCAGAGCGGGAACGCGTAGCCCGGATGCAGGCCGCCGTGCGCGAACTCTCCTACGTTGTGGAGCGAGAGCGAGCCGAGCGAGTCGAGCTTCCGCACGCGCCCGAGGTGGAAGAAGGCGTCGCCGGTGAAGACGCCCTGCACGAACCACACGCCGGTCCCGAGGCCGATGCCGGCGACCACGAGAACGCCACGCATGAAACGCGCGGCGCCGGGCAGCCTCATCTCCTCCGCCTGCCGGCCTGTCAGCGACCACGCGAAAGCGAGCACACCGACTCCGAGCACGAACGCGAGCGTGACGTCGATCGATGCACCTACGGCGAACGTCAACGCGAGCCCGGCGCCCACCAGGGTGACGGACGAGGCGAAGGAGGCGGCTGCGCTCCGCTGGCCGAGACACCGCGCGACGAACGTCCCCGGAAGTAGCACGACGAGCGTCGCCGCGGCCAGCCGGACCCAGAGGCCGAACCCGGACTCGGGCAAGAGCCGGGCGATCCCGAGCAGCGCAGCGACAGCGGCAGGCGTAACGAGCTGCCACGCCGCGCCGGCGGACACGACTTTCGTCCTCCGAGCCTCGGCGGCCGCGGGAAGCGCGAGCCAGTTCACCGCGCGGCTCCAGCGACGGCGCGCGTGCGCACTCCCTCCCAGCCGAGGATCACGGCTCCGGGAAGCGCGACCGCGATCGTGACGACGAAGAAGAGGAACCCGGCCGAGAACGCGCGGTCAGCCGACACGCCGAGGGCCCCGAGGAAGCTCACGAAGAACGATTCCCGCACTGCTAGCCCGTTGATCGTGAACGGCACGAGCATGACGAGGAAGAGCAGCGGCCCCATCACGTAGTACGGACGCGGCGAGAGATCGACTCCGACAGCCTTGCCGGCGCACCAGATCGCGAGCACGCGCGCCGCCTGCACCGCAACGGTGAGCGCGAACGCCCAGCCGAGGAGACGCAGCCTCGTCCGGTACGCGTGGAGCGCGAGGTACACATCCCGCAGGAGCGACTCGAGACGCATGCGATGCAGCAACGGCCGCAATCGGTGCAGAAGCGGGTGAAGCCGGGTCGAGAAGAGGACGAATGCGCCGGCTGCCGTGAGCACGATGAAGGCGAGCTCGACCCAGAGGTAGCCGCCGATCGAGTACCGCCCGACGGCCAGCGCGAAGCCCACCGCCGCGAGGACGAGCGTGGCTGCTCCTCCCAGGGCGCGCTCGAGAATCACGGTCCCGGCCACGGGACCGCGCGAGCCTGGATGGCGGCGCGCCGTCTCGTAGATCCGCGACGCGTCGCCGCCGAGCGAGGTCGGAAGAACCTGCGCGGCCGCATACGAGACGAACGTCGTCCGCACGAGCCAGCCGAGCGGCTCGTGCAGGCCGCTCGAGGCGAGCAGCTTGAGCCAGCGCCAGGAGAGCGGCCAGACGGAAGCGACCCAGATCGCGCACGAAGCCAGCCACCAGCCGATGCTCGCGTGGGCGAGGACGTGTCCCGTCCGGCCCAAGTCGATCCGCCAGAGGATGTAGGAAGCGGCGAGGCCGGTGATGAGGAGCGTCCCGCCGGTGCGAAGCACACGGGACCGGCTCACGCTGTGACCTCCACCTTCACCCGCCGCGAGTGTAGTGGGAGCCTCCGAAGTAGCATCGTCCCGTGCCCGACCCCCGGACGCAGATCGTCTCGGACGGCTACGACGCGATCGGCGAGACGTTCGCCGAGTGGCGCGAGCGGATCGTCGGCGACCCGCGCGACGAATGGGCGAACGAGCTCGTCTCGCGTCTCGAGGACGGCGCGCGCGTCCTCGAGCTCGGCTGCGGCAGCGGCTCGCCCGAGACGAAACGGCTCGCACAGTGCTTCACGGTGACCGGCGTGGACATCTCGCCGCGACAAGTCGAGCGCGCCCGGGCGGCGATTCCGGAGGCCAGTTTCCTCGTGGCGGACCTCACCGAGCTCGAACTGCAGGCCGCCTCGTACGACGCCGTTGTCTCGTTCTACGTCTTCAACCACGTCCCGCGCGACCTGCTCGCGCCGCTGCTCGGCCGCATCCGCGGCTGGTTGGCAGATGAAGGCTGGTTCCTGTCGGCGTTCGGAGTTTCCGACCTGAAGGGCTGGACGGGGAACTGGCTTGGAGCGCCGACCTACTTCTCGAGCTTCCCGGCTGAGGTCAACTCGGGACTCGTCCAGGAAGCAGGATTCAGGATTGAGCGGGACGAGGTCGTCGTCTTCGAGGAGCCGGAAGGCACGGCTAGGTTCCAATGGGTGCTCGCCCAGGCGTGACGACGATCCTCGTCACCGCCTGCGGCGCGCCGGGAGCGGCCCGGCTCCTGCGCGCGCTGAAGGAGAACGGCGAGCGGGAGATCCGCCTCGTCGGCGTGGACATGTCGGAGCGCGCGATCGGCAGGCATTTGTGCGACGCGTTCCACCTCGTCCCGCCCGGCGCCGACCCGTCCTTTCCCGACGCGCTGCTCTCGCTCGTCGAGCAGGAAGGCGTTGACGTCGTCCTGCCCGAGTCGTCGCACGACCTGCGCCATCTCGCCTCCCGGCGCGGCGAGTTTCCCGTGCCTGTGATGGTCTGCGGCCCGGACGCGGAGCGCCGCTCCAACGACAAGGCCGAGACGTTCGAGGCGCTACACCGCATCGACGCGGGCGCACCCGAGTTTCGCCGAGTGGCGGGCGCCGCCGGCGTCGAGGCGGCCGCGCGCGAGCTCGGCTACCCGGACCGGCCTGTCTGCTTCAAGCCGGCCTTCTCCTCCGGCTCGCGTGGCTTCCGCGTGCTCGACCCCACCGTCGACCGGACGCACCAGCTCCTCTACGAGCGCCCGGGCGCGCTCGCGATGCGGCTCGAGGAAGCGGTCGAGCTCCTCCCTGAGGACGGCCTCGACCTGCTCGTGATGGAGTTCCTCACCGAGCCCGAGCGAACGGTCGATGGCATCGCCGACGGCAGCCGCATCGTCCTCCAGGTGACGCGGACGCGCGAGGCGGTGCGCTGCGGACTCGGGATGTACTTCGAGACGCTCGACGCGCCGGAGCTCGTCGCGGCGTCGGAGCGCGTCGTCGCGGAGTTCGGGCTCGAGTGGTTCTTCAGCATCCAGTTCATGGGCGAGAAGGTGATCGAGATCAACCCGCGGATCTCGACGATGATGATCCAGGAAGACTTCAACCTGCCCTGGCTCGCGGTCAAGCGAGCGCTGGGCGAGGCGTCCGACGACGAGTTACGGGCGCTGCAGGATCGCGTGCGGCCGGGGCATCGGGTGCTTCGTTTCTTCGAGCAGGTGGAATTCGATCCGTGATGGACTGGAATTCCCTCCGCGACACGCTCGCCGCGGCATGCGACGAGCCGAACGAGGAGTCGGCCGAGCCGGCAGTGCGTGCCGCGGAGCTCGTCGCGGCGACGGCGGGTGAGCCGGGCGATGACCTTTCAGAGGGGGATCGCGCGTGGGCCGAGCAGCACGGCATCCCGCCGACGGAGCTCGTCGAGCTCGCGTGCCGCTCGATGAAATGTGTCGCCGCCCTCTCCGACGAGTGGCGCGAGCGGCTCAACGACTTGCGGTACCGGCTCGGCGACGTCGCCGCCGCGTAGCCGGCTAGAGCCGCAGCTCGAAGAAGAGGACGCCGGGGATCGGGTTGTCGCTGTACGGCTCGCACGGCACGAAGCCGAGCGACACGTAGATCCCCCGCGCCGTCTCCATCGCCGGCAGCGTGTCGAGCCGGAGGAGCGTGTAGCCGAGCTCCCGGGCCCGAGCGACGGCTGCCGTCGCGAGCGTCCTGCCGAGCCCGGTACCACATGCCGGCCGCCGGACGTAGAGGCGCTTGAGCTCGGCGGTGCCGTCGGGGAGCCGCTTGATTGCGACCGAGCCGACGAGCGCACCGGCGTCGTCGCGCGCGACGAGCAGCGCGTCGTAGTAGCCCGGCAGCGCGGCGAGCTCGTCCTCGAAGCCGTCGCTCCAGAAGTGGTCGCCGATCAAAGCGGCGTACTCGCGGAACATCGCGCGGAGCTCGGCGGCATCGCCCGCTCCCGCGTCGGAGATCAGCGGAGCGCCCGCAGCTCCTCCACGTCGTCGGCGCTCGGCTCCCAGGAACCGGCGGAGACGTTCGCGCGTACCTGCTCCGGCCTCGTGGCTCCCGCGATGACCGAGGTCACGGCCGGCATCGCGAGCAGGCCGCTGATCGCCACCTCGAGCAGCGAGGCTCCGCGCTCGTCCGCATAGCGTTGAAGCGCCTCGACGCGATCCCACCGCTCGGCCGGGATCTCGCGCCCGGCCAGCCGTCCCTCCGACGCCACCTCGTCCCGGCGGTACTTCCCGGTGAGCAGCCCGCTCGCCAGCGGGAAGTACGGGAGAAAGCCGATCCCGAGCGTCTCGCAGGTCGCCAGAACTCCGTCCTCGGCCTCGCGCTCGACGAGCGAGTACTCGTTCTGCACCGAGACGAAGCGGTGGAACCCCGCGCCGCGCGAGACCTCCTCGGCCGCCTCGATCTGCTCGGAGGAGAAGTTCGAGGAGCCGATCCAGCGCACCTTGCCTTCGTGGACGAGGTCGTTGAGCGCACCGAGCGTCTCCTCGATCGGCGTCAGCGGATCGGGCTCGTGCATCTGGTAGACGTCGATCACGTCGGTGCGCAGCCGCCGCAGCGAGCTTTCGACCGCCCACTGGACGTAGTCCGGGTTGCCGCGCCGTTCTTCGGGCCGCTCGTCCATCTCCTTGCCGAACTTCGTCGCGATGAGGACACGGTCGCGGCGGCCCTCGAGCGTCCGGCCGATGTACTCCTCGCTCATCCCCTGGCCGTAGATGTCGGCGGTGTCCAACAGCGTGACGCCGGCGTCGAGCGCCGCGTCGACAACGGCGAGTGTCTGTTCGTAATCGCAGCGCCGGCCGAAGTTGTTCGTGCCGAGACCGACGACCGAGACCTCCGGCCCGCCGTCGCCGAGGAAGCGCGTGCGCATCGGCTCGACGCTACTCCAAGCAGACGGGGCTGGGCCGCTGCGTACGATTCGCCGCCGATGAACGGGCACCGCTTCGTCTTCCTCGCGGGCCTGCACCGCAGCGGCACGACGCTGCTGGCACGGCTGCTCGCGGCACACCCGCACGTCAGCGGCTTCTCGGGCACCGGCGCTCCCGCCGACGAGGGACAGCACCTGCAGTCCGTCTACCCGAGCGATCACGAGCACGGCCGGCCCGGGCGATTCGGCTTCGCGCCGGAGATGCACCTGACCGAGAGCTCGCCGCTCGTGTCCGAGGCGAACGCACTGAGGCTGTTCGAGGAGTGGTCGCCGCACTGGGACCTCTCCCGGCCGCTCCTCCTCGAGAAATCACCGCCGAACCTGCTCAAGACGCGCTTCCTGCAGGCGCTCTATCCCAATTCCACGTTCGTCGTCATCGTCCGGCATCCGATCCCCGTCTCGATCCCGACCGCGAAGTGGCGGGGCACTCGACGCTTCGACCGGATGTTCGAGCACTGGCTCCACTCTCACGCACTCTTCGAAGAGGACCGGGAGCACCTCCGCCGGGTGCACGTCCTCCAGTACGAGCAGCTCGTGAGCGATCCGGCAGCAGAGCTACGAAGGATCTTCGAGTTCCTCGAGCTCGATCCGATCCCGCCCGGCGAGCCGGTCGACACCGGAGCGAACGAGAAGTACTTCCGCCGCTGGCAGGAGCTGAAGCGAGACCCGCGGATGCGGGCCTACCTCGACCTCGTCTCGCTGTGGTACGAACGCCGAGTGCGGCGCTACGGCTACAGCCTTCTCTTTCCCGAGCGGGGGATCTGAGTCGCGTGGATCCGCGGGACGAGTTTCGGTACGCGAAGAGCGGCGACCTCTCGATCGCGTATACGACCGATGGGGAAGGGCCGCCCGACATCGTCTTTGCCCACGGCTTCGGAGGCAACATCGAGATCGAGCGCGAGACACCGTTTCAGCGGGCGTTTCACGACAGGGTCGCGTCCTTCTCGCGCTTCATCCTCTTCGACCGCCGCGGCACCGGTCTGTCCGACCGACCGCGCGAGCCGGCAACGCTGGAAGCTCGGATGGACGACGTGCGCGCCGTTCTCGACGCCGCCGGATCGGAGCGCGCGGTGTTGTTCGGCACGGTCGAAGCGGCCGCGATGTGCACGCTCTTCGCGGCCACCTACCCGGAACGCACGCTCGGCCTGATCCTCTTCCACGCATACGCCAAAGGGACGTGGGAGCCTGAGTACCCGTGGGCTGAGACGCTCGAGGAGCAGCGAAAGGACCTCGAGCACTCCCTGCGCATGTGGGGCACCTACGAAAACGCGCAGCAGACGGTCCGTGCGGTCGCCGCGTCTCATGCCGATGACCCGGAGTTCATCGCCCGCTGGGCCCGGCACGACCGGCTCTCGGCCAGTCCGGGTGCCGTGGCGACGATCTTGCGGATGATGTTCGATGTCGACGTCCGCGACGTGCTCGGCGCGATTCGAGTGCCAACGCTCGTTGCTCACGCACCCCACGACCGCGAAGAAGCCGAGTACATCGCGGCGCGGATTCCCGGCGCCCGACGCTTCGAGGTGCCGGGGCCCGATTTCGCCGTCTACCTCCAAACCGAGACGCTGCTGCCGGAGGTGGAGCGTTTCGTCCGCGGGCTCGACGAACGAGAGCCCGAAACGGTGCTGGCCACGGTTCTCTTCACGGACATCGTCGGCTCGACCGAGAAGCTGGCGGAACTCGGTGACACAGGGTGGCGCGAACTCGTCGAGCGGCACCACGCGCTCGTCCGGCAGCAGCTTTCGCGGTTCCGTGGAGAGGAGATCGACACCGCAGGCGACGGCTTCTTCGCCCGCTTCGATGGGCCGATCCGTGCCGTCCGCTGCGCGCAGGCGATCGGCGGGAGCGTTCGAGAGCTCGGGCTCGACGTACGCGCGGGCCTACATACAGGTGAATGCGAGCTCGTCGGGTCGAAGATCGCCGGCCTCGCGGTCAACATCGGGGCCAGAGTCGCGGCGCTCGCAGGTCCCGGCGAGGTCCTGGTCTCCTCGACCGTGAAGGATCTCGTCGCCGGCTCCGACCTTCGGTTCCAGGATCGAGGGCTCGCAGAGCTGAAGGGCGTGCCCGGCGAGTGGCGGCTCTTCGCGGTGAACTAGACGGACCCGAGGTCGTCCGGCAACGGGCGCGCGTGGACGACGACGAGCGTCTTCGTCGGGCGGGTCAGAGCTACATACAGCTCGCGCAGCCCGCGGTCTCCGTCGTCGGCGATCGCAGCGGGCTCGACGACGACCACGTGGTCGAACTCGAGGCCCTTCGCCTGCCGCGGCGTGAGGATCGGGAACGGGAAGGAATCGTCGACGCCGAACGAGCGGGGAACGATCACGGCGAGAAGGCCGTCGAGATCCTCGAGCGCGACGGCCTCACGCAGCGCGGTCTCGAGGAGGGCGTCCTCGCCGACCCGCACCAGCCTCGGCGGATCGCCTCCCTTGCGGTAGGCGAGCGGCGGCTCGACCTCGGGAGCGATGCGGTCGAGCAGCGGAAGCGCGAAGTCCATGATCTCGGCCGGAACGCGGTAGGCGTGCCGGAGCTCCTCGATCGAGAGCTCCGCCTCGTCGGGCAGATACGGCTCGAGCTCCTGCCAGCGCCGGTAGACGACGGGCCCCGTCGCCTGCGCGACGTCGCCGAGGATCGTGAGCGAGCCGTCGATCGCGCGGCGCGAGATCGCAAGCAGCTGCATCGGCGAGAGATCCTGCGCTTCGTCCACGATCACGTGCCCGTACGTGCGCGGCGCGCCGTCGAGGAGCGTGCGCGCCTCGTCGAGGAGCGCAACGTCCTGGTCGCTCCAGCGGAGGTCGGAGATGCGCCTCGGCCGATCCCGCAGCAGGAGCTTCCGCTCGTCGTCGTCGAGCACGCCCTCGGACGCCGTCTCGAGCACGGCCGGCGACGTGAGGAGCCGCGCGACGAGCTTCGCCGGCTGCGGCAGTGGGAGGACGCGGTCGAGCCAGCGCGTCAGGAAGCCACCGCGCCGCAGCGCGCGCTCGAGCTCGTCGAAGCTGCGCAGCGCCCGCGGACCGAGCAGCTCGCCGTAGCGCTCGTAGAAGCGGCGGAGCACGGCCATCCGGAAGCGCTCGCGCGCGAGCCCGAGCGGCGCCCCAGTATCCAGCGCCTCCTCGAGCAAGGCAGCCACGTCCCGCTCCCGAACGCGGATGTAGAGCCCGTCCACGAGGGTCACGAGCTCCTCCGGCGCGGGCACGACGGCGACTTCAACGGCGCGCGCCACGACCTCGCGCAGCCGCGGGTCGCCCTTCAGGCGCGCGACGTCCGGCTCTTCCTCGCGGCCGACCTCGATCCCGTCGACGAGCTCGGTGACGGCGCGTTGCTCGACGGCCTCCTCGCCGAGGGTCGGGAGGACGTGCGAGACGTAGTCCATGAACGTCGGATTCGGGCCGACGACGAGCACCCGGCGCAGCCGCTCGCGGTGCGTGTAGAGGAGCCAGGACGCGCGGTGCAGACCGACGGCCGTCTTCCCCGTGCCCGGACCGCCCTGGACGACGAGCGCTCCTTCGGGCTCGGCCGTGATCAGCCGGTACTGGTCCGATTGGATCGTCGCGACGATGTCGCGCATCCGCACGTCGCGCCGGCGCTCGAGCTCCTCGAGCAGGAAGTCCGAGACGCTCGCACCCTCGACCGCGCTCCCGTCGAGCGCCTCGTCGGAGATGTCGGTGAGTCGCCGTCCCTCGGCGCGGAAGCGGCGCCGCTGCTGGACGCCGTGCGGTATCTCGGGGGTCGCGGTGTAGAACGGACGAGCCGCGGGCGCCTGCCAGTTGACGACGAGCGACTCGTGCTCTTCGTCGTGCACCCAGCGGCGTCCGACGTAGAGCGGACGCGGCGTTCCATCCAAGGTGAGCCGGCCGAAGACGAGACCGCGCTCGGCGTCCTCGAAGGTGCGCATCCGGCGCTTCGCCCACGCCTCCATGTTCAGCGCCGCCCATTCGGTCGCCATCGCCTCCTGCGTCCGCGCGACCGTCGACCGCATCTTGTCGAGCTGGTCGTAAGCGCGGTCGACGTAGGCCTGTTCCGCTGCGAGCTCGGGATGCGCCATAGAGTCACCCTAATGAAGTTGGGATTGAGCCTCGGCTACGCGCCCCCGGGCACGAATCCCGCCGACCTCTTCCCGCTCGTGCAGGAGGCGGAGCGGCTCGGTTTCGATTCGGTCTGGGTCGCGGAGGCCTGGGGCACCGACGCGGTCAGCGTCCTCGGCTGGCTGGCGGCGCGGACCGACCGGATCAAGCTCGGCTCGGCAATCATGCAGATCCCCGGCCGCACGCCCGCGAACACCGCGATGACCGCGGCGACGCTCGACCTACTCTCCGGCGGCCGCTTCGTGCTCGGGCTCGGTACCTCGGGGCCGCAAGTCGTCGAGGGGTGGCACGGGCAACCCTGGGGGAAGCCGCTCGGGAAGACGCGCGAGTACGTCGAGATCGTCCGCGCGGCGCTGCAACGGCAGGTCGTCGAGCACCACGGCGAGCACTACAAGATCCCGTGGGACGGGCCGAGTGCGACCGGCCTCGGAAAGCCGCTGAAGTTGATGCTGCGCCCGCTGCGCGCCGAGATCCCGATCTACCTCGCCGCGCTCGGACCGAAGAACGTCGCGCTCGCGGCCGAGATCGCAGACGGCTGGCTGCCGATCTTCGTCGACCCGGAGCGCTTCGACGACGCGTTCGGGCCGAGCGTCGCGGGAGCGGCGCCGGAGTTCGAGATCGCGGCGACCGCGAGCGTCCTCGTCGGCGACGACGTCGAGGCTCTCCGCGACGCCCTGCGGCCGCACGTCGCGCTCTACGTCGGCGGCATGGGTGCTAAGCGCCGGAACTTCTACAACGCACTCGTCCGCCGCTACGGCTGGGAGGACGAGGCCGAGCGGATCCAGGAGCTCTACCTCGCCGGCAAGCAGCGCGAGGCGATCGCCGCGGTGCCCGACGCGCTTGTCGATGCCGTCGCGCTCGTCGGCCCGAAGGAGCGGATCGCGGAGCGCCTGGAAGCCTGGCGCGAGACGCCGGTCACGACACTCGTGCTCGGCACGCCGCAGCCCCAAGCGCTGCAGACGCTCGCCGAGCTCGTCCTCTAGGCTCGGGCGATGGCTCCCCCTCTCATCATCCTGGGCGTCGGCCGGTCCGGCACGACGCTCCTGCGCGTGATGCTGGACCGCAATAGCCAGCTCGCGATCCCGTACGAGACGTTCTTCGTACCGCAGCTAGCTCACCGGCATGGGAGCCGGCCGCAGCTCGACGAGTTCCTCGACGATCTCGCGCGCCTGCGAACGCTGTACGACTGGGGCATCAGGCCGGACGATGTCCGGCCGCGGCTGCGCGAGGGGATGACGACGAGCGAGGCGATCGCCGCGATCTTCGAGACGTACGCCGAGCGGCAGGGGAAGCCGCGCTGGGGCGACAAGACGCCGCTCTACATGCAGCAGCTGCCGTTGCTCGAGCGCCTCTTCCCGGACGCGCTCTGGGTGCATCTCGTCCGCGACGGGCGCGACGCGGCGCTTTCCTTCCTCGAGCTGCCCGAGGGCTTTTCCGGCAAGACGTGGGCGCAGCCGCGAACCGTTGCGCAGTTCGCCGCGCGGTGGCGGACCGAGATCCTCTCCGCGCGGCGCCTCGGCCGCCATTCCGGTAGCCGCTACCTCGAGCTTCGCTACGAGGATCTCGTCGCCGAGCCCGAGCGCGAGCTACGCCGCGTCTGCGAGCACGGCTCGCTGCCGTGGGAGGCCGACATGCTCGACCACACCCGCGTCAGCGACGCGGCGAACATGCCCGAGCACCGGAACCTCGCGCAGCCGCCCACGCCGGGCCTCCGCGACTGGCGCAGCCAGATGAGCCGCGAGGACGCGCTCACGTTCGAGCAGGTCGCGGGCGACGTTCTGGGCAGCGCGGGCTACGAGCTCCTCAATGCGAAGGCTCGTTATCCGACGCCCCAAGGCCGGTTCGAGCTCGCCCGCTTCTCGGCTCTCAGTCGGGGCTGGAACACGACGGCCGCGATGTACCAGCGCTCGCCACTCTGGCGGCGCTCGCATCCTCCGCTGGGTTGAACCGGGCGCTGGTTCTCGGCCTCCTCGTCGCCCTCGTGTCGGCCGGCTGTGGTGGCGCTGCGGCACGCAAGGGCCACACGGTGACGTTTTCCGGAGGAGGTGCCTTCCCGCCGTCGACCATCATCGGGAGCTCCAGCGTCGGCGGCTGCATGCGCGACGCGAAGACACTCGTCCATGACTCGCGCGACTACTACCTGCACAGCACCTCGGAACCAGGGCCGGCCGACCTCTACTACGACGAAATGCGCCTCGACTACGCGCATTTCCAAGCCGACGACTGCACCAGCAACGAGCTGCGCGACGCGATGAAGCGCGGCCTCACTCCGCCGCAGCGAACGTTCCTGCTCCACAACGTCGCGAGCGACCTGCACCGCGCGTTTCAGGAGGCTCTGCGCTAAAGAAATCGAGCCGGTCTAGCCTCTTCTACGTAATGGACGAGACGGTCGCTGGGATCGAGCGTCTCTACCGGGAGCGGTACACCCGCTTCCGGAACGGTGTCGCTCCGGTCACCGGAAGCTACGAGACTGCCCACGACGCGGTGCAAGAGGGCTTCGCGCGAGCGTTGCGGGCGAGCCCCCAGTACGCAGGCCGAGGATCGCTGGAGGGCTGGGTTTGGCGAATCGTCCTCCGCACCGCGCTCGAGCAGCGTCGACCCGGTGAGGAGATCTCGCTCGACGCGGCCGATCCCGAGTTCGTCGAACCCGAGCGTGACTTCGCCCTCACCACCGCCGTCCATGCGCTGCCTCCGCGACGGCGGCTTGTCGTCTTTCTGCGCTACTTCGCCGACCTCTCGTACCAGACCATCGCCGAAGCCCTGGAGATCGATGCGGGCACGGTGGCCGCGACGCTTGCACAGGCCAGGGCGACGCTCGCCGCGGTCTTGCAAGAGGAAGGAGTCCGGTCATGACCGAGTCGGTCGATCTACTCATCCAGGCGCAATTCGATGCGGTCGCGAGCCCGCTCGACGATCGCGACTGGAACGACGTGCTCCTTCGCCTTGGGAACGCCAGGCCCGTCTGGGAGCCCTCGGCCCGACGCACCGCCCGTTTGCGGCGAGTGCCGAGGCGTGCTGCGCTCTCTGCCGCCGCTGTCGCGCTCGCAGCTGCCGTGACTGCGGTCGCATTCGGCTGGCCGCAGACGTTCGTCGACTTCCTCAGCGCACCGTCGGCACCTCCAAAGGTCAAGAACTTCTTCGGCAGCTTCAACATCGGCGCGCCGAAGGGGATGAACCCCCAGGCGATCCCGGGCCAGGCGCGGAAGATCATGACCGCGCGCTTCGACGCGAACAGCGTCCATGGCAACCACCCGACGCTCCACACGCTCTACGTCGCACCGAGGAAGGGCGGCGGGTTCTGCGAACTCTGGACAAAGGCTTCGGGCGGCTGCGAACCCGCAAAGAGCCCGCGGACGACAGCCGAGTCGCGTGCCGCCGGGCCGCTCGGTGTCAGCTGGTTCAGCGCCAACGACGGCTATCCCCTCGTCGCCTTGGGCTCTGTTCGAGCCGGCTCGACGAAGACAGTCGAAGCGCGATTCGCCGACCGCACGAAGGTGACGCTTCCGGTCACGTGGGTCTCGGCCCCGATCAATGCCGGCTTCTTCGTGTACAGCGTTCCGTCCGCGCACCGGAGCCGCGCCGACGGCCTCAGGTCGGTTGTGGCGCTGGACGGAAACGGAAAGGTCGTCGGCTGGGAGAGCTTCCCGCTTCCGAAGCCGATCGACGAAGACGTCCGGCAAGTCCTGCCGGACGGAACGAAGGTCCTCCTCCCGCGCGCCGCGCAGGCGGCCAAGGCGCGCAAGATCATCAGCTTTCGCGCGACCGACGGATCCACGGTCTACGTGTGGGTCATGCCGCGCATCGGCGGCGGCGACTGCTACGTCTCGAATCAGAGCTTCGGGTGCCGCATACCGCGGT
>DATFHC010000138.1:0-38664 GCA_035248765.1 Gaiellaceae bacterium
CTGGCCGCGTGAAGGAGGCGCCAGAAGTCATTGCGCGGATTTGCGAAATGCGCAGCGGCGGCAGCCGATACGCGGCCGGGGTTGATGCCGACGAAGACGATGCGGAGTCCCGGAGCGAGAACGTCCGGCACGTCACTCGGAGTCGAGTCTCCTTCGGCCATGTCCGTCACCTGAGCCACGCAATCCCCATGGGGGGAGCGAGGCTCCCTTTGGGAACCGTAGGTGACGGAGCGTCACGCCGGGGTCGCAGGTTTGCGCCGGTTCGTCGGCGCGCTGTTACGCGGCCTCGGCAGCGGCCTCGGCCGCGTCGAGCTCGGCCACAAGCTCCTCGGCCCGCGCCTCGATGCGCGCTTCGAAATCGCGCCGCAGATCCTCGCCCGACACGCTGAGCGCGTAGCGCGGACAGCGCGGCTCGATCTTCACGAGGGTCACCGTCGGGTCCCAGCCGCCGTACAGGCGGACATAGCACTCGGTCTCCGACAGCGAACGCAGCCGTCGCACGTGGAGCAGCGTACGAGCCCACCCGGACGGCAGGGCGCATCTGAGACCATGGAGCCATGCCCGTCAGAGCGAAGGAGCTGCGGTATGCGGTCGACCTCTCCGCGAGCGGCGAGCTCTCGGACGAGAACGGCGTCGTGCTCGACGCGCCACCCGAATGGTCGCCCGAGCATCTGCTTCTCGCCGCGCTCGTCGGCTGCTCGCTCAAGAGTCTCAGGTTCCACGCGAATCGCATCAATGTGGACGTGCGCTCGGCGTCGGGCAGCGCACGAACGCTCGTCACGAAGCGCGAGACGGACAAGCGGTACGCCCTGGTCGAGACCGAGGTCGAGCTCGCCGTCGAGATTGAGCCCGAGCCGGAAGGGGAGGCGCTCGCCGAGCTCCTCGCGCTGGCCGAGCGCGACTGCTTCGTCGGCTCTTCCCTCACCGCCAAGCCGGACTATCGGTGGACCGTGAACGGCCGGACGACCGACACATGAGCGGCACGTTGACACCCCCGAGGGAGCGCCTCGACCGCGGCGAGGGCACGGGACTCGGCCGGCCGTGGCTAGTGATCGTCCTCAACGACCATCACAACACGTTCCAGGGCGTCGCCGCGGCCCTCTCGACGGTGATCCCCGGAGTCTCGTACGACGGAGGGATGCGGATGGCCAACCGGATCCACAACTCGGGCCAGGCCGTCGTCTGGTCGGGGCTTCGCGAACAAGCCGAGCTTTACTGGGAGCAATTGCGCGAACATGGGCTGACGATGGCGCCGCTGGAACAGAGCTAGATGGCCACCGCCGCCCTCGACCTCGGGGCTGTCCGCGCGCAGTTCCCGGCGCTCGCGTCCGGCGTCGCCTTCCTCGACGGGCCGGGCGGAACGCAGTGCCCGCAGTCGGTGATCGATGCGATCGCCGCGTACCTGCGCGAGTCGAACGCGAATCTCGGCGGCGCGTTCGCCGCGAGCCGGCGCAGCGACGAGCTCGTCGAACAAGCCCACGCGACGGCAGCACGGTTCCTCGGCTGCCGGCCGGAGGAAACGGCGTTCGGCCCGAACATGACGACGCTCAACTTCGCCCTCACGCGCGCGCTCGGCCGCACGCTCGCCGCTGGGGACGAGATCCTCGTCACGCGGCTCGACCACGATGGGAATGTCTCGCCCTGGCTCGAGCTCGCGCACGATCTCGACCTACGCGTCGACTTCGTCGAGATCCGCGACGACACGAGCGTCGACCTCGACGATCTCCAGCGGAAGCTGACGGAGCGCACGCGCGTCGTGGCCTTCCCGCTCGCATCGAACGCGGTCGGCACGCTTCCCGACGCGGCGCGAATCGTCGCGCTCGCGCACGAGGCGGGAGCGCTCGCATGGGCCGACGCCGTCCACTTCGCCCCGCACGGGCCGATCGACGTCGGCACGCTCGGCGTGGACGTCCTCCTCTGCTCGCCGTACAAGTTCTTCGGCCCGCATCTCGGTCTCGCCTTCGGCCGCGAGGAGCTCCTGCGCTCGTGGCGGCCGTACAAGGTGCGGCCCGCCGCGGACGAGCCTGTCGGCCACCGCTTCGAGACCGGCACGCTCGCGCACGAGTTGCTCGCCGGGTTCATCGCGGCGGTCGAGTACATCGACGGGATCGGCTGGGACGCGATCCAGGCACAAGAGCGAGCGCTAGGGCAACGCGTCCTCGACGGGCTGCCAGACAGTTGCACGCTCTACGGACTCGAGACGGTGGAGGGTCGGGCGCCGACGTTCGCCTTCCGGGTCGACGGCGTCTCGCCTCGCGCCGTCGCGGAGCGGTTGGCCGAGCGAAAGATCGCCGTCTGGGCCGGGGACTACTACGCAGTCGAGGCGATGACGCGCCTCGGGCTACAGCCGGAAGGGGCCGTCCGCGCCGGCTTCGTCCACTACAACACGTTCGAGGAGGTCGACCGGCTCCTCGCCGCACTGGCCGAGCTCTAGGACGCGTTGTCCGCCTTGGCCGCGGCCGCCGCGGCGATCCAGCGCGGATCGTGCCGCCGGATCCGGTCCGGCTCCCGTCCGCGTGACTCGGCGATCTCGACCGCCAGCCGCTGAAAGAGCACGATGTCCACGACCGGGTGGCGCGTGGGCACGAGATCCACCTCGCAGCCCAGCGCCCGGAGCGCCGCCGCCGCAGCCGCCGCCCGCTCCGCCGCGAGCCCGTCGCCCTCGAGGACGAACGCACGCACCGACTCGTCCACCGCGGCGAGATAGCCGTGCAGGAGCTGCTCGGTCTCGTACGCCTCGGCCGCCACCCAGGCGCCTTCGCGCAGCTTCAGTACCGCCTCGTGTGCGGTCGCGAGGTCGCGATCCGCGCCGGCGACGAGGAACCGCTCCTGCTCGCCGTACGCCGGCAAACGCGCCGAAAGCGCCTCCTCGACGGCGCCCGGCAGCCACAACACGTCCTCCCCGTGCAGTGCAGCGATCGTCGCCGCCGCGGCCGTATAGCTCGCGGTGTGACACCAGCTCTCCTCGATCTCCGGCGTGCAGACGATCACCTCGTCGCACAGGTCGGCGATCGGCCCGTCGGCCTTACCCGTGACGAGCCAGCGCGGGCCCTGCCACGCTCGAGCCGCCTCGAGGGTGAGCGGCGTCTCGCCCTCGTGCGAGACGAGGACGAGCAGGTCGGCCACCCGCTCCGGACGCAGCGCGAGCTCGAGCGCCTGCGCCGAGTCTCCTCCCGTCATGGCTGCGTGGAACGACGTCCCGCAGCCCGTGAAGAGGAGACGCGCGCCGTCCGGGAAGCGTCGATCGGTCGGAACCTGCGCCAGCCACTCGGGCTGCGCCGCAATCGCGCGCCTTGTCTCTTCCCCATACACCAGGGATACGTCTATACGATCGCGCGGGGTGACGGTGTTCCAACGAGACACGCTCGATAACGGCCTGCGCGTCCTCACGGCCGATCTGCCCTACGCGCAGTCGGTCGTGGTGATGGTGATGTTCGCCGCCGGCTCCCGGTACGAGACTCCGGAGGCAGGCGGGATCGCGCACTTCGCCGAGCACATGTTCTTCAAGGGCACGGAGCGGCGGCCGAGTGCCCGGCAGATCGCCGGCGAGATCGACGCGATCGGCGGCGAGTTCAACGCGTTCACCGGCAAGGAGAGCACCGCGTACTACGTCAAGTGCGCTGCCGAGCACCGCGACGTCGCGCTCGACGTCCTCGTCGACATGCTCCGCAACTCCCGCTTCGAGGCCGAGGAGATCGAGCGGGAGAAAGGCGTGATCATCGAGGAGATGAACATGTACTACGACACGCCGCGCGACTACATCGGCGGCGTCTACGAGGAGCTCCTCTGGGGCGACCAGCCGCTCGGCCGGCACCTCATCGGCACCAAGGAGACGATCCGCGCCGCGACGCGGGACACGTTCATGGGCTACCTCGACCGCTGGTACAAGCCCTCGCGCATGGTGCTCGGCGTCGCCGGCAAGATCGGCGACGGCCTGCTCGAGCGCGTAGAGGAGCTGCTCGGCGACCTGGCCGACGCCGAGACCGGTGAGCCGGAGCTGACGGCGCCGTACCTGAACGGTCGCGTTCGGGTCTCGACGAAACAATCCGAGCAGGCCCACGTCTCGCTCGGCGTTCACAGCGTGCCGCTCGATCATCCCGACCGCTATGCGATCCAGCTCCTGGCGACCGCTCTCGGCGGCGGGATGTCCTCGCGCCTCTTCACCGAGGTTCGCGAGCGGCGCGGCCTCGCGTACTACGTCTACGGGCTCAACCACAGCTACACCGACGCCGGCACCCTCTACTCCCAGGCGGGCGTCGACATCGCCCGCATCGACGACGCTGTCTCGACGATCGCCGCCGAGCTACGGAGGATCGCGGCCGAGCCGCTTCCGGTGGACGAGCTCGAGAAGGCGCGCAACTTCGCCAAGGGGCGCTTCGTGCTCCAGCTCGAGAGCCCGCAGGGGCTGACGATGTTCGGGCTGCGAAAGGAGGTGCTCGAGCGCCGCCTCCCCGACCCCGAGGAAGTGGTGCGCGGGCTCGACGCGGTGACGAGCGACGACGTGGCGCGCGTCGCGTCCGAGCTGATCGCGACCGACCGCATGCGCCTCGCCGTGATCGGGCCGTTCGACGACGCCTCCCGGTTCGAGTCACTCCTGGACGGCTAGCGCGACGCGCGCCAGGTCCACCACGTCCAGCGGGCGAGCGTGACGTAGACGGCGAGGATGCTCGCCAGGCACAGATAGCCCGGAAATCCGCCGCTCAGAGCGGTCGCGATCCCGAACACCAGGGCCGCCGCGATGCTGAGCATGGTTTCCCACCCGAACCGCGCGTCCGCGGTGTTGCGCCCCCGTCCGCTGACGATGGCCGCGAGGAAGAGCGCGATGGTCGCCCCCGAGGATGCGGCGAACACGACCACCCAGCGGTTGGGCACGAGGTCCCCGAAGTCCTCCGCGAGGATGAGGAAGCCGAGCGCCAGGCTGACGAGGGCGCCGCCGGCGGCCAGAAGCGCCGCCGCGACGCTGAGCACCGAGATGCGCACGCCGAGCAGATCTTGCCCGGCGTGGATTCAAGAAGGACGGGCGGCGGCGTCTTGCGAGGTCGGCGGTCCAGTTGGCACCTGGCCCGAATCCGCCCGTTGGAGTGCCTTCAACCTCCGCAGCCGCTCGTAGCGCGAGTTTTTACCATTCGCCGCGGACGGCGCCCACCCTCTATAGGGGGAGAGAAGCGAGATCCGCTTCGATGTGCTTTCTGTCGTCCTCTTCCGCGACTTCCGCTGTCTCTTGTCGAGCCAGTTCGAGGTAGCGGCGCGCCTCGTCGACCTCGCCCCCCGAGAGATGAGCACGCGCGAGCGCCTCGTACGCCGCGGCGAGATCCCAGTCCTCCATCGCCCCCGGCGCGGACTCGACGAGTGCGAGGCAGCGCCGGGCGTGGTAAAGCGCACCCTCGGGCTGTTCTGCGAGCGCATGGACGCGCGAGCAGAGCCAGTGCGAGCGCGCTTCGTTCGCCGCCGTGTGGGGCGCTTGCAGCCAGTGGTAGGCGGAGGCGTGAGCCCGGTGGAGCATCTCGTCGTTCTCGTCCGGCGTCCGGTCCTCACGCTCGATCAGAGTCCAGGTGCCGTTGTAGAGCTCGACGCCGAGTCGGCGATGCTCCTCGGGTGTCACGCCTCCGATCCTACGGCCTAGGCCTCAGCCTCCTGCGCCTTCTCGTCGGTCGCCCGCTTCGCGATCTCGTCGACGACCGTCGGGTCGGCGAGCGTCGTCGTGTCGCCGAGCTGCCGGTTGTTCGCGACGTCCCGGAGCAGGCGGCGCATGATCTTGCCGCTCCGCGTCTTGGGCAGCTCAGGGGTGAAGACGATGTTCGCCGGCTTGGCGATCGGCCCGATCTTCTCTGCGACATGGTTCCGCAGCTCCTCGAGCTTCTCGACGGAGCCCTCGGCGCCGCCCTTCAGCGTCACATACGCGACGATCGCCTCACCCGTGACCGAGTCGGCACGGGAACAGACAGCTGCCTCGGCGACCTCCTGGTGGTCGACGAGCGCCGACTCCACCTCGATCGTCGAGATGCGGTGCCCTGAGACGTTCATCACGTCGTCGATCCGGCCGAGCAGCCAGTAGTCGCCGTCCTGGTCGATCCGGGCGCCGTCACCCGCCAGGTAGACGTCGTCGTACTTCGACCAGTACGTCTCGCGGTACCGCTCGTCGTCGCCGAAGATGCCTCGCAGCATCGCCGGCCACGGCTTCTTGAGCACGAGGTATCCGCCCCCGCCGGGGCCGACCTCGTTCCCCTGCTCGTCGAAGACGGCCGGCACCACGCCGGGGAATGGCTGGGTCGCAGATCCCGGCTTGAGCGTCGTGATCCCCGGCAGCGGCGTGATCAGGATCATCCCGGTCTCGGTCTGCCACCAGGTGTCGACGATCGGGGTCCGGTCGCCGCCGATGTGCTCGCGGTACCAGATCCACGCCTCCGGGTTGATCGGCTCCCCGACCGAGCCGAGCAGGCGCAGCGACGAGAGGTCGTGCTTCTGCGCGTGCTCCGGCCCCCACTTCATGTGCGAGCGGATCGCCGTCGGCGCGGTGTAGAGGATCGTCACGTTGTACTTCTCGGCGATCGCCCACCAGCGGTCCTTGTCGGGATAGTCAGGCGTCCCTTCGTAGAGGACCGACGTCGTCCGGTTGCAGAGCGGCCCGTACACGATGTAGCTGTGGCCGGTGATCCACCCGATGTCGGCCGCGCACCAGTAGACGTCCTCGTCCCGCTTCAGGTCGAAGATGTAGTGGTGCGTGGCCGCCGTGCCGACGAGGTAGCCGGCCGTCGTGTGGATGATCCCCTTCGGCTTCGCGGTCGTGCCGCTCGTGTACATGAGGAAGAGCAGGTCCTCGCTGTCCATCGGCTCGCATGGACACGACTCGGGGTCGTCTGACGCGTCGCTCTCGAGGTCGTGCCAGTAGTGGTCCCGCCCATCCTGCATCGACACGTCGCCGCCGGTGCGGCGGAGGACGACGCAGTTCTTCACCCCTGGAGCGTCGGCCATCGCCTCGTCGGCGATCTTCTTGAGCCCGACCTTCGACCCTCGCCGCCACGCCTCGTCCTGGGTGATCAGCACCTCGCACTTCATGTCGTTCATCCGTCCCGAGAGCGAGTCGGCCGAGAAGCCGCCGAAGACGACTGTGTGCGGTGCGCCGAGGCGCGTGCACGCGAGCATCGCCACCGGCAGCTCCGGGACCATGCCCATGTAGATCCCGACCGGCGTTCCCTTCTCGACGCCCAACTTCTTGAGGACGTTCGAGAAACGGACGACGTCCTTCTGGAGGTCGGCGTACGTGATGGTGCGTGTCTCCCCCTCGGGCTCGCCCTCCCAGTGGTAGGCGACAACTCCGCCGTCGCCAGCTTCGACGTGCCGGTCGACGCAGTTGAAGCAGACGTTGAGCTTCCCGCCCAGATACCACTTCGCGTACGGCGGCTCCCACTGGTAGAGCTCCGTGAAGGGCTCAAACCACGTGACCCGGTCACGACCCTCCCGCTCCCAGAACTCCTCGAACGGGAGGTCGTAGATCTCGGGTTGCGCGTTCGCCTGGGCGGCGAAGTCCTCGGGCGGCGGATAGGTCCGCTCCTCGAGGAGCATCGTGTCGATCGCGTGGTGGCTCGCCTCAGTTGCCAACAGCGGCCTCCTTCCTTTTCGCTACCTGGATCCTAGGCGGTCGCCGCTACGCGGGTCTGCGACACGAGCGGCCCGCCGACCGGCAGAACCACCCGGCCTGCGACGCCGTTCCACACGCCGGCCGCCGACACATACCAGGCGACGCCCGCGGTAATGACGCCAGCCCAGCCACCCGCATGGAGCACCCATGTCGCGTTTGGGTTGTGCGAGAGCCTGAAGAAGCCGATCACAAGCAGGATCTCGGTGATCTCAAGGGTCAGGAAAACCATGAACACGCCCAGGTTCACGCGCATGCTGCCGATCAGCATGTAGGTGTTGAAGACGGCGAACGAGAACAGGAACCATGCCAGCGCGTTCGTGATGTTCGCGGCCGTAAGGCTCGCTGCGAACGTCTTCGAGACGTCGGCGAGGACGACGATGATCCCAAGCCCCATCCAGAAACCGCCGTACGTCGAGAACGCGGTCGCGCCGAACACGTTCCGGTTCCGGAACTCCCACATCCCGGCGCAGAACTGGGCCAGGCCACCGTAGAAGAGCGCGGGGCCAATCCAGACCGCGTCGTTGATGAAGGTCGCGTTGTGCCCGCTGAGCAGGAACGTCGTCAGGGCGAATCCCGCCAGACCGAGCGGCGCGGGATCGGCGGCCGGTGTGCCCTCCACCAAGGTCACCGGCCGGTCGGAAGACAAAGCGCTCATCCAGCCCTCCTAGTTTGGGCGGCGGCGGAACCGCCCCGAAGCGGTCCCGTCGGCTCCCGATCTATTTGGGCAGCCTCTACCCGAATTCGTGCGAATTAGTCAGGGTTCGAGGTCGTACGGGTACTGCGTGAGGTTCTCGGCGCCGTTCTCGGTCACGAGGACGATGTCCTCGAGCCGCACGCCGCCGTAGCCCGCGCGGTACAGCCCGGGCTCGATCGTGACCACGTCCCCGGCGACTAGCTTCTGGTCGGAGGTCATGCCCATGCCGGGCTGCTCGTGCACCTCGAGGCCGACGCCGTGGCCGAGCCCGTGGAAGAAGCCGTCGGCGAGGGGCTCGCCCGGCTTCTTCGTCCGCCCGGTCAGCTCCCCTGCGGCCTCGAAGATCTCGCAGGTGCCGTCGAAGATCGCGCGCGTGTCGGCACCCGGCCGGGTCTCCGAGACGGCCCGGTCGAGCGCCTCTTTGACGAGGCGGTGCCACTCGCGCACATCGTCGGGCACGTCGCCGACGACGAAGGTGCGCGTCATGTCGGTGTACACGCCGGAGCCGTTGTCGCGCGGAAAGATGTCGACGACGAGCGGCGTGCCCGGTCGGATCGGGCCGGAGCCCATGTCGTGTCCGACCGCACCCTGCGGGCCGGGCGCGACGATGTACTCGTCGGCGGTCGCGTCGTGCGCGGCGAAGACGATGTTCAGGTCCGCCTTCACGCGCTCCACGGTGAGCGGCTCGCCGTCGAGGAGCAATTCGTCGCCGCTGATCTCCGACCGGCGCAGGAGCTCGCGGCATTTGTCCATCGCAGCCTCGGCGGCACGCTGGGCGCGCCTCATTCCGGCGAGCTGCGCCTTGGTCTTCGCGCGGCGGCGGTCGTTGAAGAGGTCCTGGTCGACCTCGAGCTCGACGCCGTCCGCACGGAGGCGATCGGCAAGCCACACCGGGAATTGCTCGGGCACCGTGAAGCTCTTGAGCCCGAGGCTCTGCACGGCACGCAGGGCCAGCTGAGCCACGATCTCGCGCCGCGGCGTGCCGGCCTGGATCAACTCGTCGACGCCGAACTCCTCGTGTACGTGGACGTCGAAGAGCCCGAGCTCGCGCAACCGCGCAGCCTCCATCGAGTTGGCGAACACGTGCCGGTTCCCGTTCTGCTCGGCGTAGAGGAACGGATCAGGCACTCCGAGCGGCACCGCATGCCGGAGATCCGCGGAGCGGAAGGAGTCGCCGTAGATGAGAATGCCGTCGGCCAAGGCGGGACGGATCCTAGCGATCCCGGGCAGTTCCCCTTTGCTCCGTTGCCCGTAACGGCGATACTCGCCACTCACATGGCGGCAATCGACGAGAGAGACGACCCCGCCTTCCCCGTCGGAGCCGCGTGCCGCATCGACTCGCGCTCCCCGTGGAGAGAGATCGCAGAGATCCCGGTCGGCCTCGATCCCGAAGGAATCGCGGTCGACAACCTACGGCGACGCGCATTCGTCGCCTGCTCCCGCAGCGACTTCGTCTCGGTCTTCGATCTCGAGACGCACGAGGTGATCACCGAGATCGCGACGGGCGCCGAGCCGATCGACATCGGCCTCGACGAGGAGACGGGCCGCGTGTTCTCCGCGGACGCGCACTCCGACCAGGTGACGATCATCGACTCGGCGACGCTCGAGGTGGAGACGGCGGTGCCGGTCGGCGGCTATCCGTCCGGCCTGACCCATGTTCCGGAGTTCCGCCGCCTCTACGTCGGGAACTCGCTCGGCTCGACGATGAGCGTGATCGATCTCGACACGCTCGAGACCGTGGCCACCGTCGATGCGGAGCCGGGCGCCGGGGCGATCGGCGTCGACCCGACCCGACGTCTCGCGGTGTGCGTCAACTTCGTCGCAGCGTCGGCGAACTTCTACGACGCGGACTCGTTCGAAGAGGTCGGGCGCCTGGAGCTCGGCACGGGCACCTGCGCGATCGGGATCGTCCCCGAGCGCGGCGAGGCCTTCATCGTCAACTCGATCGCCGGGACGGTTTCGCGGGTCGACCTGGACGCGATCGAGGTCGTGGAGGAGATCCGCACCGGCCAGGCGCCGGTCGGGCTCACCGTCGCGCCGGCGCACGACCGCATCTACGTCACGAACCGCGGCGCGGGATCAGTGAGCGTGCTCGGTGTCGCCGACGGCGTCGAGTGGGCGCAGATCCCGGTCGGACACGGCCCGGGCGGGGTCGTCGTCGATCCGCACGACGGGCGCATCCTCGTGGCGAACGCGGGCAGCCAGACGATTTCGATCGTCGAGGACCTGCTCGCTGCGCGCCCCCCGGTCCCCGTCTTCGAGCAGCCGAGCCCCTTCATCGGCGGCAAGCTGCCGGCGTTCGCGCTCGAGGACTATTGGACGGGCGAGTGCAGGACGAACCACGACTGGGCGGAGAAGAAGTACATCCTCAACTTCTTCGCCTCCTGGTGAGGGCCCTGCAATGCGGAGGCGCCGTTCCTCGAGGACGTGCGCGTTCGCGAAGGGGCCCGGTCGGGTCTCGAGATCGTGCTCGTCGACATCTGGGAAGGGACAGAGCCGCGCCCCGAGGTCGAGCGCTTCTGCGAGATGTGGGGCATCAAGGGGCCGATCCTGCTCGACCCGGGCGCCGAGCTCGCAGGCGCCCTCGGCGTCCGCGGTGTGCCGACCAATGTCGTGGTCGACTCGGACGGGACGATTCGCGCTTTCGGAGCCGCCCGGCTCGACGAGCTCGAGCAGGCGATCGACAACCTCTACCGACGGGGCTAGGGCCGTGGCGCTCCTGCGCGCCGAAGAGGAGACGAGGGTCCGGGAGTGGTTCGCCGAGCTCGAGCGTCCCGTCGAGCTGTTCGTCGCGATCGGGCCCGAAGAGACGCCGCTGGCCGGCGCGCGCGACGTCGACTTCGGCGCGGAGATGGTGCGGGTCTGCGAAGGCCTCGCGGAGCTCGGCGAGCGCGTGACTTGCCGCGTGGCGGACGAGCCGGAAGGCTTCCTCCGCTTCCCCGCCGTCTCGATCCGCCCGGAGGGCAAGGACGTGGGCGTGCGGTACGACGGGCTGCCGTGGGGCTACGAGCTCGGTTCGCTCGTCGGCGCGATCGTCGAGGCGGGGCGCGCCGCGTCGTCGCTGCGTCCTGATTCGCTCGCCGCGCTCGCGGAGCTCGACCGGGACCTGGCGCTCGAGGTCTTCGTTACTCCCACTTGACCGCATTGCTCGCCGGCCGTGCTGCTGGCGTACCGCTGCGCCCTCGCCTCGGAGCGGGTGACCGCGACCGCGATCGAGGCGAACGAGTTCCCGCTGCTCGCCCAGGAGATGCAGGTGTGGGTGTGGGCGGTCCCGCGCATCGTCGTCGACGGTGAGCCGCGCTGGGACGGGGCTGTCCCGGAGGCCGAGTTCCTCCGCCGGATCCTCAGCTTCTAACCGGTCAGACGGAACGCGAGCCAAACGCCCGCGACGCCACCGAGAGATGCGAGGGCGAGCGACGCGAGACCCAAGGCGCTCCCGCCCCACGCTTCCGGAGCCAGACCGCCGAGGGTGGAGCCGACGAGGACGAACAGCCAGACGACACGTCTGTCCATGCGCGGTCTATCGGTCATAGGCGAACGTGAAATGAGCGTCGCAATCCGTGCACGGCACGACTCAGCTCGATGCGCGCGACGACATCCCCTCGCACGGGCCCGTGATACGCGAACTCCGCAATACCAACACTGCGCGGAAGGAGCTCTCGTCCGTGCGGACGCAGAGTCGCGAACACGCGTCCGTCACGCACGAGCGCGAGCCGCAACTTGTCGTCGCCGAGCCGCTCGGTCACGTTGCCGCGATTGACGAGGAGCAATTCGAGCATGCGCCCGTCGCCTGCGCGACGGGTCGTGAGCGAACGTGCCTCGAGGCGCCGCACGATCCGGCCGCGAACGTGCAGCACGACGATGACTCCGACGCGTAGCCGCAGCCGGACGCGCTGCACGCCGAGCGGCCGCGTCGTCAAGAGCACGACGGCCGGGTGGTCTCCGGGAGCGGCCTGCCGGCCGGGCGCCGCGACGACGTGGAGAGTCGCCTTCGCGCCGGGCGCGATCCTGAACCGCCGAGGCTGCAGACGGAGCCAGGCCACGGCGCCACCGGCAGGCCGCAGCCGCGGTTTTCCCTGCATCGAGCGGGCGAACCCCGCTCGGGCAACGTCGACGCGGAGAGTCCGCCGGCCCGGATTCCGCACGGTGATGACGGTGGTGGAAGCGCCTCGAAGCGTCACGCGCAGCGGGCTCGCGCTGAGCCCGATCCCACGGCTGGCCGCGGCACCCGGGATGGATGCCGCGGCCGCCACGAGAACCACCGTCGCGAGCGTGCGTCTCACCGGCCGATGACCGTGTAGGTCAACGTCGCCGTGTAGTGCCCGGCGGGGACGGCCGGGAGCGACGAGACGAACCCGACGCTCGTATTCCAGACGTCTCCCGACGCGGCGCTTGCGCTGCTCGTCGTCGCCAGGAGCAAATCCGGAGCGGGAGCGATCGGCACTGCTGCGAGGCTCGCGCTGCCTACGCCGATGCCGAGCAGCAGGTCGTGCGGCGCGAACGTCGTCCGGTGGACGCTGAGCGTGTAGCCGCTCGGGTCGTTGCTCGTCACCGTGACGTTCTCGGGGAGCGGAGCCGGCGTCGTCCCAGGCACAGCGGCCGGGAAGCTCAGCGTCGCGTGGTCGAGCGCGATCGAGATGGCCGGTTGAACGTCGACGGTGACGTCCGCATCGCCGGGCCCGCCGCCTCCGCCGGTTCCCGAGCACGCAGCTGCCGCTGCAGAGGAGTTGAGCGGATTCGGAGCGCCGGTGGCGAAGTCGGCGGCGTTGTCGTCGGTATCCGTGCACCCGCCGCCCGCGCGGGCGATCGCCGTCGTCGCGCCCGGCGCGGATGCGGCACCGCTTCCCTCGAAGTCGGCCGCACCGCCGTAGCCGACGAGATCCTCGATCGAGCTGCTGCCGGAGCAGCTTCCCGCGGACGCACCGCACGAAAGCGCCGTCGCGCCGTTGACGATCGCGACCTTCCCTCCGGTCGCCGCGAGGTTCGAGGTGCCGGTTGCGTCGGCTGTCGGCAGTGCTGCACCGTTCACTCCGCCGGACGCCAGCTGCACGAGGTAACGGCCACCCGCCGGAATGGAGCCACTCAGCGCGGTCGTCTGCCACGTCGCGCTGGCAGCGGAGGCGTACTGAAGCGTCCAGCCGTCGACGGCCACGGCGCTCGCGCCCCGATTGAAGAGCTGGACGTAGTCGTTCGCATACGCGGCGCCGGTGTTGCCGCCGGACGCGTAGAGCTCGCCGACGACGACGCTGCCCGCGCCGCTGCCACTCGCCGGTGTGGCCGCGAGAGGGAGAGCGAGGAGCGCGAGCAGGACGAGCAGGTGGATGCGCTTCATGGAGCCTCCGATCAGGGACGACATGACGGCTCCCTTGCTACCGCCGGCCTCGCGCCGCCGACAGTGTCCTTTGCGGAATCGGCACGGAATCGGCACCTCTCTCTATAGATTCGGGGCATGGAACCGCTGGAGCGAGCACGACAGGTCGCGGCGGAGTGGGACGCGCGCCTCCGGACCGCTCTCCCGTCGGGTCTCGACGTCTTCGACGCCCACACGCACCTCGGCACGGACATCGACGGGATGGTCGGCAGGCCCGAGGAGCTCCTCGGCGGGATGGACCGGTACGGGATCTCGAGAGCGTTCATGTTCTGCCTCGACGAGCCCGACCGGCACCCCGGCTTTCGCGCCGGCAACGACCGGACGCTGGAGTTCGCCGCGCGCTCGGGGGGGCGTCTCATCCCGTTCGTGCGCCTCGACCTCGCCGAGGGCCCGATCGAGGAGGCACGCCGCTGCCTCGACCTCGGCGCCCGCGGCATCAAGCTCCACCCGCGCGCGCAGAAGTTCCTCCTCAACGACGAGCGCCTTGCGCCGGTCTTCGCCCTGGCCGCCGAGCGCGGCGTGCCGATCCTCGTCCACGCCGGCCGCGGCCTGCCGCCCATCGCGGCGGGGCTCGAGCGTCTCGTCGACGCGAACCCCGGGACGCAGCTGATCCTCGCGCACGCGGGCATCGCCGACCTCGCCAACCTCGCCGCCCGCTTCTCGGGCAAGCGTGGTGTCTTCTTCGATACCTCGGTGTGGAGCGCGATCGACTTGCTCGGCCTGCTGCGGCTCGTGCCGCCGGAGCAGATCGTCTACGCGTCCGACTATCCGTACGGCGGACAGCCCGGCTCGCTCTTGATGTCCATGCGGGTCGCGCAGGTCTCGGGCTTCGACGAGACGCAGTTCCGCGCGATGTTCGCCGGCAACGCAGCCCGCATGGCGGCCGGCGAGGAGCCGCTCGAGCCGTCGCAGCCGCTCGGCCCGCACGTCCTCGAGCAGCCGCTGGCCCAGGCTCGCATCCACCAGTACCTCTCGATGGCGATGCCGCTCCTTTTCATCCGCCAGCCTGACGCCTTCGGCGCGCTCGGGCTCGCGCTCAACGCCACCGAGGAGCCGAACGGCTCGCACGGGAACGAGATGGAGCAGATCCGCGCGCTGCTCGAGGCGGCGCGCGACCTTTGGCGCACGCTGCCCGAGACGAAGGACGACGACGAGCGGCGCGTCGTCGCCCGCACTGCTGTCCGCTTGATTCAGATCGCCGACACGGTGGCAGTGACTTCTCCATGAGCGAATTGCGCTTGACGGTCAACGGCGGCGAGCACGCGCTCGACGCCCCAGTCGGGACGAGCCTCGCCCAAGTCCTGCGCGAGGAGCTCGGCCTGACGGGGACGAAGGTCGCATGCAACGAGGGACATTGCGGCGCGTGCACCGTCCAGATCGACGGCGTCCCGCGGCTCTCGTGCATCACGCTCGCGCATGGCGTCGAGGGCGAGGTGACGACGATCGAGGGGCTGCGCGAGCATCCGCTCGTCGAGGCGTTCGTCCGTGCCGACGCCGTCCAGTGCGGCTTCTGCACGCCCGGTCAGGTCGTCTCGGCCGCCGCGCTCGTCGCGGCGAACCCCGACCCGACTCGCGAGGAGATCCGGCACGCGATGGCCGGCAACATCTGCCGCTGCGGCACGTATCCGAAGATCGAGGAGGCGATTCTCAGTTGGCAAGGCTGATCCGCACCGAAAAGGAGGTCGAGGGCCGCTTCGAGGAGGTGTGGCTCGTAGTCGAGGAGGATCCGCTCGAGCAGTGGCCAGAAGGGCCGCTCACGGTGGTCGGGCGGCCCGCATCTCGCCAGGACGGCGCTCTGCGCGTCCGCGGCGAGGCGCGTTACACGGCCGACATCAAGCTGCCGGGAATGCTCCACGCCGCGGTGCTCCGTTCTCCGCATGCGCACGCGCGTGTGCAGCGGATCGACCTTGCTCCCGCGCTCGCGCTGCCGGGAGTGCGCGCGGCGATCGGGCCGGGCGAGGCGCACGGGCTCGATGAGGAGGCCGGCTGGGCCGGCGCACCCGTCGCGGCCGTCGCGGCCGACACGTTCGCGCAGGCTCGCGCCGCCGTCGAGGCAATCGCCGTCGAGTGGGAAGAGCTCGAAGTCGTGCTCGATCCCGAGGAGGCCGTCCGGCGCGGGCTTGTCACGGCCGAGTCGCGTCGCTCCGAGCGCGGCGACGTCGAGCGCGCGTTCGCCGAGGCCGACGTCGTGGTCGAGGCGACCTACCGGACCCAGACGGTCCTCCACAACTCGCTCGAGACCCACCAGGCGACCTGCGAGTGGCAGGGCGACACGCTCCACGTCTACATCTCGACGCAGTACATCTGGGGGATCCGGCAGGAGGTCGCGCAGACCCTCGGCTTGCCCGAGGACAAGGTGCGCGTCGTCTGCGAGTTCATGGGCGGCGGCTTCGGCGCGAAGAACAGCCCCGACGAGTACACGTTCGTCGCCGCGGAGCTCGCGAAGCGGACGGGGAGGCCGGTGCGCTGCGCGCTCACGCGGCGCGAGGAGCACACCTCGGCCGGCAATCGCAACTCCACGATCCAGCGGCTCCGCGCGGGGGCCAGGAGCGACGGGACGATCGTCGCGCTCGAGGGCGAGTTCACGAACTCCGTCGGCTGGTCGGGCTGGAGCGCTCCCACGGAAGGCCCGATGCGGGCGCTGTACGCGTGCGAGAACGTCCGCACGGTCACCCACGCCGCAAAGCTCAACACGCCGCCGATGAAGGCGTTCCGCGCGCCGGGCTTCGCCGAGGGGACGTTCGGTCTCGAATGTCTGATCGAGGAGCTGGCCGCGCGGCTCGAGATCGACCCGCTCGAGCTGCGGCGGCAGAATTACGCGGAGTCGAACGAGGGCACGCCGTACTCCTCAAAGAACCTCCAGGACTGCTACCGCATGGCGGAGCCGCACTGGGAGCGTCGACACGAGGTGCGAGCGCGTTCGGACTCGGTCTGGAAGCGCGGCGTCGGGATGGCGAGCCAGATCTGGTACGGCGGCGGCGGGCCTCCCTCGTACGCCTGGGTGCGGCTCGGCTCGGACGGTCGCGCGACGGTGGTCACGGCGATGCAGGACATCGGCACCGGCACGCGGACTGCGATGGCGCAGATCGCGGCGGAGGAGCTGCGCGTGCCGCTCGAGAAGGTCGACGTCGTGCTCGGCGACTCGGCCCGCGGGCCGTACGCCTCGATCTCGGCCGGCTCCTCGACGACGCCGTCGATGGGGCCGGCGGTGCGGGCGGCCGCGGCCGACGCGCGCGAGCAGATCGAGGACATCGCGGAGCAGCGCGGCCTGCCGCGAGACACACCCGTCGAGGAGATCGTCGGCTTGCTCGAGGAGTCCCAGATCCTCGGCAAGGGCGCACGCGGTCCGAATCCGACGGGGATGAGCGTCCTCACGTTCGGCGTCCACATCGTCGAGGTGGCGGTCGACGTAGAGACCGGCGAGGTACGCGTGGAGCGCGTCGCGGCGATCCACGACGTCGGGCGCATCGTCAACCCGCTCGGCGCCTCGAGCCAGGTCGAGGGCGGAGTGATCCAGGGCATCGGCCACACGCTCTCGGAGGAGCGGCTCCTCGATCCCGGGACTGGCCGCGTCCTCACCACCTCGCTCGACGCTTACCGGATGCCGACCATCGCCGACGTTCCGGAGATCGTGTGCGAGTTCGTCGACAAGCCGGACGAGCACCTCACGAACCTCGGCTCGAAGGGGCTCGGCGAGCCGCCGATCGTGCCGATCGCGGCGGCGATCGCGAATGCGATCCGCGACGCAACGGGCGCCGAGGTGCACGAGCTGCCGATCTCCCGCGAGGAGATGCTGCGCGCACTGCGCGAGGGCGCAAAGAAGGAACGGCGTGGAGCTCCTGCGGCCGTCTAGCGTCGACGAGCTCGACGGCGGTGTCCTCGTCCACGGCGGGACCGAGGTCGTGCCGTTGCTGCGCGAGGGGCTGCTCGAGGCAGAGCTGCTCGTCGACGTGCGCGGCGTCGTGCCGCGCGGGATACAGGGCGACGTGATCGGTGCAGGCACTACGCTCGCCGAGCTCGAGGTCGAGCCCGCGATTCCCGAGGCACTGCGCGAGGCGTGCCGACTGGCCGCGTCACCCCAACTCCGGAACATGGGCTCTCTCGGCGGCAACCTCCTGCAGGCGACGCGCTGCTGGTACTGGCGGCTCGGCTATCCGTGCCGGCTCCACGGTGGTGATCGCTGCCACGCGCGGGAAGGCGAGCATCGCGAGCACGCGATCTTCGTGAACGACTTCTGTGCCTCAGCCCATCCCTCCGACGTCGCGGCCGCGCTCGTCGCGCTCGGCGCTTGGCTGCGGACGAACCGGCGCGAGCTGGCGATCGAAGAGCTTTACCGGCTCCCGGACGAGGGCGACCGCCGAGTGACGACACTCGAGGACGGCGAGCTGATCCTCGAGGTCGAACTGCCGACGATCAACACGAGCGCGTACCTCAAGGCGATGGACCGGAAACGGTGGGCGTTCCCGCAGGTAGGCGTCGCGGCAGCGCGGCACGTGGACGGCTCGACAAGGATCGCGTTGGCGGGCGTCGCGCCGATCCCGTGGCGGATCGAGAGCATCGAGGAGCTCGACCGGGCGACGCCCCTTCCGCGGACGGAGTGGAAGGTGCCGCTCGCGCAGGCGTTGGTGCGCCGCGCGCTGGCCGCCCTCGACTAGGCGCGTCCCTTCCGGACACGACCGGTGCCAGGCACCGGTCGTGTCTTGGCCGGACGTAGTCGTGACGGACTTCGAGGCTTTGAGCAGGGAAATGGCACCGCAGGCTTGCGTCCCGCGGTCATGTCCGGTACCTGGCACCTGACATGTCTGTATACGCCATCGTCCTCGCGGCAGGCGCGTCGTCCCGCTACGGGACGGAGCCGCCCAAGCAGGTCGAGTTGCTTCCGCAGGTGCTGGCCGCTCTCGCGCAGAGCTCCGTCGACGACGTCGTCGTCGTGCGCGGGGCCCATGCACTGCCGATTGAGAGCGTCCACTGCCGCGACTGGGAGCTCGGCCCCGGCGCCTCGCTCCGCTGCGGCCTCGCCGCTCTCCCGCCCGACGCGGAGGCTGCAGTCGTCCTGCTCGCCGACGGCCCCGACCTCGATCCGCGCGCCGTCGACCGCGTGATCGAGGACTGGCGCGCGAACGGCGGCGACGCGGTCGCCGCGACATACCGCGGCGTCCGCCTCCACCCCGTTCTGCTCTCGCGCGCGCTATGGAACGGCATCCCGGACGAAGGCGCAAAATCGTTGCCCGCGAGGCTCATCGCCTGCGACGACCTGACACCACCCGGCGACGTCGACGTCGCTACTCGAGCGGAATCCTGAGCGCGGCGAGCTTCTGCCGGAGCGCCACCGGCATCTGCTCGTCGGCCGCCTTGCGCACGTACACCCGCAGGCTCTCCTCGAAGCGGTAGCGCCTGCGGCACTTTTCGCACTCGGCGAGGTGTGCCTCCGCCGCGACCATTTCCTCGTCGGTGAGGACGTGGTCGAGGTACGGCTGCATCATCTCCTCGCAGTGCGCGCACGGATCCATCATGTGGCCTCCTCCAGGGCCGACTCGGCCAGCTCCCGCTTCAGAATGCGGCGCCCCCTGTGCAGCCTCGACATCACCGTGCCCACCGGAATGTCGAGGATCTGCGCCGCGTCCGCGTAGCTGAAGTCTCCGAGGTCTACGAGCACGAGCACGTCGCGAAAGTCGTGCGGCACCGCAGAGAGCGCCGTCACGATGTCGTCCTGCGAGAGTCGCTCCACGACCCGCTCCTCGTCGGTGACGCCGTCGCCGTCCTCCGAGAGCCGGTCGTAGAGGTAGTAGTCGTTAGCTTCGAGCGGCTGCATCTGCGGTGCCCGCTGCTGCCGCCGGCCGCGGTCGATGTTGAGGTTCGTGAGGATGCGGAGCAGCCACGCGCGCATGTTCGTGCCGGGCTGGAACGAGCGCCAGCTGCGGAACGCCCGCGCGTACGTCTCCTGCACGAGGTCGTCGGCCTCCTCACGGGAGTTCGCCAGATGCCGCGCGACGCGGTAGACCTGCTCGGAGAGCGCAAGCGCGTCCTCTTCGAACCGAACGCGGTCGCGCGCCTCGGTCGCGAGCCGCTGCGCGTCCTCCGGCTCCGCCTCCACGCGATCAACCGTACCAGCGGCTGCCATGCCCTCCCCAAACGGCGCCTCGGACGTTGCTATTCCGCGCGGGCGGGTACGAGCGGGCCATGGACGAGAAACCCGAGACCGAAGAGCATCCCGAGAGCGAGCCCACCGCGCTCGAGGACGGCGAGTCGACCGAGCGCGGTGAAGGCCCGCGCGACCAGCCTGCCGACATCGAGCAGCTGCACGGCGTCCCGACGAATCGCGAGCGGGACGAAGAGCGCTAGACGGCTGCCAGTTCCGGGAAGCCGGACTTCGCGAGCCGTTCGACGATCGCCTCCCGGCTCGTTCGCTCGTCGTCCCACGCGAGTGCGACCTGGCCCATGAGGTTTGCGTTCGCGCTCTCGAGGCCGTCGTGGCCCTCAAGGGCGTGCGCGAGCCGCATCACGCAGCGCTCGCAGCGGACGCCGCCGACCTGGATCGTCTCCGTCTGCGTAGCCATGAACTCAGCCTAACGTCAGGGCTGCGATCTCCCGCACGGCTGCCTCGGGCCCGAGCTCGAGTTGGCGCTCGGCCTCCGGGCCACCGCCCTCGCGTCCCGCCCGCTCGCGCCCAACGGTGTACTCGGTTCGGTCGAACGGCTCGCCGTCGAAGTCCGAGGCCTCGCGCACAAGGCGCTGCACCTCGGCAGCGATCTTGGCTGTTCGCAGCACCGAGGTCGCCTGATCCATGACCCGCACCTCCAGCGTCCCATACTCAGGCCGTGGCCAGGCGTCCCAGTGGCGGCGTTTGCTGTCGCCGCGAGTCCACTTCTGCCAGTCGTCCCAGCTTCGCAGCACCGGCGGCGTCCCTCCGGTCGGCATCTCGAGCAGGATCTGGGAACGGATCGACCTCAGACCGCTGTCGACGCCGTCCCAGTAGGGCGAGTTCGCGGAGCCCGCGAGGAGCTCAGGAAGCCGCGGGACCACGCCCTCGAACGCGCGCAGGCAAGTGTCCGGATCCGGCACGGAGACGTGAACGTGGATTCCACAGACCAGCTGACGGTAGAGCTGCGGTCCGAGCTGCTTCTTCAAGCGGTGGTATCGCTCGACCGGAACGATCGGGACGCGGCCGCGGGCCGTCGGGTGCGAGCCCGTCGCCAGCACAGCGAGACCGTGCTCGCCTGCCCGCTCGGCCACTTCGCTCCGCAGCGCTCGTAGCTCCACCTCGATCTCCTCCGCTGTCTCGACCACACCGGTCGTGATCTCGACGAACGATTCGAACAGCTCGGGCTTGATCTGCTCCGTCGCGTCGCCGAACACCCGGGAGTAGCCGTCGTGCGACGGCGCGAGCGTTTCGGCGTCGACGAGCATCAGCTCCTCCTCGACCCCGAGCGACCACGCCGGGGCCGAGCCGAAGCGGCTCAGATCCATGGGTTACTTGCCGCGGACGCCGTGCACCGGCCGCCCGGCGGCCTCCCAGGCGTAGTACGACGCGCTCGGGCCGTAGTCGGTCTCGTAGGAGATGATCCGCGGGTTGCGGCCCACCTCCTTGGCGCGCTGCGCATGCCGCAGGAGATTCGGGTCGTCCTGCTCCTCCCAGACGAGCACGAGATGCGCGGCCGTCATGAACACGGCGACGAAGTCGCAGCCGGGCGCGGGGCAGGGGAACGGATCGGTACGGACGCAGAACCAGCCGACGTGCTCAAGGCCGTCCTCGGTCCAGAGCTCGTGAGCCTCTTCGGGAATGGCCTCTTCGACCAGGCCGCCTCTGCCCCCGTGGATCTCCCCGTGCTCCACCGCGCAAAGGTAGCGACACCGTCTCGGTGGTCGCTACCCATGGAGAAGCAGCGCCCAGATGCCGCCCGTGACCGCGGTTCCGACCGCCGCCCACGTGACGTAGTCCCCCACGACGCCGCTGTGCAGGCGGCGCAGGATGCGGATCGGCGGCGCCAGTGATTCCGGCAGACGCCGCCCACGCAGGCCGAGGGCGGCGAGGCCGACCGCGAAGATCGTCGCTCCAACGCCGTAGAGGAGCGACTCGAGCGAGGTGTGCCGAATCGAGACCGGAAGGCTCGGGGGCGGCGCCATCGGGCGATCGCGAAGGACGAGTGCCGCGTAGCCGGCACGGTCGCGAAACCGGTCGGCGGCGTACTCCGCCCGCTGTCCGAGCCCCGGCACGACGCTGATCGCAACGCCGAGGAGGACGGCCGTCAAGGCGACGCCCACAAGCAGCGGCCGGATGACCTGCCGTTCCCGTGGGTCCTCCTCCACCGCCTTGCCGAGCAGCGGGTCGTCGTCCTCTCCCCAGCCGAGGAAGATGCGTGCGCCGGCGCGAAGCAGTGCCGCCCCGGCCAGCGCCGACCCGAGCCACAGCAGGGCGAGCACCCACGGCCGTCCGACCTGGCTGGCGCCTTCGTCGATCAGGCCGTGCCCGAGGTAGATGCCGACGTACGGCGTCCCGATAAGCCCGATCGTCCCGGCGAACCATGCGGCCGCCAGCGTCCAGCACCCGCGGCCGCGGCCGCGCAGATGCAGCTCGTCGATCAGCGTGTGGTCGACATGCAGGATCCCGGCGACGAAGAAGAGACCCGCGGTGAGGAGGGCGTGCGCGAGGAACATCAGCTCGGAACCCGCCAGCCCTGACGAGTCGAGGAGACCGATCCCAGCCAGCATGATTCCGATGTGGCAGAGGACCGAGTAGGCGATCATCCGCTTCAGATGCCGCTGCAGGAAGGCCATCGTCCCCGTCAGGACTGCGGTCACCAGCCCGAGCCAGAGGAGGACGTCGCCCACCGCGTGCCCGTGCCCGAATGGCGCGTCGAAGACCGTCCAGTAGAGACGGGCCACGCCGATCAGCCCGATGTCCGTCATCACGCCGCCGAGGACGGCACACACGGGTGTCGGCGCCACCGCGTAGGCGTCGGCCGCCCAGAGGTGAAACGGAACCACGGCGCCTTTGATCAGCAGGCCGCAGAAGAGGAGCGTCATCGCGAGGATCACAAGGCCGCCCCTGGGGCCGTGCGAGAGTGTGCCGCCGATCTGCGCGAGGTTGAGAGCGCCGGTGCGCGCGTAGAGCAACGCGATCCCGATCGCGAAGAGGTAGCCGCCAACGCCGTTCGTGATCGCGAAGTTGACTGCGCCCTGTACCGGTCCGAGGCGCTCCACAGTGAAGCCGGTGAGCGCGAACGCCGCGACGCCCATCAGCTCAAGCCAGACGAAGAGGTTGAACAGGTCGCCGGACATGGCGAAGCCACACATCGCAGCGAGCGCGACGAGCATGAGCGCGTCGAAGAGCCGCGCGGCCTCGCGCAGGAACGTCAGCGAATAGAGGAGGGCGAGCGTCACGACCAGTCCGATCACGGCGCACATCCCGGCTGCGAGTGGACCGACCGCGAAGTTGACGCCGAGAGCCACCCCGTGCCGCGTCTGCCAGCCGCCGAACCAGTGGACGACCTCGTGGTTCTCGGCGTGCCAGAGGAGCACGAACGCGAACGCCGTCGTCGCCGCCGATGCCGCGATGACGAGCGCGTCCTGGATCGCCGTCGGCGTGATGTGGTCGAGGCCCGCAGCAACGACTGCGCCGAGCAACGGGATCGCAACGAGGAGTGGAGGGACCCAGGTCATCCGGAGATGTCGACGATCCCGTCTGGATCGACCGTGCCCGAAAGCCGGTGCGCGTCGAGTGCCAGCGCAACGATGAGCGCGACCACCACCACGCTCACGACCACGTCCGTGAGCGTCAACGCCTGCACGACCGGGTCGACGGCGGGCGTGCCGACCTTGATGCCCTTGAAGATCGGCGCCCGCCCGTGCTTCACGTATCCAACCGCGAGCAGGAGGACATAGCTCGACGACTGGGTCACCGTCAGGCAGACGGCCAAATGGATGAGGTTCCGGCTCGTCGCGACCCCGAAGAGCCCGACGACACAGAGCCAGGCCGCGACGGCGTAGGGCAGATAGCTCACGTCGCCGCGTCCTCGGGCTCGAGCGGGACGACGTACGTCTCGAGGAACTCCGTGAAGAGGAGCAACATCGCGAGGGTCACGGCGACCCCCGCCGCGCCGTTGAGAATCCCGATGCTGCCGGCCGAAGCAAGCGTTCCGGTCTTGCCGTAACCGAAAAGGTTGGTCAGGAACGGCGTCCCGGACGCAAGCGCCGCAAGCCCGGTCACGACGTAGCCACCGGTCCCGATCCCCTCGAGCGGGTCGAGCACGTGCTCGTTCCGGAACGGCCGGTAGTCGCGGTGGCTGCCGATCAGGTACAGCACCAGGATCGCGCCCGCGAAGACGACGCCGCCGGGGAATCCGCCTCCCGGCGTGATGTAGCCGAACGCGATGAGCCAGAGGGCGACGAGGAGACCGCCGCCGATCATGACAACACCCACGAGCCGGACCGCGTCGCTGCGCAGACGCCGGGTCTTCCGCTCGACGCGACCGGCGCCGGCCTCGTCGCGCAGTAGGAGCGTGACGCCGAGGACGGCGGCGTACAGGATGAACTCCTCACCCATCGTGTCCACACCGCGAACGTCGAACGTCGTCGCCATCACGACGTTCGTCGAATGCCGGAGCGGGACGACGATCTGGTTGAGCACATAGCCGTAGGGTCCGCGGTAGTCGCCGAACCGCGGGAGGCCAGCAATCGCCCAGGCAAAGAGCGCACCGAGGCCGAGTAATGCCGGCGCGAGCAGGGTCATCCGCACGTGCCTAGTCATCTTCCGTCTCCTTCGCCCGACGCCGCTCGCCGCGTACGCGGGCTACGGCGGCAAGGATCACAAGCGGGTACGCGATGCCGGAGACGACGAGCATCGAAAGCGCCGGATCCGGCGCCTCGAGCACGACGAAGAGACAGACGAGCGAGACACCGTAGATGCCGTTGACGAGCGCCTGGCGAAGCGGATCGCGCGTGAGCACGACGAGCGGAGCGCCAAGTGCGACGAGTGCGAACACGACGGCCTGCAGAGGCGCGAGCGTTGCGACCAGGGTCATGCGTCGAAGCTGGGGTCGTCGGCGCGGTGAGCCGCCCGGGCTGTGGTGATCACAATCGCAGGATTGAGGAGGAAGAGCAGCCCGACCGCCGCAATTGCCTCGATGCCTCCCGAGGTCAGGTGCTCGCGGACGAGGACGGCCGCGAGGATGAGGAAGGCCGGAACCGTCGTGGTAGCAGCCGCATAGTGGAGGCGATCGAGCGTCGTCCGCATCAGAAGGACTCCCGCAACGCAGAGCACCTCAGCCGCTACACCGAGCGCGAGGAGGACGTCGACGGCGAGGTCTGGAGCTTCCATCAGGTCCAGCGACCGAGGAAGCGGGCGAACACGAGGCAGCCGATCCAGGACGTGACGCCGGCGATGATCGGCACGGTGAAGAACGTCGGCTGGCCGAGGCCGACCGAGAGGCAAAGCAGGGTAAGCGTGAGGATCGCCCCGGCCGCCTCGAGCGCGACAAGACCGTCGATCGGGCTGCGCAACGAAGCGACGGCGAGCAGCGGCCCGAGAGCAGCGATCAGGACGGTCGCCGCGATGAGGAAGGCGTTCACAGCGGCCGCTCCGATGGGCCGTGCGGGACGAGGTCGTGGAGGAGGACGGTGCCCGTCTCCGGGTCGACGTCGATCGGGTACGCGTTCGGGCTGTAGCTGGCGACGAGCACCGTCCACGCCCGCGGGCCGACGCCGCGGACGCCAACCGCTCCTCCTTCGACCGGCCGGGAGACGAGCCGGCCACGTACGACACGGCGACGGGCGACACTCGCAAGAAGCGCCCAGCTCACGATCCCGAAGTCCACGACCACCATGCCGAGCGCCGGCGGCAGGTCGGTGAGGCCGCGCAGCGGCACGCGGGCGTGGAAGCCGGTTCGCGTGCGCGCGAGCTCAGCGAGCGTCGCGGCAATCGTGGCTGCGATCGCGGCCGCAACCAGCTCCTGCCGGTTCCACTCACCGACGAGCAGGAACCAGAGCCAGAAGAGAGCGAGCCACCAGGCGGCCCAGGCGACGACGTGCTTCACGCGAGCGCGTATCCCCGCTTGGCGACACCGCGAATCTCCGCCACGAAAGACGGAGGGCCCACCGTCCGGCGGGCCCTCCTTCCTCGGGCGAGGTGACTTGCTGTCGTGTTACTGGCCTTGCTTGATCCCCGGCTCTGCCCAAGGAAGCTCGATTGCCTCGAGTGGCTGCCGGCCAGGGATGTTCCGGTCCTTCTTGAAGTGCCCGGTCGGCAGGATCGTGCGCCTCGTCGCCGCGGTGAGCGACATCGCCAGCACCATGTACGCGGCGAGCCCGGCGGAGACGATGAACAGGACGCCGCCGGCTCCGAGCCAGCCACTGCCGATCCCGGAGATGAACCAGCCGGCGGCTGAGAGACCGGAGCCCACCGCGAGCGTCCACAGGACGGCCGCGATCCCGATGCTCTCCATTGTCGCCGCTACGGCGATGATCCCGGTCATGTACGCCAGGCCGAAGAACCACAGCCCGAGGGCGTAGTTCGGAGCGCCCGGCACCGGCGCCGGGATCTTTCCGGCGAGGATGAAGATCTGAACCAGCCCGAAGGCGATCCAGAACGCACCCCACATCCCGTGCGCGACGGTGGCCACGATGTCCCGGGCCTTGTAGGACCACATTCCCGCCGCGAACTGCGCGATGCCGCCGAAGGTCATCGCGAACAGTCCGACGACGCCCATGTCCGACCAGTGTCCGAGCCACCCGGCCTGGATCAGAGAAACCATCAGCGTCGCCACCGAGAAGCCCGCGAGGCCGAGCGCGGACGGCGCCGCGATCGGCTGGAGGAACACGCGCGGGCGGGCGAATCCGTCGCGCCACGCCTCTTCGTCGTGGAGCGCGACGCCTGTCGAAGCGCGCTCTCGGCGCTCGTTGATCGTGCTCATGAAGCACCGACCCCTTTCCTTACTGCGTCGTTACCATTACTTCGTACTACGTTGGACTTCCCAGTTCGCCCACGCGGAAACCTCGTAATCCCGTTTATCTGTCGTCCCGCTTCGGAAGGACTCCTGAGATGGATTTCTCGAGGCTGCTCGCTTCGTGGCCGGCTCTGCGCCAGCTCCGCGAGGGAGATCCGCTGGGGCTCGGCAAGGCGGTGCAATCGCCGCGCTCGCAGACGCTCACGCCGCGCATCGACGAGGCCGAGCACGTCGTCCAGTCGGTTTGCCCCTACTGCGCCGTCGGCTGCGGGCAGCTCGTCTATGTCAAGGAAGGCGAGATCACGCACATCGAAGGCGACCCGGCGTCGCCGATCTCGCGCGGCCGCCTCTGCCCCAAGGGGCAGGCCTCGAAGAGCTACGCGCAGAGCCCGCTTCGCGAGTACAACGTCAAGTACCGGCGGCCGTACGGGACCGAGTGGGAAGAGCTCTCACTCGAGGACGCGATGGAGATGATCGCCGAGCGGATCATCAGGACGCGCGCCGACACCTGGGAGTGGAAGACCGAGGACGGGAATCCCGCGAACCGCACGATGGCGATCGGCAACCTGGGCGGGGCGACCCTGGACAACGAGGAGAACTACCTCATCAAGAAGCTGATGACGGCCCTCGGCATCGTCCAGGTCGAGAACCAGGCCCGTATATGACACAGCTCCACGGTGCCCAGTCTGGGCACCTCGTTCGGACGAGGCGGGGCCACGACCTTCCAGCAGGACCTGCAGAACGCAGACTGCATCGTGATCATGGGCTCGAACATGGCCGAGAACCACCCGGTGGGATTCCAGTGGGTGATGGAGGCCAGGGAGCGCGGTGCGCAGGTCATCCACGTCGACCCGCGCTTCACGCGCACGAGCGCGATGGCCACGAAACACGTCGCGATCCGCGCCGGTAGCGACATCGCCTTCCTCGGCGGCATCGCCAACTACATCCTCCAGAACGACCTCTACTTCCGGGAGTACGTCGAGCACTACACGAACGCCCCGGTGATCATCAACGAGGAGTTCGCTGACACCGAGGAGCTCGACGGACTCTTCTCCGGCTGGGACCCCGAGAAGGGCGAGTACAGCGTCGAGAGCTGGATGTACGACGGCATGGAGATCCACGGCTCGGCAGGGCAGCGGGAGCAGGGCTTCAAGCCGACGAAGGGCGAGGCGTCCGGGCACGGTGGCCACGGAGGTGGGCTCCATCACGGCGAGCCGCCCTCGGAGGACGAGACCATGCAGCATCCGCGCTGCGTCCTTCAGCTCCTGAAGAAGCACTACGCGCGCTACACCCCCGAGTTCGTCGCCGAGACATGCGGTTGCTCGGTCGAGGACTTCGTCACGGTCTGCGAGTCCCTGATCGCCAACTCCGGCCGCGACCGGACGAGCGCGTTCGTCTACGCCGTCGGCTGGACGCAGCACACGGTCGGCGTCCAGATGATCCGCTCGGCCGCGATTATCCAGCAGCTGCTCGGGAACATCGGCCGGCCGGGGGGTGGGATCATGGCTCTGCGCGGGCATGCGTCGATCCAGGGCTCGACCGACATCCCGACGCTCTACAACATCCTCCCCGGCTACCTGCCGATGCCGCACACCGAGTCGTACGGCGACCTCGACGGCTACGTCGAGGCGAACACATCGCCGACCGGCTGGTGGGGCCACTTCCGCGCCTACTTCGTCAGCCTGATGAAGGCGTACTTCGGCGAGAACGCGAACGCCGACAACGACTTCCTCTTCGAGTCGCTACCGCGGATCGACGACGACAACTCGGCCTACTGGACCGTCGAGCAGATGCTCGCGGGGAAGGTGAAGGGCTACATCATCGCGGGGGAGAACCCCGCCGTCGGACACGCGAACGGCAGGGCGCACCGGCTCGGCCTCTCACGGCTCGAGTGGCTCGTCGTGCGCGACGTCGTGGAGATCGAGTCGGCGTCCTTCTGGTACGACAGCCCGGAGGTCGAGTCGGGCGAGCTGAAGCCGGAGGGGATCAAGACGGAGATCTTCTTCATGCCGGCCGCGGCGCACACCGAGAAGGACGGTTCGTTCACGAACACGCAGCGGCTCCTGCAGTGGCACTGGCAGGCGGTCGAGCCGAAGGCGGACTGCCGCTCCGAGCTCTGGTTCTACTTCCACCTCGGCCGCCGGATCAAGCAGAAGCTCGAGGAGTCCGAGGAGGAGCGCGACAAGCTGATCAAGGCGCTGCGCTGGGAGTATCCGACGCACTCCGCGATCCAGGAGCCGGACGCGGAATCCGTCCTGCAGGAAGTGAGCGGCCAGGAGATCTCGAGCGGCAAGTTCCTGTCCGGCTATCCGGAGCTCAAGGACGACGGCTCGACGCTGTGCGGCTGCTGGATCTACTCCGGCTGCTTCAAGGACGGGATCAACCAGACGGCGCGGAAGAAGCCGCACTGGGAACAGGAGACCTACGTCGCCAACGAGTGGGCGTGGGCGTGGCCCGACAACCGCCATCTCCTCTACAACCGCGCGTCGGCCGACCCCGACGGAAAGCCGTGGTCGGAGCGGAAACAGTACGTCTGGTGGGACGCGGGCGAGGGCAAGTGGACGGGGCTCGACTCGCCGGACTTCAAGGAGGACAAGGAGCCTGGGTACGTGCCGCCAGACGGCGCGGAGGCCGAGGATGCGATCGCCGGCGACCACCCATTCGTCATGCAGGCGGACGGCCGCTCCTGGCTCTACGTCCCTCAAGGTCTCGAGGACGGCCCGTTGCCGACGCACTATGAACCGCACGAGTCGCCCTACGACAATCCGCTCTACTCCCAGCGCGCGAACCCGCGGCGCCAGCAGAACAAGGAGCTCGCTGAGGATCCCTACAACCCGGTGGCGGACGAGCCGGGCGCGGAGATCTATCCGTATGTCGTCACGACCTACCGGCTGACCGAGCACCACACCGCCGGCGGGATGACACGGTCGGTGCCGTACCTCGCCGAGCTGCAGCCGCAGATGTTCTGCGAGGTGCACGCCGATCTCGCGCGCGAGGTCGGGCTCGAGCACGGCGGCTGGGCGACGATCTACACGTCGCGGTCGGCGATCGAGGCGCGGGTCCTCGTCACCGACAGGATGCGGCCGTTGCTCAAGGACGGTCGGACCATCCACCAGATCGGGCTTCCCTACCACTGGGGCAAGCGCGGGCTCGTGACCGGCGATTCGGCCAACGACCTCGCACACATGGCGCTCGATCCGAACGTCCACATCCAGGAGGTGAAGGCGTTCACGTGCGGGATCCGACCCGGGCGCAGGCCGCGTGGCGCCGATCTGCCGCGCTTCGTCGCCGAGCTACGGGAGCAGGCACACTCGCGCCGCGAAGCCGACCCACGCGTCGAGCCAGAGGAAGCGAGGAAGACGGGCTCGTGAAAGGCCCGCTCGGCAGCCTGATGGAGCCGACGGGCGTACCCGCAGCCTGGGACACGTACGGCGACGAGAAGAAGGAGCGCGTCGGCTTCTTCACCGACACCTCGGTCTGCATCGGCTGCAAGGCGTGCGAGGTCGCGTGCAAGGAGTGGAACCTCATCCCCGAGGACGGCCGCGTCTGGACGGGCGAGTCCTACGACCACACGTCGCAGCTCGGCGCGAACACCTGGCGGCACGTTGCGTTCGTCGAGCAGCGCAAGCCCTTGCATACGAATGGGGACGGAAGCACGGACCTGCGCTGGCTCATGGAGTCCGACGTCTGCAAGCACTGCACCCACGCCGCGTGCCTCGACGTCTGCCCCACCGGCTCCCTCTTCCGCACCGAGTTCGGAACGGTCGTCGTGCAGCAGGACATCTGCAACGGCTGCGGCTACTGCGTGCCGGCGTGTCCATTCGGCGTCCTCGACAAGCGGCACCTTCCCGCCACGACCGACCCGCCGCCGGCCATCCTCGGCCGCAAGGAAGACGGACGCGTCTGGAAGTGCACCCTCTGCTACGACCGCCTCAAGGGCGGACACGAGCCGGCCTGCGCGAAGGCGTGCCCGACGAAATCGATCCAGTTCGGCCCGCTCGAGGAGCTGCGGGAGCGCGCCGACGCACGGCTCGAGAAGCTGACGGCCGAAGGCTGGAACGGCGCGCAGCTCTACGGACGCGACCCCGGCGACGGGGTCGGCGGCTTCGGGGCGTTCTTCCTCCTCCTGGACGATCCCGAGGTCTACGGCCTGCCGCCCGACCCCTTCGTGACGACGCGCGACCTGCCGGAGATGTGGACGAACATGCTCGCCGCCGCGGGCACGATGCTCGCAGCCGTGGCCGCGCTGACCCTGCTCGGAGGCCGCCGATGAAAGAGCGGTTGCACCCGCTCTCGGATCTGAACGGCAAGCCGCCGGGCACGACGTCGTGGGACGGCTCGATCACCGAGGCGGGCACCGACATGCGCTCGTACTACGGGCGGCCCGTGATCAAGGAGCCCGTCTGGACGTGGGAGATCCCCACCTACTTCTTCACCGGAGGCCTGGCGGGCGGCTCCGCCGTCCTGTCCACGACGGCGAAGCTGGCGGGGAACGAGAAGCTTTCGAGGACTGCGCTCTACATCGGCGCCGTCGCGGATCTCGTGTCGCCCGCGCTCTTGATCTCCGATCTCGGGCGGCCGGAGCGTTTCCACCACATGCTCCGCGTCGTCAAGGTCACGTCGCCGATGAACATCGGTTCGTGGGTGCTGCTCGTGAGCGGCGGTGCCTCGAACACGGCCGCGCTGCTCGAGCTGCTCGGCCGCCTGAAGCCGATCAAGCTCCTCGCCGAGGCCGTCTCGACGCTGGCCGGGCCGCTGCTGGCCACCTATACCGGCGTCCTGGTCGCCGACACGGCCGTGCCGGTCTGGCACGACGGCCGCCAGGAGCTGCCGTGGATCTTCGCCGCGAGCGCGGCGGCAAGCGCCGGAGCCGCCTCGTGCGTGTTCCTCCGGCCGGAGGACGCAGGACCGGCGCGGCGGCTCGCAGTTGCAGGCGTCCTCGCCGAGGGAGCGCTCATGCAGCTGATGGAGCTGCGGCTCGGGAAGGTCGGCGAGGTCTACCGCGAGGGACAGGCCGGCAAGCTCTCGCGGGCGGCGAAGGGCCTTGCGACGGCCGGCGCGGCGCTCCTGGCGGGGAGGGGCAAGAAGAGCCGCGCGGCACTCGTGGTCGGCGGCGCGATGGTGTGCGCCGGAGAGATGTGCGTGCGCTGGGCCGTCTTCACGGCCGGCCTCCAGTCGGCACGCGATCCGAAGTACGTGGTCGAGTCCCAGCGGCAACGCGTCGCGCGTCAGGGAACGAAGGTGACCACGAAGCCGGGCGACAACCCGGCTTCCGCAGACCGCGGCGCGTGAGGGACGACCCCGGAGCGACGCCGCTCCCGCTCACGTTTGTCGGACTCGCGCTCGCCACCACCGTCTACGCGGGGTTCGAGACGCAGATCCTCCCAACGGCCGATTTCCACACCGTCGGATGGCTGGTGGTCGCCGTGCCGGTGCCGACGCAGTTCCTCGCTGCGGCCTGGGCGGTGGTTCGCGGCGAGCGCGCCCCTGCGCTCGCATCCTCCGTGCTCACCGCAACGTGGCTCGCGATCGCGCTCGCGACGATCACCAGCCCCGCCGGCGCGCCGGGACCGACGAAGGCAGAAGGGCTGCTGCTGTTCGTGTCGGCCGCCGGGATGGTCGTCGCCGCGGCGACCGCGATCGCAGAGGGAAGGCGCGTGGCAACGGCGGTGATGCTCACGACCACTGCCCGGTTCGTGCTCACCGGAGTCTCGGGATTCACGCACGTCCAAAGCTGGACCACCGCAGCCGGCGTCGTGGGCTTCGTCCTTGCAGCCGTGGCCCTGGCGGGCGCGTTCCTCGTCGGACAGCCGAGCGCGCTCAGTCGCTCGTGACGGCGCCAAGGTCGCGCACCTGCCCGCTCCCGGGGTGCAGCTGCGTGTACGAGTCGCCGCCGGGAGGAGCGCCGCTCTCCTCGCGGGGCCGGTGCGGCACCTCGCGCTCCCGTGCGGGCTGCACCCGCAGGAGCTCCTCCGCGACCTCGTCGATCGTCTCGAAGCGCCGGTCCGGCAGCGCTCGGAGCAGTTGCAGCAGCTCCCAGGTCGCGCCTTCGCGGGTTGCGTACTTCACAAGGGTGGAGCGCTCGTTGGGAAGCGGCACTCCCTCGAGCAGCACCTGCAGCTCGGCGACGGTCGCAAATTCCACGAACGTTCGATGCCTCGTTTGCCCACCGGGCAAACAGGTACTTCGGGCAGATGGAGCTCGGGTTCGCACTTTCCTCCGAAGACCATCCGCCGAACGAACTCGTGCGGCAGGCGCAGATCGCCGAAGAGGCGGGCTTCACATTCGCTCTCATCTCGGATCACTTCCACCCGTGGGTGAGCGAACAGGGCCAGAGTCCGTTCGTCTGGTCGACGCTCGGCGGGATCGCGCAGGCGACCGAGAAGATCCGCCTCGGCACCGGAGTGACCTGTCCGCTGATCCGGATCCATCCGGCGATCGTGGCGCAGGCGGCGGCGACCGTCGCCTGCATGATGCCCAGCGGCCGTTTCTTTCTCGGAGTCGGGACCGGCGAGAACCTCAACGAGCACGTGACCGGCGCGCGCTGGCCACTGTCGGGCGAGCGGCTCGAGATGCTGGAGGAGGCGGTGTACGTGATCCGGGAGCTGTGGGGCGGCGAGGAGATCACGCACCGCGGCGACCACTATACGGTCGAGCAGGCACGCCTCTACACCGTCCCCGACGAGCCGCCGGAGATCTACGTCGCCGCCGCGAAGCCGCTGGCGGCGAAGCTCGCCGGGCGCGTGGGCGACGGCTTCATCTCGACGAGCCCGGACGAGAAGGTCGTCGAGGCTTTCGAGGCAGCCGGTGGAGACGGAAAGCCGAAGCTCGGGATGATCCACGTCGCCTACGGCGAGGACGAAGAGGCGGGCCACGAACGCGCCCACAAGCTCTGGCCGAATCTCGCGCTCGCCGGAACGGGCGGCCAGGAGCTCCCCGCGCCGCGCGACTTCGAGGAGTCCGCCGCCAACGTCACCGTCGCGGACATCGCCGAATCGACGCCGGCCGGGCCGAATCCGGAACCGTACCTCGAGCTCATTCGCAAGTACGAGGACGCCGGCTTCACGCACGTCTACATCCACCAGATCGGGGACAACCAGCGGGAGTTCGCCGAGTTCGCGGCGCGCGAGCTCATGCCGCAGCTGTGACCGAGATCCCGCAGCCGCAGGACATCTACCGGCGGACGAGGGAAGTGGGAGCGCGGAGAATCGAGCGACCGCTGCTCGAGATGATCTCGACGGCGCTCGCCGCCGGCTTCGACATCGTCGCGGGCATCGTCGCGCTCGGCATCGCCGGCGCGAGCATCGAGAGCAGGACCGGGCTCGGGCCGGCACATGTGGTCGGCTCGCTCGCCTTCGGCATCGGCTTCGTCTTCCTCGTCGTCGGCCGCGGCGAGCTGTTCACGGAGAACTTCCTCGTCCCGATCGCGGGGCTCGACCACCGGCGCGGGAGCTCGTGGCTCGGTCTGGCGAAGCTCTGGGTCACATCCCCGCTGTTCAACATCCTCGGCGGGCTCGTCATCATCCTGCTCCTCACCACGCACGGAGTGCTGCCGAACGGGACAGCGCAGGCCTTCGCGCGAAACGCCGACGAGCTCCACACCCACGGGACGCTGGCGCTGTTCGTCAGCGCGATCTTCGCCGGCGCCCTGATCACGGCAATGACGTGGTTCGTGGAAGGACAGGAGTCGATGCTCGTCCGCGTCGTCGTCGCGTGGATCGCGGGCGCTCTCCTCGCGATCGGCAGCTTCAACCACGTGATCGTGGCGACACTCGAGCTGATCTTCGGCCACCGCTTCGGAGCCCACTTCGCGTGGACGTTCATCCTCGGCAACTTCTTCCTCGCCGCCGCCGGCAACATGCTCGGCGGGATCGGCCTGGTCACCCTCAACCGGCTCACGCAGGGCAAGCAGGGCGAGCGGAAGCGCGCCTCTGCTTGAATCGAAGCATGGAAGAGCTAGGTGTCGGCAACGAGAGCTACGAGTTCCACAGGCTCGACCCGTCTGCCGCGCGCCTTCCCTACACGCTGCGGATCCTGCTCGAGAACGTCCTGCGCAGCGGCTCCGAGGACGCGGCCGAGGCCGTCTCGGGCTGGGTTGCCGAGGCGGAGCCGTCGCACGAGATCTCGTTCCACCCCGCACGCGTCCTGCTGCAGGACTTCACCGGCGTGCCGGCCGTCGTCGACCTCGCCGCGATGCGCCATGCGATGCACGAGCAGGGCGGATCTCCGGGCGCGATCAACCCGCTGATCCCCGTCGAGCTCGTGATCGATCACTCCGTGCAGGTCGACGAGTTCGCGTCGCGGCTCGCGATCGAGCGCAACGTCGCCCTCGAGTTCGAGCGCAACAAGGAGCGCTACGCGTTCCTCCGCTGGGGGCAGGGCGCGTTCGACAACTTCCGCGTGGTGCCGCCGAACACCGGGATCGTCCACCAGGTCAACCTCGAGTACCTCGCGCGCGTGGTCGAGGTGCGTGACGGCGTGGCATTCCCGGACACGGTCATCGGCACCGACTCGCACACGACGATGGTCAACGGCCTCGGGGTGCTCGGCTGGGGCGTGGGCGGGATCGAGGCCGAGGCGGCGATGCTCGGCGAGGCGCTCTCGATGCTCGTCCCGCAGGTCGTCGGCTTCCGGCTGACCGGAGCGTTGCGTGAAGGTGCGACCGCGACCGACCTCGTGCTCACCGTGACCGAGATCCTCCGGCGCACCGGCGTGGTGGGGAAGTTCGTCGAGTACTTCGGGCCGGGTGTCGGGTCCCTCGCTCTCGCCGACCGCGCGACGCTCGGGAACATGAGCCCGGAGTACGGCGCGACGTGCGGCTTCTTTCCCGTCGACGACGTGACGCTGAACTACCTGCGCCTCACCAGCCGCGACGAAGCGCGGATCGCGCTCGTCGAGACGTATTGCAAGGAGAACCTGCTCTGGCACGAGCCCGACGAGCATCCGGAGTACTCGCAGGTGGTCGAGCTCGATCTCGACGACGTCGAGCCGTCGCTCGCCGGGCCGCGCCGCCCACAGGACCGCGTCCCGCTCGCGAAGGCGAAGGAGATGTTCCTCGAGTCGCTGGGCAGCTTCGGGGTCGACCTCGAGAACGGGACGTACGACAAGGAGATCGCCGACTCGTTCCCGGCGAGCGACCCGCCGACCGGCGACGGCGTGGCGGACTACGACGCCGTGCCCGCTCACACTGCGACGCTCGAGCGGCACCGCGTTCCCGTGAGCGGCGAGGACTACGAGCTCGAGCACGGCTCGGTCGTGATCGCGGCGATCACGTCCTGCACGAACACGTCGAACCCCTCGGTGATGATCGCGGCAGGGTTGCTCGCGAAGAACGCCGTCGAGCGCGGCTTGACGCGTCGCCCGTGGGTCAAGTCGTCGCTTGCGCCGGGCTCGAAGGTCGTGAGCGAGTACTACCGCGCCGCAGGCCTCGACGGCTACCTCGACGAGCTCGGGTTCAACACGGTCGGCTACGGGTGCACGACGTGCATCGGGAACTCGGGCCCGCTCCCCGAGCCGATCAGCGAAGCCGTCACCGAGGGCGACCTCGTCGTTGCAGCCGTCCTCTCGGGCAACCGGAACTTCGAGGCGCGCATCCACGGCGAGGTGAAGGCGAACTACCTCGCGTCTCCGCCGCTCGTCGTCGCCTACGCGCTCGCCGGCCGCATGGACGTCGACCTCGTCAACGAGCCGCTCGGGCAGGGCTCAGACGGCGAGGACGTCTTCCTCCGCGACCTCTGGCCGAGCCGCGACGAGATCGACGCGGTGATCGGCGAGTCCGTGCAGGGCCAGATGTACACGGACGTCTACGCCGACGTCTTCACGGGCGACGAGCGCTGGCGTGGGCTCGACACGCCCGAGGGCGAGCTCTATGCGTGGGACGAGAGTTCGACATATGTGCGTCTCCCGCCGTACTTCGACGGAATGCCGCGCGAGCCGCAGCCTGTCGCGGACGTCGAGGGGGCCCGCTGCCTCGTGATGATCGGCGACTCGGTGACGACCGACCACATCTCGCCCGCGGGCGCGATCCGGCCCGATTCGCCGGCCGGCAAGTACCTGATCGAGCACGGCGTCGAGCGGCGGGAGTTCAACTCCTACGGCGCCCGCCGCGGCAACCACGAGGTGATGATCCGCGGCACGTTCGCGAACGTCCGGCTCAAGAACCTCCTCGTCCCCGGCAGCGAGGGGACGTGGACGGTGCACCTGCCCGACGGCGAGGAGGGGACGATCTTCGACGTCGCCGAGCAGTACCGCGCCGAGGGCGTGCCGACGATCGTGATCGCCGGCAAGGAATACGGCTCGGGCTCGTCGCGCGACTGGGCGGCCAAGGGCCCGAACCTGCTCGGCGTGCGCGCGGCGATTGCAGACTCGTACGAGCGAATCCACCGCTCGAACCTCCTGATGATGGGGATCGCGCCGCTGCAGTTCATGCCCGGCGAGAACGCGGAGTCGCTCGGGCTGACCGGCCGCGAGGAGTTCTCGATCTCAGGGCTCGAGGGCGGGGACGCCGAGGAGGTGGCCGTCCGAGCCGACGAAAAGGAGTTCCGCGCCCGTCTCCGGTTGGACACGCCCCGCGAGCGCGAGTACTTCCGGCACGGCGGGATTCTCCAGTACGTGCTGCGCCGGCTCCTCTCCGAGTAACCGATGGACGCGCCGCTGGTGGTGGTCATCACGGGGCCACCGGCGGCGGGGAAGACGACGATCGCCCGCGAGCTCGCGGCGCGACTGCGGCTGCCGCTGATCGCCAAGGACACGATCAAGGAGGCGCTCTTCGATGAGCTCGGTGCGAGCGATCTCGCATGGTCGCAGCGGCTCGGCGAGGCGACCTTCGGCGTCATGCTCGCCCTGGCGGAGGAATCGATCGACGCCGGCGCGAGCCTCGTGCTCGAGGCGAACTTCGCCCGCGGGCGCGAATCCGGGCTGGCGTCGCTGCCGGCGCGCTTCGTCCAGGTGCACTGCACTGCACCGCCCGAGGTTCTGCTCGAGCGCTACGCGTCGCGCAGACGACACCCCGGTCACGTGGACAGGGAGCGGATCGAAGCGCTGCGCGAAGCAGTCGATTCGGGACGGTACGACCCGCTCGATCTCCCGGGCGCGATGATCCAGATCGACACGAGGAGCGCGTTCGATCTCGCCGCCCTCGCCGAACGCATCGCTTCAGCGCGCTAAACCGGTAGCTGCCACCGTGTAGAGACCGTCACGACGGCAACAGAAGCGACGGCATTGGGTCGGTCAGGAGCCGGTGCCGAAGCGATTCCTCTCGACACGGGCTCGCCAGGAAGGCGTAACAGCGACGTTGCGGTACCTGCTACCGGCCGTCGCCTACGAACCGCGCGCGCTCTGATCGGTCGAAAGCTCGCGGCTCCGACGGATGCGTGCGAGTCGCGCCTCGGCTTCGGCTCCGTGGCGCTCCTTCACCACGCGCTCGCTCGCCTGTAGCTCCTTGCAGATCCACCACGCGACGAGCCCGAACAGCACCGGCAGCACCCAGACCAGGATCCGGTACGCCCAGATCTGCCCCGTGTACGAGAGCCCGAACGTGACGAAGACGCGGTCGGAGGCTCCCGCGAAGAAGACGAGGACGACCCAGCTGACCATCCCCACGCCGATCCCCGTGCGAGCGGGCGCGTCCCGCGGCCGGTCGAGGAGGTTGTGGAACGCCTCGTCGCCGGTGAATTTGCGCTCGAGCCACGGCCAGAAGTAGAGGAAGCCGAAGACGACGAGCGGGAAGGCCGCCCCGCCCCAGAATGGATTCGGCACGAGCGTGTAGCCGGCGATCGTCAGGTCGAAGCTCGGCACAAGTCGAAGGCCGCCGATCAGCCAGCCGAGGTACCAGTCCGGCTGTGCGCCATTCGTCGAGGAGTACGTGTGATACGGACCCCAGAGCCAGATCGGGTTGATCTGCACGAGCCCACCCAGCAGGAAGAGCACGCCTGTCGTCCCGACCATCAGCCCGAGCGACCGAGGCGCCTGCCCCGGAAAGGCAGGCACGCCGACGATCGTGTGCTCGGTCTGCGCCTTC
>DATFHC010000139.1:0-25796 GCA_035248765.1 Gaiellaceae bacterium
CGTAGGCTTCCGCAGTTCGAGCGCGAGCATCGGGCCGAGGCCGCGCACCTCGCCGACGACCGGCTGCCTGGCGGCGATCTCCTCGAGGCGCGCCCGCAGGACCGAGCCGAGCTGCTCGGCCCGCTCACGGAAGCCGGGAGCCGTCAGCTCGTCGAGCACCGCAAGCGCGGCCGCGCAGGCGACGGGATTGCCGCCGAACGTGCCGCCCAGGCCGCCGACGTGGACGGCATCCATCAGCTCCGCGCGGCCGGTCACCGTGGCGAGCGGCAACCCGCCGCCGATCGTCTTTCCGCCGACGAGCAGGTCCGGCTCGACGCCGAGCTGCTCGATCGCCCACATCGTCCCGGTCCGGCCGCAGCCCGCTTGCACCTCGTCGTCGACGTAGAGGATCCCGTGCTCGTCGCAGATGCGGCGCAGCGCCTGCACGAACTCGGGCGGCATCGGGATGAAGCCGCCCTCGCCCTGCACCGGCTCGAGGACGATGCACGCCACGTCCGCCGGCTCGACGTCCTGCTGGAAGAGCAGCTCGAGGCTGTCGAGGGCGTCCCCCGTCGATACGCCGCGGAACGGATACGGAGCGGCCGCGCGGTAGACGTCGGTCGCGAGCGGGCCAAAGCCCTGCTTGTAGACGAGCTTCGCGGTCATCGCCATCGTCAGGCTCGTACGCCCGTGGAAGGCGCGGTCAAAGACGACGACGCCGGCCCGCCCGGTCGCGGCGCGGGCGATCTTGACCGCGTTCTCGATCGCCTCGGCGCCGGAGTTGACGAGGATCGACTTCGTTTCGGCATCGCCGGGCCAGAGCTCGTCGAGCCGGCGGCATACCTCTATATAGGGCTCGTACGTCCCGACCATGAAGCACTGATGGAGGTAGCGGCCGACCTGCTCGTGGATCGCGGCCACCACCGCCGACGGGCCGTGGCCGAGGTTCTGGCATGCGATGCCGCCGGCGAAGTCGAGGAACTCGCGGCCGTCGACGTCCCAGACCCGCGCGCCCTCGGCGCGGGAGACGACGAGGGCGGGCGTCGAGACGCCGCGTGCGACGTAGCGCTCGCGTGCGGCTAGGACCCGTTCGGCGGCGCTTGCGCGTTCCTCCACGGACATCGGCGCCCCGGATTATCTCTGCGCGATGCGACTCGTTCAAGCGGCAGCCGCCTCGCAATGCGAGGCGGCTGCGGCCTCCTGCCTGCGGAATGCGCGGCCGGTAGCAGCTACCGTCACAAAAGCGTCTCGAACGTGCCGAAGCGGAGCTCGCTGTCGTAATGGAACCGCGTGGCGTCGACGCGCTCCATGTACTCCTCGCGATTCGCGGCCACGAACTCGTTGTAGACCTCCGCCGATTCCCAGCGGTCGATCACTAGATATCGGCCCGGCGCTTCGACGTCGCGGAGGAGCTCGGTGCCGATGTAGCCGCGGGCCCGGCGGAAGAACTCGGCCCATTCGCCGTTCGTCCCGTAGACGCGCTCGAACTCCGGCTCGTCGTGCACCTGGTAGCTGAAGACGAGTGCGATCACGCAACGAGGATAAGGTCCAGGCATGAGTGCCGAAGCCGTCCCTGCCGAGCCAGAGTCCCGGGAGGAGTACGCCGGCGTTCTCCGCTTCTACCACCTCGCGAAGCACCAGGAGTGGCAGGTGGACGACGTGCCGTGGGGCGATATGCCGTTCGTGCCGGAGGGCAAGGGTTCGGCCGAGCGGCAGGCACGGCGCCGCGACATCTGGCGCTCGGTGATCATGCAGCAGCTCCAGGCGGACGTCTTCGCTTGCGAGATGGCATCGCAGCTGCTCGCAGCGGCGCCCGACCCGGAGGCGCGCCTCTACTACTCGACGATGGTGCAAGACGAGTCGCGCCACACCGAGGCTTGGCTGCGGCTGATCGGCCAGGTCGGTGGGGAGGGGGAGCGCGACCCGTACCTCGACCAGCTCGCGCACATGTTCCTCGAGGCGGATCTGCTCGAGGAGAAGGTCTTCCTTATGCAGGTCTTCTTCGAGCGGCTGATCATTCCGCGCTTCCGGCTGATCGCGAAGTCGTCCCGCGGAACGGTGCTCGAGGATCTCTGCAACCGCCTCACCGTCGACGACGGCATCCATCACGGCGCCGGCATGGCCTACGAGCGAGTGCTGCTCAAATCGGCCGGCAAGAAGGTCCGCATACGGCTCGTCGAGGCGGCGAACACGATGCTCCCGATCTTCGCGAACCACGTGCTCTGGCGGCCGAAGGCGCGCGAGGTGATCGGGACGCTGATGGAGTCGCGCGACCGCGAGCGGCTTCGCGAGGAGCTGAACCACGGCGTGCGGCTCGCCAACTCGCTCGGCCTGGACGTCTCCGACGTCCGCCTTCCCGCCGGCTGAACGCCGAGAGCCGGGGCGCGGACGCCCCGGCTCCCGTGGCCCCCTTAGCTGCGAATCGTGTTGCTGCGCCCGGCGAGGTAACAGGAGCCGACCTGCTTGGCCCCGAGTGTGACACGCACGCGCTGCCTCGCCTCGATTCCCGAGCGGAATCTCGCGGACGTGATCACGGTCGGAGCGACCCCGGTCGTGTCGGCCTTCAGTCGGAACGACTTGACCTTCACCCAGCGCTTCTTTGCCTTGTTGTATCGCTGGAAGGTTGCCGACTTGCCGGCGAAGCTGTCGGCCGCCGAGACATGCAGCGCGTAGCTGTGCCGCGCGACCTTGCCGAGGCGCAGGCGCGGCGTGACCTTGACGGTCGCGGCACTGCTCGATGCGTTCTTGACCCTTACGGAGTACGCGGTCTGGCGCAGCGGCTGTGCCGAGTAGCTGAACGCGCCCCCGGTCGTCGACTTGATCGTCGCGAGCGCCGTTGCGTTCGTCGCTCCGCACTGCAAGCCGAGAACCTGCACCGATTCCCCCGACTGCTTGTCGGCGAGGGTCCCCGCGAGGGTCGCCTTGCCGCCGAAGACGACAGCTCCCGGGCGAACCCCGATGGTGGACGTCGCGCTCTGGCCGACCGTCACCGAGCCGCGGAAGTTCTTCCCCTTGCTCGTCAGATCGGAAAAGGTGTATCTCCCCGCGGTCGTGAAGGTGCAGTTCGCGCTCTTGCCCGGCTGGATCGCGACCGGCAGGACCGTGTCGCAGTGGAATCCCGTCGCCGTCTTGAAGACGACGCTGTGTGCGACCGTGTCGCTGTTGGCGAAGACGACGGTGTCCCCGACCAAGATCGAGACGGACGCCGGGTTGTAGCCGGTCTTGCTGATCGTCACGGTTTGTGAGGCTGCCGCCGCAGGTCTCGCCCGGTCGACCGCGGCGCCTGCCGCGGCGAGGGAGGCGACGGCGATGAGAACCAATAGAAGCTTGCGCATTCGAAATCCCTCCGTCGCTGCTTTGACTCAGCGTCTCCCAGGCGGACCCGGGAAGTGTTGGCTGCGCGTAAAAGGCCTGTAAGGCGACCGCGGGCTGGAGGGTCGCCGCATGCAGCAGGATCCGCAGCAAATAGAGGATCTCGCGCGTAGCTACACCGCGGCGTGGTGCGGCCAAAACCCCAACCGAGTGCGCATTCCGAAGAGTGGACGGTCGACGCTGAGGGTTCGATTGCGTCGTCGCGCGGCAACTACGACCGGGCCGAGTACGAGCGCCAGCTTCGCGAGGGCGCAGGGCCTAGGGCGCCTAGCGCATCCCGCCGCGCTCGAAGTGCGCGCGGAAGAAGTTCTCGCTGCCGGCGGTCGCCATCGCGGCCGACGCGCTGATCTCGAGAGCGAGCGCGGTTGCGGCCACGAGCTGTGCGAGCCGGTAGACCTTGCCGGGTCCGGCGCAGCCCATCAGCTCGAGCCAGCGCTTGGGGTCGGGCAGCGTCGTTCCGCCGCCGACCGTCCCGACCTCGATGCCGGGGAAACGGATCGAGACGTGCAGGCCGCCGTCGATGCGCTGCTCCGTTCCGTGCGCCATCGAGCTCGTCCCGACGAGCCCGAGATCCTGGCCGGTCGCGGCAAACACTGCGGCTATCGCAGAGGCGGGCGTGAACGCGACCGACTGCATCCCGGACGCGACCGCGCCGTGTGTCCCAGCCCAGGCGAGCTCCTCGAGGTCGGTCAGCTTCGTCCGGAGCACGCGCTCGATCGCTGCCTCGGTGAGCGTCGTCTCCGCGATCACCGTCTTGCCGTGTCCCTCCTGGAAGTACTCGAACGACGGCTTCTTGTCGCCGCCCATGTTCGCCTCGAGGATCGACCGCTCGATCGGCACCGGCGCCTGCGGCAGCACGTACGCCATGTTCAGCGCGTACGCGTTGCGGGTCATCATGTTCGCGCCGAACGCGTCGCCCGTCGTGAAGCGCCAGAGGACGTGGCACATCGGGCCGACGACGTGCGTCTTCGCCTCCCGCAGCACCGCGTAGCGAGACAGCTCCGGCGAGTCGGACTCGCGCAGGAACTCGCGCATCGCCGGCACCTGGTCCTCCACCCAGCGGGCGAGCGTAAGAGCGTCACCGGAGTCTTTGCAGATAAAACATGATGCTCTGGTTATGCGGTCAGCGATCATGTATGTTCGGGAACCGCCGGACTCCGCGATCGCCTTCGCTCCGCGCTGCACGGAGGCGGTCAGCCCTCCCTCCGTGTGCGCGAGCGGGACGACGACCATCTCGTCGGCGCGAGCCGTCTCGGCCACGCTGCCGTCCTCCGTCAGCTCGTACTCGCCGAGGGACACGGCTAGCTGGGCGACAGAGACCGGAAGCGAGACGAACCCGGTCACTGACTCGGCCGCCTTCGCGTAGGGCTCGAGCTCGACCTCCGGCAGGCCGAGCGCCTCCTGGCGCGCGCGGACCGAGTCGGGGTCGTTCTTGCGAGGGAGGCGCATCGAGCGGAGGCTATAACCTCGCCTCGTGCCCGCAACTATCATCGACGGCAAGGCGCTCGGCGCCAGGGTGCGGGAGGAGGTCGCGGCGTCCGTCGCCGAGCTCGGCCATGTCGGCCTCGCCACCGTCCTCGTCGGTGACGACCCCGCCTCGCACATCTACATCGACCTCAAGCAGAAGGCCGCGGCGCAGGCCGGCATGGAGGCGCGCGACCTCAAGCTCCCGGCCGACACTTCCGAGGAGGAGCTGCTCGCGACGATCGCCGCGCTCAACGCCGACGACGGTATCGACGGCCTCCTTGTCCAGCTCCCGCTGCCCGACCACATCGACGAGAACCGCGCCATCGAGGCGATCGCGCCCGCCAAGGACGTCGACGGCATCCACCCGTACAACGCGGGCTGCCTCTACCTCGGGCGGCCGACGCTCGTCCCCGGCACACCGCTCGGGATCATGCGGATGCTCGACGAGTACGAGATCCCGCTCGAAGGAGCGCGCGCGGTCGTCGTCGGCCGTTCCGCGATCGTCGGCAAGCCGATGGCGCATCTCCTGCTCCAGCGCAACGCAACGGTGACGATCTGCCACTCGCGCACCCAGGATCTGCAGCGGCACACACTCGACGCCGACGTCCTCGTCGCCGCCGTCGGCCGCACGCATCTCATCTCTGCGGACATGGTCAAGGCCGGCGCGACGGTGATCGACGTCGGGATGAACCGCGACGAGGGCAGCCGCAAGGTGCTGGGTGACGTCGACCCGAGCGCGATGGACGAGGCCGCCTACGTGACCCCGGTTCCGGGCGGCGTGGGGCCGATGACGATCGCGATGGTGCTCCAGAACGCGGTTACGGCAGCGCGTTTGCGTAGCGGCGCGGCCATTGCAACCGCGGAAAACTGAGCTAGACTCCGGCCTGTTCCAAGTCGGTTGGCGGCTTCCGAGCCGTCGTTTTTATGCAAGGAGGAAGGGTTGGCTGAGGGCACCGTCAAGTGGTTCTCGAACGAGAAGGGGTACGGCTTCATCGAGCGCGAAGGCGGCGACGACGTCTTCGTCCACTTCTCGGCAATCACAATGGATGGCTACAAGTCGCTGACCGAAGGCCAGCGCGTGTCGTTCGAGGTCGTTCAGGGCGACAAGGGCGCTCAGGCCGCGAACGTCCAGGCCGTCTAGAGAACCGTCGGACCAAGGTTGAAAGGGCCCCGACAGGGGCCCTTTCGTTTTGGGAGGATCAAAACGAGTGGCGATAGACCGCGAACAGCTTCTGCACGTTGCGCACCTCGCGCGCCTCGAGCTGCGCGAGGAGGAGATCGAGCGCCTCGAGGGGCAGCTGAACGACATCCTCGATGCCGTCTCGAAGGTCTCCGAGCTCGACCTCGCGGACGTGCCGCCGACCTCGCACCCGCACGACGTCGTCAACGTGTGGGACGAGGACGAGCCGCGGCCGTGCCTGTCGGCGGAGGACGCGCTCGCGAACGCCCCCGAGCGCGAGGGCGACTTCTTCAAAGTTCCGCCGGGAGGCGCGGCGTGATCGACACGCTCCGCTTGACCGCCGAGGAGGCGAAGCGGCTCCTCGATGCGCGCGAGATCTCCGGCGCCGAGCTCTTCGCTGCCTACCTCGCCGCGATCGGTGAGCGCGACGACGAGCTGCACTGCTACCTCCATGTCTGCGACGACCCCGGGGGCGACGGGATTCCGATCGCGCTCAAAGACGTGATCGGGACGAAGGGGATCCCGACCACGGCCGGCTCGAAGATCCTCGAGGGCTACGTCCCGGTCTACGACTCGACGGTCGTCGAGCGCCTGAAGGCGCACGGCCTGCGCATCCTCGGCAAGACGAACACCGACGAGTTCGCGATGGGGTCCTCGACCGAGAACTCGGCCTTCGGTCCGTCGCACAACCCGTGGGATCCCTCGCGCGTGCCGGGCGGCTCCGGTGGCGGCTCGGCCGCCGCGGTCAGCGGCGGGCTGGCGCCGTGGGCGCTCGGTTCGGACACCGGCGGCTCGATCAAGCAGCCGTCGGCGCTCTGCGGCAACGTCGGGTTGCGACCCACCTACGGCACGGTCTCCCGTTACGGCATCGTCGCCTTCGCCTCGAGCCTCGACCAGGTCGGCCCGGTCGCGAAGACCGTCCGCGACTGCGCCTTCCTCTACTCGATCATCGCCGGGCGCGACGAGTGCGACACCACGACGGTCGAGCTGCCCCAGCCGGTCGAGCTACCGGAGGCGACTGATCTGAAGGGCCTCCGCGTCGGCGTCCCGAAGGAGCTGAACGAGGCGGAGGGGATCGAGTCGGGCGTCGCAACCGCCGTGCAGGCCGCGATCGCGAAGCTCGAGGAGCTCGGCGCGGAAGTGGGGGAGTGCTCGCTTTCGCTCTCCGTCGAGTACGGGATGCCGTGCTACTACCTCATCGCCCCGGCCGAGGCGTCCTCCAACCTCGCTCGCTACGACGGCGTCCGCTACGGCTATCGCGACGACGCGGCCGAGCGGCTCGAGATGTACGAGCGCACACGCAACGAGGGCTTTGGCGACGAACCGAAGCGGCGGATCATGGTCGGGACGTACGCCCTGTCGGCCGGCTACTACGACGCGTACTACGGTCAGGCGCAGAAGGTGCGGACGGTGATCAAGAACGAGCACGACGCGCTGTTCGAGATGTTCGATGCGCTCGTCTCGCCGACCTCGCCGACTGTCGCGTTCCCGCTCGGCGCCCGCACCGCCGACCCGCTCGCGATGTACCTCTGCGACCTGCTCACGATCCCGTCCTGCATGGCCGGGCTGCCGGGCCTCAGCGTGCCGTGCGGGCTCTCGGAGGGACTACCAGTGGGCCTGCAGCTCATCGGGCCGCAGTTCGCAGAGAACACGCTGTTCCGGATCGGCCACGCCCTCGAACAGGCAGTCGGCTTCGACTTCGTGCCGGAGAGGCTCCGGTGACGTTCCACTTCGAGGATCCCGCGGCGGAGTTCGTGCTCGCGGTCGAGCGTGTCTTCGGCGAGCCCCCGCGTGTGCTCGACGGCTCGCGGGCGGTTCTCGTCGGCGACGTCAAGCTCCAGCTCGAGGCCGGCGAGCGCGAGCTCTGGCTGATCGAGACGCACGGCCCGCTCGAGCACCGGCTCGCGATGGTCGAGGTGTACGACGACGTCGAGGACGCGCTGCGCGAGGCGAAGGAGAAGCTCCGTGAGCTCAACTGAGTGGGAGCTCGTCTGTGGCCTCGAGGTGCACGCTCACCTCAAGACCCGCACGAAGATGTTCTGCCGCTGCGCGCTCGAGTACGGCGCCGCCGAGAACACCCACACCTGCCCCGTCTGCCTCGCGCACCCCGGCGCGCTGCCTGTGCCGAACGGCCGCGCGATCGAGATGACGATCCTTCTCGGACTCGCGCTCGACTGCGAGATCGCCGAGCACGCGGTCTTCGCCCGCAAGAACTACTTCTATCCCGACCTGCCCAAGGGCTACCAGATCAGCCAGTACGAGGCCCCTCTCTGCGGCGCAGGTCGGTTCGTCCTCCCCACGGCCGACGGTGAGCGGGAGATCGGCATTGTCCGAGCGCACCTCGAGGAGGACGCCGCGAAGACGGTGCACGCCGGCGGCGCGACGGGCCGCTCGGTCGGCGCCGACTACAGCCTCGTCGACTTCAACCGGGGCGGCACGCCGCTGCTCGAGATCGTGAGCGCTCCCGACCTCCGTTCGGCGGACGAGGCCATGGCGTATCTGCGCCTCCTGCGCCAGACGATCCGCGAGCTCGGGGTCTCCGACGCGGACATGGAGAAGGGAACACTGCGCGCCGACGTCAACGTGTCGGTCCGGCGCGCCGGGGAGGAGGGCTTCCGGCCGCGCTGGGAGATCAAGAACATGAACTCGTTCCGGTTCATCGGCCGGGCGATCGACGCGGCGTTCCGGCAGCAGGTCAAAGCGCACGAGGCGGGGGAGGAGGTCGTGCAGTCGACGTACGACTACGACGCCGACACCGACCGGCTGACCGTGCACCGCTCGAAGGAGGAGGCGGACGACTACCGCTACTTCCCGGAGCCCGACCTCGTCCCGGTCGAGCCTCCAGCCGAGCTCGTCGAGGGTCTGCGGGGCGAGGTGCCCGAGCGGCCGGCTGAGCGAATCATGCGGCTGGCCGGCGAGCTCGGCTTCGCGTCGGCGGAAGAGCTCGTCCTGACGGGCAACGAGTGGAAGGCGGAGGCGCTCGCGGCCGAGGGTGTCGGCCTGAAAGACGCGGCGGCGATCGCGATGAACCGCGGTGACTTCCTGCCGGAGAACGCCGGCGCGCTCGCGCGGATCGTGCAGGGGAACGTGACGCGTGAGGCGCTCGACGAGGCGTTCGCGGCGGCCGCCGAGGGCCCGATCGACGTGGAGAAGTACCTCTCACAGACGACGCTCGGCGACGAGGACGAGCTCGGTCCGATCATCGACAAGGTGCTCGCGGCCCACCCCGAGCAGGTCGAGGCGTACCGCGGCGGCAAGGAGGGCGTGCTCGGCTTCCTCGTCGGCCAGGTGATGCGCGAGACGCAGGGCAAAGCCGACCCGAAGGTCGTCAACCGGCTGCTGCAGGAGAAGCTTCGAGGCTAGGCAGGTCGCGGATCGCGGGGCTGAGCGTCCCGAGGACCGCGGCGATGACGACCGGAACGGCGAGCGCGACGATCGTCACGCGCGGCGACGTATGGCTGAGGAGGAGGCCGGCCACGAGCGGCCCCAGCGGCGCCGACACGGCACGCAGCGTGCCCGAGGCCGCCATCGCCCGCCCGAGGAGCCGGTCGGGGATGAGCGTGTACGAGTACGCGGTCATCGCAGAGTCGGTGTTCGGGAACCAGAACATGTGGAGGGAGACCGCCACGGCGAGCACGTAGACGCTCGGATAGGCGAGGAAGCTCGCGTAGACGAGCGCCATCCAGAACTCCGAGAGCAGGATCGCGCGCATCGGGAAGATCCTGCGGAGCAGCGGCGAGAGGGTCGAGCCCGCGAGAAGCATCACGCCCTGGAGCGCGACGAACCCACCGATGGCCGCACTCGAAAGGCCGTGACGGTGCGCGAGGATGATGACGGCGATCGGCGCCCCGGAGGCGACCAGGTTGCTCGCGGCGATCATCCCGACCGTCGTTCGCAGGAACGGGATCTGCCAGAAGTAGGCGAGACCCTCGCGGAACCGCGTATGCGCGCCCGGCTCTCGTTCCTCCTGGAAGCGGGTGCGCATCAGCAGCAGCGAGAGGGTCGAAAAGGCGTACGAGATCGCGTCCGCGAGAAACGGCAGCCCGCGCGCGAGTCCGAACAGCGCGCCGCCGACGGGCGGCGCGGTCAACCGGACCGCCGACACCCTCGCCAGCGAGATGCTCGAGGCATCCGCGAGCTGCGGCTGCGGGACGACCGCCCTGAACGCGCCGCTCATCCCTGAGCGGAAGGCAACCGCGGCACAGGAATCGGCGAACGCGACGATCAGGATCAGCCAGTACGTCGCGTGATGCGCGAGTGCGGCCGCGGCGAGGGTGCCCACGGACGCCGCGGCTACGGCGTCGGAGGCGATCATCAGCCGCCTGCGGTCGTACCGGTCGGCCGCGACTCCCGCGAGCGGCGCGAGCAGCACCATCGGAGCGAACTCGACGGCGCCCACGTAGCCGGTCTTCGCCGCCGAGCCGGTGATCGCGAGCGCGAGCAGCGGATACCCGATCGCCGACATGTTCGACCCGAAGGCAGAAAGAAGCTGCCCGGCCTGGAGGAGGAGGAAGTCCCGATTCCGCCGCAGCGGCGTGCGCTCGGTCACGCCTCCATCGTCGCAGGGTGGCCGGGCTCGTCGAGCTCGGACAGGCTCGGCGCGTTCCGGATGGACGGGCTCACGGACGTCCAGAGGGCGAGGGCTAGCGCGATGCTGCCGAGGGCGAGCAGCGTCGAGCGTGACGAGTAGGCGCCGAGCAGGAACCCTGCGGCGAGCGGTCCGAGCGGCGCAGCGATCTGCGCGAGGTTCCGCGCGACGCTGCTTACGCGTCCGACCAGGTGATCGGGAGTGATCGCTGTCCGGTAGCCGACCACCACGGAGTTCAGGGAGGGCGAGAGGAAGGCGAGCGGGAGCACGCAGCCGAGCAGGAGGTACGGCCCCGGCGCAAGCGCGCACAGGATGATTGCCGCGCTCAGCCACTGGTTGCCGAGCATGATCGCCCGCATCGAGAGCAGCCTCGCGATCCGTGGTGCAGCGAGAGCGCCGGCGAGGCTCGCGCCCCCGAAGACAGCGATCAGCGCCCCGATGGCCGCCGGCGAGAGCCCGTCCCGCTTCGAGACGACCACGAAGATGAGGTAGATCCCGGAGAAGACGAAGTTCTGGCCCGCGAAGATCAGGGCGCTCGTCCGCAAGTACGCGTTCGCCCACAGCCACGCGATCCCCTCCCGGATCTGCAGCCACAGCGGGGCCGGATCGCGCTCGCGAGCCTCCTGGAACGGAGTCCGCATCCAGATGAGAGTGAGGATCGAGGCCGCATACGAGACCGCGTCGGCAAGAAACGGCAGCGAGCGGCCGAGGCCGAAGAGCGCTCCGCCCAGGCTCGGTCCCGCAAGCGTGACCGCGGCGTAACGCGACTGCTCGGCAGCCGCCGCCTCCTGCAGCTGGTACGCCGGTACGACCGAGCGCAGCGCACCGACCTCCGCGATGTTGAAGAAGACGAAGGCCGTGCCCTCGACGAAGGCGACCGCTGCGACCTGCCAGAACGTGACCACGCCGGCAGCCAAGGCCGCGACGACGCTCGCCATCGCCGCCGCCCGGACGAGATCCATCGCGATCATCAGCCGCTTCCGGTCGACGCGGTCTGCGACGACGCCCGCGAAGAGCGCGAAGAGTGCGTAGGGGAGCACGTTCGCGAACCCGACGACGCCGGCTTTCGCCGGCGAATGCGTGAGCGTCAGCACGAGCAGCGGGTACGCGATGTACGTAGAGGTGGAGCCGAGCGTCGAGAGGCCCTGCCCGAGCTGGAGCAGGACGAAATCGCGGTTGCGCCGCAGCGGGACCCCGTTCACGTGAGAAGCTGCTCGGCGGCGTGCGCGGGCGAAGCGTCGTGCCTTCTTGTCGCGAGATAGCCCGCGCTCGCGACGACGACGGCCGCCATCACGACGAGCAGGATGCGGTAGTCGACCACGGTCGACAGGGCGGCCCCCGTGGCGATCGAGACCGTCTGCGCCACGGAGATCGAGATGTCCGAAGCGGCCGAGACCCGGCCCTGGATCGCGAGCGGCGTCCGGGTCTGCACGGCGGTGTTGAAGCCGACGATCAGCCACGAGAGACCCACGCCAGCGACCGGGAAGGCCAGCAGGACGATCGGCAGCGACGGTAGCGCGAGCAGTGCCGCACAGGCACCGAACATCGCGAGCCCGAGCCCGACTGTCTTGACCTCTCCGAGGCGGCGGACGAGAGCGCCGGCGGTGACTCCGCCTGCGATCGCACCGGTCCCTTGCAGCGTTGCCACGACTCCGAAGAAGGAGGGCTTGTGCCCAAGATGGGCGATCACCGAGAAGATGAGCGTCTCGCTGAAGCCGACCACGAGGAACGCGATCGTCGTCCCGATCACGATCTGGCGGAGCGGCAGCGTGCGCCAGACGTGCTCCATGCCCGCCGTCACCTCACGAAGGAAGTGATGCTCCGGCGGCGCGGGCTTCTCCTCGACGATGCGCATCCGCGAGAGGAGGAGTGCTGAGCCGGCGAACGTCGCTGCGTCCAGCAGGGCGACCGCGCCCCCTCCTACGGCGGCGTAAAGGGACGCGCCGACGAGCGGGGCGATGATCCTGAGCCCTTGCTGGGTCGAGGAGAGCACGCCGTTCGCGTCGGCGAGCAGGTCTTCCGGCAGCATCAGGCGCAGGACTGCGGCTCGAGCGGGGTAGAACACGGTGCCCCCGACCCCGTACAGGAGCGCGATGAGGTAGATGAGCCACGCGTCTCCCTTGTCGTGGACGAAGAGGAGGAGAAGGACCGAGCCGCCGAGCGTGCAATCGGTGGCGATCATCAGGGGGCGCCTGCGCACCCGGTCGGCGAGCAACCCGCCGAGCGGCCCCGCGAGATTGCCCAGCCCCAGGACGAAGAACACGAGGCCGGCGCGCGCGCTCGAGCCGGTGAGGCTCTTCATCCACACGGCCATCACGATCCACATCGCCCAGTCGCCGAAGGCTGAGAGCGTCCCGCCGGCTATCAGCAGGCGCGCGTCACGGTACGAGAAGAGCCTGCGCATCAGGCGGCTTCCCGGGTGAGGTGGCGGACGGTGATGACGGCGGCGTAGACCATCGCGAGAAGCTGGCCGGTGGCCGCGACGGCGATCACGTGCCGTGAGCCGTAGACCGGGAACGCGAGCGCCGCCACTGCGAGTGCGACCGGCGTCCCGAGCGTCGAAGCTGTGAACGTGGCCGTCAGCGCCTTCGCCCGTACTGCCGCCGGCGGGCGCAGGGTGAGGAAGGCGTGGAGGGTCGGGTTGACGAGGCCGTTTGCCATCCCCGAGAGAACGAGCGCACCGGCGACGGCGGCGGCCGGAACCGGGGCTGCGAGCGTCCAAAGCGGCGCTGCCTGAACGAGCACGAGTGGCGCGGCCTGCGCAAGTCCCCCGATCCGCTCGCTCCGATACGCGACGACGTTGCCCGCCACCGCGCCGACGCCCCAGGAAGCCAGGAACGCTCCGGCCAGGCGTGGATCGGCGCCGTAGTGGCCGACGACGAGCACGGGGATTGCGACGAAGAGAACTGAGAACGAAGCGTCGCCGACGACGATCGCGGTCGTCCAGCCGCGCAGCAGTGGGTCGTGGAGGAGGTAGCGGACACCCGCGAGGAGACCTTGACCGTCTTCCTGTTCTTCCCGCACCGCCCGGGCGACCGGCACGAGAAGCGTCACGAGCGCAAAGGCCACCACGTAGCTCGCCGCATCGACCAGGAGCACGGTCGGCGCTCCAACGGCCGCGATCAGGATGCCTGCGAGGGCCGGGCCGCACAGCATCGTGATCCGGGTCGCCCCCTGAAGCAGAGCATTCGCTCGCTCGACCGAGGCCTCATCCTCGTCGAGGATCTCTGCGACAACGATGCGTTGTGCGGCGCCGTAGGGCGTGCCGGCGGCTCCGAGCACGAAGGCGAGCCCGATGAGGATCGGCAGGGTCAGCTGACCCGACCAGTGGAGCAAAGGGACGAGCAGCATGAGCGGAGCCCGAACCGCATCGCAGAATCGCATCGTGCGCTGCGGGCCGAGGCGTTCGAGCAGCGAGCCACTCGGAATTCCGAACAGTGCATATCCGCCTGCCTCGGCGGCGATCACAAAGGCCATCTGCTTCGAACCGGTGGTGACGAGCACGAACCACGGCAGGGCGAGCCAGGTCATCTGCGAACCGGTTGTGGACAAGACCTCGGCGGCGAGCAGCGCCCCGAGGGGTCGGCTGCGCAGAACCGGAGGCCTGACTGCTCCCGCCGAGGTGTCCATCAACCGGCCCGAAAGACGCGGATGTCGCCGCTGACAGTCCGGCCGCGGAGGATCACGGTCGGTGCCGCCGCGTCCTCATCGGAGGGCGGCTCGGTCGCCAGCGGAACCTCCGAGGCGAGGTCGCCGGAGGTCGAACCGGCGTCGACGTCGAGCATCGATCCCGCAGCGATTCCGATCTCGATGTCGCCGGAGACACTCGAGAACCGCGTCTCGCCGGCCGTGAGCGCCTCGAGGCGGATGTCGCCGGAGACGGACTTCGCCTCGACCGAGCCCGCGGTTCCGCGGACTCGCGCGTCGCCGGAGACGGTCTGGACGGAGAGGTCGCCGTCCACGCGGTCGAGCTCGATGTCGCCGCTTACGGTCTTGACAGTTGCGTCGTCGGAGATCTCGCCGCGCACGCGAACGTCGCCCGAGACCCCGTTCACGTCGAGCATCCGCAGGTGGCCCTCGATCTCGGTGTCCGCGGACGCCGTCTTCACCTTGACGCCCGCCCCGTGCGGCACTTGCGCCTTCACGCGGAGCCCGCCGTCACCGAAGATGATCGAGCCGAGCGAGAACGAGAAGCCGATCTTGTTCTTGTCCCGGAGGGTCACCGAGACCCGGTTGCCGTCCTGGCGAACCTCGACGTGCTCGAGCAACCGCTCGTCGCCGCCGACGCTGATGCTCGTCTCCTCGCCGCCCGTCGTGTCGACGTCGATGTCGCCGCTCGGGATCGAGACCTCGAGGGTGAGGGGGAGAGGCGTGTGGTAGGTCTGCTCGATCATCCTCACGCCTCCCGCTTGCTCAGGGCGCGCTTGATCCGCAGCCGGATCTCGCTGTCCTTCGGCAGCAGGCGCCGGTCGGGACGGAGCGGCCGCTCGGCCTTTTCGTATGGAAGGTGGTAGTCGGGGAACATGCCTCCTCCTTTCAGCTGCGGCCGTATCCGGTGAGCCGGTTGCGGCTGCCGCTGGAGATGGACCGGTGGGACTTCGACTCGACCGCGCGCTGGAGCGCCTGGACGAGCCACGTGTTGACGGATGCGCCTTCGCGGGCGGCAGCGGACTCGACCCGCTGCTTCAAGCTCTCCGGGAGCCGGAGGGTGATGCGGGCGGAGAACGCCTCGTCGACCGGCTCCGAGATGCTTCCGTCCTCGCGGACGAGGACGAGCTCGGGGTCGCGGCCTGCGATGCGGACCTCCACGTGCGCCGCGTCGAGCTGTGCGTTGAGCTCGAGCGCCGCCTCGGCGAGGACGTCCTGGAGCCGCCGCGCGAGCGACGCCTCGATTGCGACCGAGAGGAGCTCTGCCGCCCGTGACGTCGTCTCGTCGCCGAGAGACGCGACGCGGACGAGGTCCTCCCGGAGCGCTTGGATGTAGCCGTCGATCTGCATGGCGGCACTATGACATCAGAGTGATGTCATTGTCAAGTCTAAGTGACGTCAAAATGACGACGGCCCGCATCAGCGGGCCGTCAAAAGCGCATAGCAGAGCCGAAAAAGCCAATTACAGCATGCCGCAATAACGCGCAGTGTTCGGCCACGGAGAGAAGCCCCGAGTGTGGGAAGCGCGCACCGCGACCCAGATCTGCTCGAGCGGGCTCCAGTGGTCGGCCGTGCCCTTGTGCTGCAGGAGCCAGCGGCCGTACGTTTCCTGGAAGCCGAGATCCATCTGGAGGCCGCCCCAATACGGGCCGCCTGAATCCGTCCAACTCCCCTCGTAGCGGTGGATGCAGAGCCACGCGTTGAGCCTGGGCGGGTGGTTCGCCCGCAACCAGACCGCGTGTTCGCGCCGTCGCCAGGCGTTCGCGAGCCGGCGGAGCCGTGCGAGCGAGGGCTGGGCGTAACGCACGGCCAGCAGGCGCCGGACGCTCGCCGGCGGACGCCCGCGGATCACCGTCAGCCAGCGCCGCGTGCCAGCCCGGAAGCTCCGGATATGACGGTTCCAGTGGGCGACTGCCCGCGCCCTCTCTCGCGCGCTGATCGCCCCGGACTCTGTCGTGACTGTCGTAGTGGCGATCGTTGTTGTAGAGCTCTGAATTTCGTTCGTGCCGTTAGACCCCACGGCGGCGGCGGCCGCAGTGGCCATGCCTGCGAACGCGAGCGAGAGCCCGCAGGCCAGGATAAAGCGCCGCAATGCTTTACCTCCCCAGGTCGATGCAAGTCGGAGGCCGAACGGGCGGGAAAGGACGCTCTGGCGAGCACCGCTCGGCGCGGCTTATGCGATCGTTGGCCCCGAGGGTAGCGACAAACGCTACGTAATGTGCTTGTTAAGACAACGCTTGTGACTCAGCGTGGGGCCATTTTCGGCCGAAAAGGCGCTGAAATGTGCGCCGGAACAATGAAACCTGCATAAAGCAGTGCGGCGCCGACTGCAATGCCCACCGCGCTTCCGGCGGCGCCGAGCCCGGCCAGGCCGCTCCCGGTCGCGGCAGCGGCGATCCCGGCAACGATCAACCCGTTGCCGAGTGGACGCTGCCGGAAGGAGCGCAGCGCCACGACGACGACGGCGAGCGTTCCGAGGATGTTGGCGAGGATCGCGAGCAGCCGCGCGGGAAGGAAGGCGAGGTGGTCCTGCGCCGCGGGAATCCCGTGCGCGGCGAATGCGCCGTGCACCGGCATCGCGAGCGAGACGCCGACCGCGAGTCCGACGAAGACGAGAGCGACCGGCGCAGCGCGGCGTCGGCCGGCGAGAAGAATTGAGCCCGCGCCGAGGAGCGGCGCCGTGAGCAAGGCGCCGGCGGCGTAGTAGACGCGGAAAGCCCGCCCGTCCCAGCCCGCGGCCTCGCCCCAGGCGATCGCGGCCGCGGCGACGGCATAGGCCGCAAGCCCGGCCGACCACGCGAGCATCTCCGGGCGGCTGCTCGCCCTGTACCGCCCTGCCAGCAGGCCCGCGAGCCGGAACGCGAGAAGCGCTGCGGCGAAGGCGAGGAGCGCGTCCATGCCAGCAGAGTAGAACGCTACGGTTGAGGCGGTGAAGCGATATCTGTTCACGCCCGGCCCGACGCCGGTGCCGCCCGAGGTGCTCGCCGCAGTCGGCGCGCCGGTGCTCCACCATCGCAGCCCCGACTTCCTGCCCGTGTACGACCGCGTGCTCGGCCGGCTGCGCGAGGTTTGCCGGACGGAGCACGACGTCCTCCTCTTCGGAGCCTCGGGCACCGGAGCGTTCGAGTCCGCCGTCGCCAACCTCGTTTCGCCGGGCGAGCCGCATCTCGTGGTCTCCGCCGGGAGCTTTGGGGAGCGCTGGGTCGCGATGACGACCGCGTTCGGCGCGGATGTCGACGTGCTCCGTTACGCGTGGGGAGAGACGCCCGACGCCGACGATCTCAGGGCTCGACTGAGCGAGCGGGAGGCGAAGGCCGTCTGGCTCGTCCACTCCGAGACCTCCACCGGGGTCGTTGCCGACGTTCGCGCGCTTGCGGCTGCGGCGAGCGAGGTCGGCGCCCTTGTCGTCGTCGATGCGGTCTCGAGCCTCGGCGCCGTTCCCTGCGAGACCGACGCCTGGGGGCTCGACGTGGTGGTCTCGGGCTCGCAGAAGGCGCTCATGTCCCCCCCGGGGCTTGGCCTCGCCGCCGTCTCTGAAGCAGCGCTCGCAGCGACCGGGTCCGCGCCGCGCTTCTACTTCGACTGGGAGCGCACGCGAAAGGCGCAGGAGACTCTCGACGCACCGGTCACCCTTCCCGTCTCGCTCGTCGCGGGGCTGGACGTCGCACTTGGGTTGCTGCTCGACGAGGGGCTGGAAGCCGCGTTCGAACGCCATCTCCGGCTCGGCCGGGCGGCGCGTGCCGGCGCGAAGGCGCTCGGGCTCGAGCTGTTCTCCCCGGACGAGGACCGGAGCGTCGTCGTGACCGCCGTGCGCGCCCCGGGCGGGATCGACTCCGGTGACGTCATCCGGGCCCTCCGCGACCGCTTCGGAATCACGATCGCGAATGGACAGGGCGAGCTGAAAGGAAAGATCTTCCGCCTTGGCCACATCGGCTGGTACGACGTCTTCGACATCACGACCCAGATCGCGGCCGTCGAGCTCGTCCTCGCCGATCTAGGCGCCGATGTCGAGCGCGGCGTCGCGGTGACCGCGGCGCTCGAAGCGTTCAGCGCCGAGCCTTCGCGGACGTGACACCGCGCGTCCTCGTCCGCGAGGAGATCTCCGACGCGGGCGTCGAGCTCCTCCGCTCGCGGTTTGACGTGGACGTCGATGCCGACAGCGCGCTCGAGGAGATCATCGGGGGCTACGACGCGATCGTCGTCCGCTCGGCGACCAAGCTGGGCGCCGACGTAATCGAGCGTGCGGAACGGTTGAAGGTGATAGGTCGCGCCGGCGTCGGGGTCGACAACGTCGACGTGGACGCGGCGACGCGGCGCGGGATCATCGTCGCGAACGCGCCCGACTCCACGGTCGTCTCCGCCGCCGAGCACACGATCGGCCTCCTCGTTGCGCTCGCGCGCAACATTCCGCAGGCGCACGCCGCGCTCAAGCAGGGCCGGTGGGAGCGCAGCTCCTACGGCGGGACCGAGCTCGCGGGCAAGACGCTCGGTGTACTCGGCTTCGGTCGGATCGGCCAGCAGGTGGCGCGCCGCGCGCTCGGGCTCGGAATGCGGGTCGTCGCCCACGACCCCTACGTCGCGGCCGAGCGCTTCCGCGAGCTCGGCGCGGAATGCGTCCCCACGCCGGAGGAGGTGTACGCCGCCGCCGATTTCGTCACCTTGCATTTGCCCCTGACCGCCGAGACGCGCGGCTCGATCGGCGCCGACGCGTTTGCCGTCATGCGCCCGGGCATCCGCATCGTGAACGCCGCCCGCGGGCCGCTGCTCGATGAGGAGGCGCTGCTCGAAGCGCTCCGTTCGGGCCGGATCGCCGGAGCAGCGCTAGACGTGTTCGGCGAAGAGCCGTACTCGGGACCGCTGCTCGAGCTCGACAACGTGGTCGTCACGCCGCACCTGGCAGCGTCGACCGATGAAGCGCAGGATCGCGCCGGGTTGATCGTGGCGGAGCAGATCGTCGCGGCGCTCGACGGCGGTCTCGTTACGAACGCGGTCAACATCCCAATCGTCGGCGCCGAGGACCTCGAGGTGCTCGGCCCGTACGTACCGCTCGCGTCCCGGCTCGGGCGCATCGCGATGGAGCTCGCAGACGGCGCCGCCGAGGAGATCGTGATCACCGTCTACGGCGGTCTCGCCGACTACGACTCGCGGCTGCTCACCGTCGCGGTGCTCAACGGTGCCTTCGAGGGTCGTGCCGATCGGCCGGTGAACTACGTCAACGCGCCGTTGATCGCAGCGGAGCACGGCATCGAGGTGCGGGAGGAGCGGTCGCGCACAGCCCGCGACTACACGGACCTCGTTCTCGTCGAGCTGCGCACCGGCGAACGTCATGTTCACGTCGCGGGCACGACGATCGGTAGCGACCACCGGCCGTGGATCGTCAACCTCCTCGGCTTCGAGATCGACCTCGAGCTCGCCCCGCTCTTCGTGCTCTGCCGCTACGACGACGTGCCGGGGGTGATCGGACGGGTCGGGACGAGGTTCGGCGAGGCCGGTATCAACATCGCGGGCATGACCGTGTCCCGGAGCCGGCAGAGCGGCAAGGCGCTGATGGCGCTCACCGTCGACTCGGCCCCGCCGCCGGAGCTCGTCGAGTGGCTGCGCGGCGAAGGCTTCGACGACGCGCGGGTGCTCGAGCTCGGGCCGGTGGCCGTTTAGCGTGGAGCGCTGGCCCGAGCCCGTCACGCGGGTCGCCGACTTCCTCAAGCGTGCGGGCGTCGACGCGCGCGTGGAGGAGTTTCCCGAGGGCACGCCGACGGCGAGCGCAGCGGCGAAGGCCGTCGGCGCGTCGCGCGCCCAGATCGTCAAGTCGCTCGTCTTCGTCTGTGACGGGCGGCCGATCCTCGCCCTCGTTCCGGGCGACCATCGTGCGGATGAGAACAAGGTCGCCGCGTCCGCCGGCGCGCGTCGCGCCCGCGTGGCCCGCCCCGACGAGGTTCTAGCCGCCACCGGGTTCGAGCCGGGCGGCGTCGCGCCGTTTCCCGTTCCCGGCATCTCGCAGGTGGTGATGGCCGAAGAGCTGCTCGCTCACGACCTCGTCTGGATCGGAGCCGGCTCCGAGCGCCACATGGCCGGCCTCTCGCCGGTCGATCTGGCGCAGCTGACCCAGGCTCGTACCGCAGAGCTTTCGTAGCCCGCCGTCCGGGTACGATTCCGGTCGCCCAGCATCCCCGACTGAAGGGACGAGCCGCAGATGCGCGAGACCAAGAAGATCTGGATGAACGGCGAGCTGGTCGACTGGGGCGACGCGACCATCCACGTCGGCACGCACGGCCTGCACTACGGCTCGGGCGTCTTCGAGGGGATCCGCGCGTACGAGACCGATCGCGGCACGTCCGTGTTCCGCCTCGGCGACCACCTCGAGCGCCTGCACCGTTCCGCGCAGCTCCTGTACATGGAGCTCCCGTACTCGGTCGACGAGCTGCGGACGGCGACGTGGGACCTCATCGGCGCGAATGAGCTGCCGTCGTGTTATCTCCGGCCGATCGCCTTCTTCGGCTACGGGGAGCTCGGGGTCTCATCGGTCGGAAATCCGGTCGACGTCGCGATCATGTCGTGGCCCTGGGGCGCATACCTCGGGGAGGAAGGGCAGGAGAACGGGATCCGCGCCAAGATCTCGAGCTGGCAGCGCGTCGGACCGAACGTCATCCCGCACGTCGCGAAGGCGACCGGCGTCTACCTCAACTCGATGCTCGCCGTCGGGGAGGCGAACCGCGCGGGTTACGACGAGGCGATCCTTCTGACCGCCGAGGGCACCGTCGCCGACGGCTCGGGTGAGAGCATCTTCGTCGTGCGCGACGGCGTCATCTACACGCCCGATCTCGCCGCCTCGATCCTCGTGGGCATCACGCGCGATTCCGTGATCCAGATCGCACAGGATCTCGGCCACCGCGTCGTCGAGAAGCCGATCATCCGTACGGATCTCTACCTGGCCGACGAGGTCTTCATGGTCGGCACGGCCGCCGAGGTGACGCCGATCCGCGAGATCGACGACCAGGTCGTCGGGTCGCCCGGCCCGGTGACGCGGGAGATCCAGGAGGCGTATCTCGACACCGTGCACGGGCGCAGCGAGCGCTGGATCCAGTGGCTCGAGTACGCCCCGGCCGCGAATCACGCCGAGCAGACGTGAGACAGGAGGTCGACTCGGTCCCGCTCTCGGGGCCGTACCTCGGCGAGCGGGAGGAGGAGCTCGTCCTCGAAGTGATGCGCTCGGGCCGGCTCTCGCTCGGCCCGACGATCGACCGGTTCGAGGAGCTCGTCGCGGAGCGGGTCGGCGCGCCGTACGCGGCAGCTGTCTCCTCGGGAACGACGGGCCTCCACCTCCTTTGCATCTCCGCCGGCATCGGGCCGGGCGACGAGGTCATCACGTCGCCATACTCGTTCGCGGCGAGCGCCAACTGCTTCCTCTACGAGGGCGGGATTCCGGTCTTCGCGGACATCGACCGCCGAACGCTCAATCTCGATCCGGCGGCCGTCGAGGCGGCGGTCACCGAGCGGACGAAGGCGATAGTCGCCGTCGACATCTACGGCTACCCCTGCGAGCTCGACCAGCTCCGGGCCGTCGCCGACCGGCACGGGCTCGTGCTGATCCAGGACTCGTGCGAGGCCCTCGGAGCCGGGTATCGAGGCGCGCCCCTCGGCTCCCACGGCACCTCGTGCGTCTTCGCCTTCTACCCGAACAAGCAGGTCACGACCGGCGAGGGAGGCATGGTCACGACGCACTCCGAGGAGGAGTGGCACTTGCTCCGTTCGCTGCGGAACCAGGGCAGGCCGGAGCCGGGCGGCTGGCTCGAGCACGTCAGGCTCGGCTTCAACTACCGGCTCAGCGACATCGCCGCGGCGCTCGGAATCGGCCAACTGGAACGGCTGGACAAGATCCTCGCGCTCCGTGCGAACGCCGCCGGGCGCTACGGCGAGCTGCTCGGGGGGATCGAGGCGGTCGAGCTTCCGTGCTCCGACGACGAGGAGCACACGAGATCGTGGTTCGTCTACGTCGTCCTGCTGCCGGACGCCGCGACGCGAGAGCGCGTGATCGCCACCTTCGAGCGCGAGGGGATCGGCTACAACCGCTATCTCCCCTCGATCCATCTCCAGCCGTACATGCGCGAGCGCTTCGGATTTGCCGAGGGCCTGTGCCCGGTCTCCGAGGACGTCAGCTCGCGCTCGATCGCGCTGCCGTTCTTCACGGGAATCGAGCCGCGGGCGCAGGAGCGCGTCGCCGAGGTTCTCGCTTCGGGGCTGTGAAGCTGCAGAGCCTCGACCGCGCCGAGCCGTTCAGGACGAAGGACGGCTCGACGATCAGGGAGCTCCACCACACGTCCACCCAGAGCCTGGCCGAGGCGACGCTCGAACCGAGCCAGGCCACCGAGCGCCACTACCACGAGCGAAGCGAGGAGATCTACCTCGTGACGAAAGGCTCCGGCGAGCTCGAGATCGACGGGGAAAGCGTCCGGGTCCGTCCGGGCGACGCGATCCTCATCCCGCCGCGCGCGTGGCACACGCTCGAGAACAACGGCACGAGCGAGCTGACCATCCTCTGCATGTGTTCGCCGCCGTACTCCGACGAGGACACGTTCTTCGAGTAGCGGCGCAGCGCGTGCGATGATCCGCGCATGGCGGACGGCGCGACACGCATGGTCTTCCTGGGCTTCGGCAAGTGGGCCCGCGCCGACCGGATCTACGCGCTCGAGCCGATCACGGGAGACGAACGCGGGGGCGGACGACGCACGCGCGTCTGGATCGACGGCATCGCAGAACCGATCCTCGCCGGCCGCACGGAGCGCACGATCCTGCACGACATGGGACAGGACGCGGCGACGGCGACCGTTGTCCTCGACGATGCGCTCGACCTCGCGGAGCGCGTGGCGAAGGCGGTCGACGAGGGGCCGCTCGATCTCCGCGATCTCGGCCGGCGCGCGCGACGCGTGCTCGAGAAGACCGCGAAGCCGGCCGAGCCCGAACAGCTCTTCTAGTGAGGCCGCTCGCCACTGAGGAGCGCCCGTCGTGGCGCGATCTCGCCACGCGCATAACCGTCGACTTCTCGCCGCTGCGCGACTACCCGGACTACCGGCGCCTCTGGATCGGCCAGGCGGTGACGTTCGTCGGCAGCGAGATGGCCCTGGTCGCGCTCCCGTTCCAGGTCTGGCAGCTCACCCACTCGACGCTCGCGCTGGGGCTCTTCTCGCTGACGGAGCTCGTGCCGCTGCTGACGTTGACGCTGGCCGGCGGTGCGGTGGCGGACGCCTTCGACCGCCGCCGGATGGTGCTCGTCACCGAGACGCTCCAGGCAGTCGGAGTCGTCGGCCTGCTGGTGAACGCGGCTTTGCCGCACCCGAGCATCGTTGCGGTCTTCGTCTTCGCGACCGTCGTGGCGGCGTGCTTCAGCGCAGGCGTCGGCGCGATGCGTTCGATTCCGCAGCGCCTCCTGCCGGAGGAGGTGTTCGCGCAGGCCGGCGCGCTCGACTCGATCTACTACGGCCTCGGCGGCGTCGCCGGGCCCGCGCTCGCAGGCGTGATCATCGGCGCCGCCGGTCTTTCGGCCGTCTACGCGATCGGGACGGCCTCGTTTGCGGCAACCGTCGTCGCCTTGTGGGGACTGCCGGAGATGCCGCCGCACCCCGATGCCGACCGGCCGGGGATCCGTTCGATCGTCGAGGGATTCAGGTTCGTCGCGCGCGAGAAGGTGATCCTCGGGTTCTTCGTCGTGGACACGAACGCGATGGTGTTCGGAATGCCGCTGGGGCTCTTTCCCGCGATCGCCGCGCACTTCGGAGATCCCACTCTCGTCGGTTACCTCTACTCGGCGCCCGCGGCGGGAGCACTCATCGCGGGACTCGGGTCCGGCTGGGTCGCGCACGTTCGCAGGCAGGGCGTCGTCGTCGTGGCGGCAGCCGGCCTCTGGGGTGTCGCGATCGCGGGCTTCGCGTACGCGGATCGCTTCTGGCTCGCGCTCGTCCTCGTCGGGTTGGCAGGTCTCGCGGATCAGGTCAGCGCGATCTTCCGCAACGCGATGCTCCTCGCACTCACGCCCGATCGGCTGCTCGGTCGCGTGCGCGGGATCGAGTTCGCGCAGGTCGCCAGCGCCCCGTCCCTGGGCAACCTCGAAGCGGGTGTCGTCGCATCGCTCACCAGCATCCGGATCTCAGTTGCCTCCGGCGGGCTGCTCTGCGTCGCCGGGACACTCGCGAGCGCAGCCGCGTTCCCGGCGCTCGTCCGCTACGAGGCAAAGCGCCGTGCTGCTGACGCGTGATTTCTTCGCGCGCTCGGTGCACGAGGTTGCGCCCGAGCTCATCGGCACGACGCTGCTCGTGGACGGCGTGGGAGGGACGATCGTCGAGGTCGAGGCGTACGACCAGGACGATCCTGCGAGTCACGGGTTTCGCGGCCGCACGGCGCGCACGGCGTCGATGTTCGGGCCCCCCGGACACGGCTACGTCTACCGCTCGTACGGGATCCACTGGTGCCTCAACCTCGTCTGTGCGGAGGAGGGCCGCGCGGAGGCGGCGCTCGTGCGCGCGCTCGAGCCGACGCACGGGCTCGACGCGATGCGCGAGCGGCGCGGGGCAGAGGCCGAACGCTCTCTCTGCTCCGGCCCCGGCAAGCTCTGCCAGGCCCTTGGCATCTCGCGGGTCTACGACGGCCTGGCGCTCGACGAGCCGCCGTTCGAGCTTCTCGCGCGCGAATCGGAGCCCGAGCTCGTCACCGGCCCGAGGATCGGGATCACGCGTGCGGTCGAGCACCCGTGGCGCTTCGGCCTCGCCGGCTCGCCGTTCCTCTCTCGCCGCTTCTAGACTCGCCCGCATGGGAATCGCGGAGCTGACCCGGAACGCTGTCGACGTCCTCCCCGAGGGCGGCCTCGAGGCGAAGCTGAAGCAGGGGCGGCTCTTGCGCGTGAAGCTGGGCATCGACGTCACGGCACCGCAGGCGACGCTCGGCAACGGGATTCCCCTTCAGCGCATGCGGGCGTTCCAGGACGAAGGTCATACCGGCGTCCTCATCGTCGGCGACTACACCGCGCGGATCGGAGACCCCTCCGGCCGTTCGGTCGAGCGGCCCCTCCTCGACCCCGAGGAGATCGACCGCATGGCGGCGCGGTTCTTCGAATCCGCGTACACGATCCTCGATCCGGAGCGCACGGAGGTGCGCTACAACGGCGAGTGGCTGAAGGAGCTCGATTTTGCCGGCGTCTTGCGCCTCACGCGTACGGCGACGGTGGCACGGATGCTCGAGCGCGACGACTTCGCCAACCGGTTCGCCGCCAAGGAACCCATCTCCGTCTCCGAGCTTCTCTACCCGCTTATGCAGGCGTACGACTCGGTCGCGATCGAAGCCGACGTCGAGCTCGGCGGAACCGATCAGCTCTACAACCTCCTCACCGGTCGGGACGTGATGGAGGCATACGGCCTCGAGCCTCAGGTCGTCCTGACCACGCCTCTGATCAACAGCTGGGACGGGACGAAGATGTCGGGCTCGCGGGGCAACTACATCGGGCTGCTCGAAGCGCCGGAAGAGCAGTTCGGGAAGGCGATGCGATTCCCGGACGAGATGCTGCCCGAGCTGTACCGG
>DATFHC010000140.1:0-13916 GCA_035248765.1 Gaiellaceae bacterium
GCGAGCGGGGATAGACCCAGGCGACGATCGCCTCGACCCGGATGACCGTGCGACCGGGAAGTGCGGCAATGGTCTCGTCGAGATAACGGCCCGCCTTCCAGCCGCGGCCTGCAGGCGACCCGAGGGTCCGCATCACGTAGCGCGCGGGGTGGGGTTGCTGCGTCCCCGAAGCGGAATCCAGGAGCTTGAACCCGCGGGGATCATGCGTCCGCACAAAGGCCAGGACGGCCGGGAGCGGCTCGCGCACGCTCCAGAAGCGGATCGCGTCGGCCGCCTCGCCGAAGGGGCGCCGCCCTCCGCGATGGAGGATGCCGCCGTGATCGCGCCGTGCCCGGTCGCGACGGGCTCCGGGCGGAGGCACGAACTCGCGCTCCAGGCTCCTCGCCTCCCGGAGCGCGGCGCGCTGACGCTCGGCGACGAGCTCGGGAACGCTCGGCAGATGCGCCGCGACCTGCGTCACCCGCGGCGCCGGCTTCGCACCGGCGCCGCAGGCGGTGACGACGAGGACGAGCGCGCTCGCCGGGAGGAGCAAACGCTTCATCCTCCGCGTTATACGACGCCGCGTCCCGAACCGTCACACCGGGTGTCGTTCCCTCCGTAACGGGGAATCCCGCCGGCATGGCGCGCGTCCTGTACAAGCCGCTCGGACTGCTGTTCGGCGTCCTCGGAGGCATCGTCGCGGGGACGGTCTTCAAGCGCGTGTGGGCGCTGGTGGCGCACGAACACGAGGCGCCGGAGGCGACGGACGCGAGCAAGGGCTGGGGCGAGGTCGTCGCCGCCGCGACCGTCGAAGGCGCGGTCTTCGGCGGCGTCAAGGCCCTGATCGACCGCGCCGGCGCTACCGGCTTCGCCTGGCTCACCGGCGCGTGGCCGGGCAGGAGCCGGGACTCGTAGAGCTATGCCCGGCCGTGTGCGAGCAGGCCGACCGAGACCACGAGACCGAGGATCAGCGCCACCAGCCAGAGGAAGGCGATCCCATCCCGCGACCAGTCGAACGCCGGCGCGTCCGGGTGAGGTGTCATGAAGCCGCGGGCGGGCCGGGCCTGGATCGCCATCAGCCCCGGAACTGACCGTTGCGGGATCGGTGGGGCCATCAGCCCCGGCTTGGAGGGTGAATTCGAGCTCATAGGAGCGCCCCCAACCCGCCACGACCACTTCGTGCGGATCGGATCTACTCCGACCGTAGAGCAATGATGGCGGCCATGCAAGTCCGCGTCGCGCGCCCCACCGGCGACCTCGAGCGCGCGTGTGCTTTCTATCGCGACGCAGTCGAGCTGCCCGTCCTTTCCTCGTTCGACGACCACGCGGGCTACAGCGGGGTGATCCTCGGCGTTCCGGACGCGACGCATCAGCTCGAGCTCGTTTTTCACGACGAGGTCGAGCCGTCGCCCACCTCGGAAGACCAGCTCGTCTTCTATCTAGGTTCGGCCGCTGCGGTGACCGATCGTGCGGCGAGGATCGAGGCCGCCGGCTACGAGCCGCAGCTCCCGCCGAACCCATACTGGACGCGCGAAGGCGCGATTGCGTTCGTCGATCCCGACGGGTACTGGCTCATCCTCTCGCCGGATCGCTGGGAATAGCGTCGGCCCGTACGATTGGGCCATGGTTGAACGGAAGGTCGCAACCGTCCTCTTCGCCGATCTCGTCGACTCGACGGGCCTCGTCGCGAGCGCCGATCCTGAGGTCGTCCGCCAGCGCGTGAACCGGTATTTCGAGGTCGTCGCCGGCCGTATCGAGGCGTATGGAGGGACGGTCGAGAAGTTCGCGGGAGACGCGGTGATGGCGGCCTTCGGCGTGCCGATCGCGCACGAGGACGACGCCGAGCGCGCCGTTCGCGCCGCGCTCGAGATCGTGCCGAAAGTGGAGGAGCTGCAGCTCTCCGTCCGCATAGGCGTCGAGTCGGGCGAGATCGTCATCGACGAGAGCGACTCGACCTTCGCGACTGGCGAAGCGGTCAATCTCGCTGCGCGTCTCCAGCAGGCGGCGCAGCCCGGCGAGATCCTGCTCGGGTCTGCGGCACGCAGGCTGGCGGCGAGCGCGGTCGAGGTCGACGATGCGGGAGCGCTCGAGATCAAGGGACGCCCCGAACCGCTGTGGACATGGCGGGCGATCCGGGCGCACGACTCGAGTCGCCTCGCCGCTGCGCCGTTCGTCGGCCGCGAGCCGGAGCTCGCGCTGCTCGAGAACTCCCTTGCCCGCGCCGTCCGCGATCGACGCGCCCAGCTCCTGACGGTCTTCGGCGAGCCCGGTCTTGGAAAGACGCGTCTCGTCACCGAGTTCACCGAGGGCCTCGAGCGTGTCACGACCCTCTACGGGCGCACGCTCCCGTACGGCGAAGGCGTGACCTACTGGCCGCTCGCTTCGATGATCAAGGCGAGCGCCGGGATCCGCGACGACGATCCGGCGAACGACGCATTCGAGAAGCTGCGCGCATCGTGCGAGAGCGAGGCGGTCGCCGATCTCCTCGGCGCCGCGCTCGGAGTGCTCGGAGCCGCCGAGGGAGGAGAGCACCAGCCCGGGCAGCTGAGCTGGGCCGCGCTGCGCTGGGCCGAACAGCTCGCCGACGCGCAGCCGCTCCTCCTCGTATTCGAGGACGTGCACTGGGCCGAGGAGCCGCTGCTCGACGTGATCGAGCACCTCGCCCGCTCTCTGCGCGAGGTTCCGGTGCTGATCATCGCGCTCGCGCGCCCGGAGCTGCTCGACGCCAGACCGGCGTGGGGCGGGGGCATCCGCACGGCGAGTGCGGTCGATCTCGCGCCGCTCGGCGGGACCGAGAGTGAAGAGCTCGCGGATGCTCTGCTCAGCCGCGGCAACGTGTCAGCGGCCGAGCGAGGGCCGCTACTCGCGCGGGCCGAGGGGAATCCGCTCTTCCTCGAGGAGATCGTGCAGACGCTCCGCGAGGGCTGCGGCCTCGACGGCATCCCGGAGACCTTGCAGGCGCTGATCGCGGCGCGGATCGACCGGCTGGCGGCCGACGAGAAGCGACTTTTGCAGAGTGCGGCGCTCATCGGCCGAGTCTTCTGGCAGGGCGCGCTCGAGTCGCTCGCGCCCGATCTCGAGGTCACAGAGCTGCTCGATGCGCTCTGCGGGCGGGACTTCCTCCTGCGTGAGGAGCGCTCCACGATCTCCGACGATGTGGCGTTCCGCTTCAAGCACGGCCTCATCCGCGATGTCGCCTACAGCGGCATGAGCAAGGCGCGGCGGGCGAAGGAGCACCAGGCGTTCGCCGCGTGGGTTGGCGAGCGTGCACGCGACGAGCTGGCCGAGATTCGGGCTCACCACCTCGAGCAGGCGACCGATCTGCTGACCGAACTCGACGGCGCAGTCCGTACGGATCTCGCACGATCCGCCGCGGAGGCGCTCGAAGAAGCCGGCCGGCGCGCCCTCCGCCGCGGCGCTCTCGGCGTCGCCCGCAGGACCTTGCTGCGAGCGGTCGAGCTCGAGCCGAGCCCTGAGCGGCGCTACCTCGCGGCCCATGCCGCGTGGCGTCTCGCCGACGTTCCATCGGTCGGCGACGAAGCCGAGGAAGCGCTCGCCGAGGCACGCGCCGCGGGCGAGCACGGCATCGAAGGGCGAGCCCTCGTGCTGCTCGCTGACCTCGCCCTGCACTCGGAGGCGGACGTCGAGCGCGCGCACGACCTCGCCGACCAGGCGCTCGCGATCCTCCCCGAGGACGAGCCGGCCGGTCTCTATGACGCGCACGCGCTGATCACGCTGATCTTCTGGTGGCTCGGCAACGGCGACGGCGCCACGCGTCACGCCGAGGCGATGCTCGACCTGGCAGACAGGGCAGGGCGGCCCGAGCTCGAGAGCCTGGCGCGAACGCAGCTGTCCGCGATCCTCGGCGTGCGCGGTGACACCGCCGGCGCGGTCGCGCTGCTGGAGGAGGCGGAGTCCCTGGCCGAGTCGAGCGGAAGCCGGGAGGCGATGGGCTACGCGCTCGCTGTCCACGGTCGCCGTTTCGGGGAGAGCGAGTCGGACGAGGCCGAGCGCTACCTGCGGCAGGCGCTCGAGATCTTCGACGAGATCGGAGCAGCAGGGCGACACGGCTGGACGCTGTCCAATCTCGCCTCCGTCTACCACCAACGGGGTGAGCTCGTCCTCGCGGAGAAGACGTTCCGGGAGGCGGTGCGGCGCCTGCGCAGGACGCACGAGCAGGGATTCCTCGTCGAGGCCGAGCGCGGCCTCGCCGAGGTTCTCGTCGAGCAGGGCAAGATCGACGAGGCCGACCGGCTGATTTCCGACGCCGAGCGTCGTGTTGGTCGCGACGACGTCTGGACTCGGGCCTCGCTGCTCCATGCGCGCGGCCTCGTCCTGGCTGCGCAGGGTCGGACCGAGGAGGCGGCCTCGGCGTTCCGTCAGGCGCTCGAGATCATCGAGCCGACGATGTACGCGATCCTGACCCGCGAGATCCGCAGTTCGCTCGACTCGCTCCGCGCCGTCGACGACGTCGCGTCACGCTGAGTTCGCGAAGCCGCTGACGAGCGCCCGAACTGCGCTCCTCCATAATTTTTCCCAATCCGGGCGCACCGGCGTGGAGGCGGGGCGCAGTTCGATCGACGCGAGGCCCTCGCAGAGTGCGTGAAACTGCAACGCAGCTTCGGGGACGCTCCGACCGCCGAGGAGGCCGGCGTCGGCGAGAAGTTGGAAGCGCTGGTACAGCACCGCGAGCGCTTCCGAGGCGGCCGGACGGAAACGCGGCGCGACCAGGGGGTCGGCACGATGAAACGCGACCGAGAACAGTGCGGGATGCTCGATGGCGAATCGGCGAAAGACGAGCGCAGCCTCGACGATGTCGTCCTCAAGCCGGTCTGTCGTCGGCAATTCCCCGATCTCCTTTCCGAGGAAGTCGAACGCACGGGTCCCGAGGGCGCCGAGCAAGGCGTCTTTCGAGCCGAAGAGCGTGTACACCGCCCGGGTGGTGGTGCCCGCGTCATGCGCCACGTCCCGCAGGGATAGAGCTTCGGGCCCCTCCTTGGCAATCAGCGCTTCGGCGGCATCGAGCAGGCTCGTGGCGGTGCCTTCGTCGTGTCGTCGCCGGCGTCCCATGCTTGACACAATTATCGTAACACTGTTACCGTAACGTTGTTACGAAATACCCGGACAGTAAGGAGGCCGCCATGGCAGCAGCGACACATACCTCGACAAGGCTCGCGTTCGACGACGAGGGCACCGGCTCCCCGGTCGTCTTCCTACATGGCTTGACCTTCGACCGGCGTACCTGGAGGCCGATCGTCGAGCGCCTCGACGGCGTGGTGCGAACCATCGCCATCGACCTGCCCGCCCACGGCGAAAGCGGAGGCGTGCCCGTCGACCTCAACCAGGTCGCTACGCAGGTGAACGAGCTGCTCGCCTCGTTGGAGGTCGAGTCCCCGATCGTCGTCGGCCACTCGATGTCCGGCGGCGTGGCGGCGTTCTATGCGGCCGCCCATCCGACGGCCGGCGTCGTGTTCGTCGACAGCGGCCCCGAGATCAAGCCATTCGCGGAGCTCGTCCACCAGCTCGAGCCGCTCCTGCGCGGCCCCCAGTTCCCCGCCGTGTGGGAGAGGTTCGAGGTCAGCCTGGGGCTCGACCTGATTCCGGAACCGCAGCGGTCACTCGTCCTCGAGACCCATAAGGTCGATCAGGACGTCGTCCTCGGCTACTGGGACGAGCTGCTCCGTACGGAGCCGGACACGATGCAAGAGCTTGTCGACACACAGGTACGCATGATCGACACCCCGTGTCTCGGCGTCTTCGGCCGACCGGTGACTCCCGGGGAGCGGGAGCGTATCTCCTGGTCGCCGGACTCGGAGCTCGAGGAGTGGGTGGGCCACGGGCACTTCGTCCACCTCGTCGAGCCTGACCGCTTTGCCGCTCGGTTGCTCGAATTCGTCCGCGCACGATGATTTCTCGGCCTTGACGTGGTCAAAGAGGAAGACGTGAACGGAACCACATGTCACATGTCGATCTCGCTCGACGGCTACGTCGCGGGACCGGATCAGAGCCTCGAGCAGCCGCTAGGCCGCCGCGGCAGGGAGCTCCATCTCTGGCATATCGAGGAGCCTCTGAACGATGCTGACGCCCGTGCCCGGGATCTGCTTCTGCGACCACGCGGCGCGTACGTGATGGGACGCAACATGTTCGGCCCTGTTCGCGGGCCCTGGCAGGAGGAATGGCGCGGCTGGTGGGGCGACGACCCGCCGTACCACGCCCCCGTGTTCGTCCTCACGCATCACGAGCACGACCCGATCGAGATGGAGGGCGGGACGACGTTCCACTTCGTCACCGACGGCTTCGACGCGGCGTTCGCTCGGGCTTCGGAGGCTGCGGGCGAGCGCGGGGTGGACATCGCCGGCGGCGCGTCCACGGTGCGGCAGGCGCTCGCCGCAGGCGTGGTCGATGAACTCGTCCTCGATTTCGCCCCGGTGTTGCTCGGCGCCGGAGAGCGGATCTTCGACGGCGTGCCGGATCCGGGCCTCGAGCCAGTAGAGGTGATCCACTCGCCGCTGGCGACTCACGTTCGTTACGTCCGCCGCTGAGTCGCAGAACTGGGCTCGCGGGGGCCGGCCGTGGTTTGGGGGACGCGTCCAGATAAGGCTCCCACCGGTGGTCTGCGGCCCCACGGGCGGGAGGAGGTACGCGCCCCGAGGATCATGTGCGCGCGACGGATCGTTCACAAACCTGAACGCATTGGCACGCGAGGTTGCCGAGGAGCGAAGGCTGACTGACTAGTCAGTCGAAAATCGGGTGTTTGCAGGGAGTTCTTAGCGGACATAACCCCGCCCGTTCTGCTGCGGGACACACTCGACCGGGCTGTGTGAATCGTCCTTGGGCCGACGATCTTCGAGGACGCGCGCAACTGCGCGGTGTGGCCGGTCCGTGCGCCTCGAGCGCCCCACTGAACTGGAGGACAGTCGATGAAAGGAACGTTGTTGCTCGCCGCAGTCGGTGCGGCTGCGCTTACGGTTGCGCTCACGGCCTCGGCGGCGTCGCCGAAGAGCAGTGGCGGTAGCTTCACCAACTACTCGCTGGCGGAGACGACCGGGATCACCTGCCCCGGCAACGCCGGCTGCTCGAACGTCGCGGCCGAGCCCGCGATCCGCGCCGACGGCGCGGGACGCTTCTTCGGCACGTCCGAGAACAGCCTTCTCAACGGCACGGTCGCGTTCCGCTCTACGGACAACGGACTGCACTACACGACGCTCGCCTCGCCGGACAGCGTCTCGGCGACGAGCGACACCGGGTTCGCTCCAGGCGGCGGTGACACGGATCTTGCGGTCGCTCCGGACAAGAACTCGTCCGGCTTCTACAACGTCTACGCCGCCAGCCTCTCGCTCGCGAACATCGACGTCTCCACATCGACCGACGGCGGCGCCACCTGGGCGCTCAACCCAGTCACGACGCCCGAAACGGCCGACGACCGTGAGTGGATCGCAGCGGACACGAACAACAAGGTCTGCATCAGCTACCACGATGCCCCGCAGGGGATCACCGTCGGCTGCAGCGCCGACGCCGGCACGACGTTCACGCAGTTCGCCACCGCGATCGATCCGCTCCATGCCTTCCAGATCTCGGAGAACTCGATCGGCAACCTCGCGATAGATCCGACCTCGCACATCATCTACCAGACGTACTCGGCCATCACGACTGCCGCGGAGACGACATGCGCGCCACAACTCGGGGTCGTCGCGGGCACGTGCGACTACCACGGGGTCTACATGGGGGTCTCGACCGACGGCGGCCTGACGTTCACGGATTACCCGGTCTACATCAACCCGGACCCGACCGTCGGCTACGGCCATCAGTTCGTCAACGTCTCCGTCGACAGCGCCGGCAACGTCTACTCGGTCTACACCGACAATCACCACGTCTACTACTCGTTCTCCAAGGACCACGGCCAGACGTGGAGCGGGCCGTACCTGATCACGACCACGAGCGGGACGCAAATCTTCCCGTGGTCGACGGCTGGCGATCCCGGCAAGCTCGACGTCGTCTACTACCAGACGCCGTACTACGACGGGACCACCACACCCGACAACTATCCGAACGCGGCCGTGTGGACGGTCGGGTTCGCGCAGAACCTGAACGCGCTGACGCCCGGCTCGGCCTGGACGCGGCAGACGGCGTCGCCGACGAACCACTTCGGCGGGGTCTGCGAGTCCGGCATCACGTGCACCGGAAACCGCGACCTGTTTGACGACTTCGGCGTGGCCGCGAGTCCGACCACCGGGCTCGCGTCCATCATCTACAGCGACGACCAGTACCACGCAGGTGCTCCGAACTCGAGCGGCTGCGACGCCAGCACGAGCAATACGTCCACGTGCGACCACACGGCGATTGCCACGCAGACGAGCGGCAGCGGCATCTTCACCGTCAAGAAGAAGAGGTAACGCACGCACGGGCTCTGTGGGAGCGGCGCGATGCCGCTCCCACAGCCTGCGAGGCGCTCCGGCTGCGGTCTGCTGACGGGAGTCCCGTTCGCGCTGCACAATCGCGGCGTGTGCGTCAATCTCCCCACCGGCACCGTCACGTTCGTCTTCACCGACATCGCGGGCTCGACGAAGCTGCTGCAGGAACTAGGCGACTCGTATGCAGGCCTTCTCGCCGACCACCGCGAACTCGTCCGCGACGCTCTTCGCCGCCACTCGGGCGTCGAGGTGGATACGCAGGGAGACGCGTTCTTCGCGGCGTTCGCCCGAGCCTCGGACGCGGTCGCCGCCGCCGAGGCGATCCGGGAGGGCCTGGGTGACGGCCCGATTCTCGTGCGGATCGGGATCCACACGGGCGAGCCGCTCGTCACGCATGAGGGTTACGTCGGCGTGGACGTCCACCGGGCCGCGCGCATCGCTGCGGCGGCGCACGGCGGCCAGGTCGTCCTCTCGAGCGCGACGCGTGACCTGGTGGCCTCCGACCGACTTCTCGCCGACCTCGGCGAGCACCGGCTGAAAGACCTCGCAGGGGCCGAGCGACTCTTCCAGCTCGGCGAGGGCGAGTTCCCGCCGCTCAGGACGCTCGACGCCACGAACCTCCCGGTGGCGGCGACCCCGCTGCTCGGACGCGAGCGCGAGGTGACCGAGCTCCTCGAGCTGATCCGCGATCGGCGGGTGGTCACGGTCACCGGGCCGGGCGGAACGGGGAAGACTCGACTCGCGCTGCAGGTCGCCGCCGAGCTCGTCGGCACGGTCCCGGACGGTGTCTTCTGGGTGCCCCTCGCCCCGCTCACCGACCCGGCCCTCGTCGCGACCGAGATTGCGCAGGCGATCGGCGCACCCGACGACCTGGGCGCGTTTCTCCGCGGGCGCGAGCTGGTGTTGCTGCTGGACAACTTCGAGCACCTTCTCGATGCGGCGGCGACGGTCGCCGACCTCGTGGCGCGGGCGCCGGGGCTTCATGTACTCGCGACGAGCCGGGCGCCACTGCGGATCTCCGGCGAGATTGAATTTCCGCTCGACCCCCTCGACCCGACCGATGCGGTCGCTCTGTTCGTCGAGCGCGCCCGGGCGGTCGGCCGGGAGGTCGAGCCGGACGCCCTCGTCGAGGCGGTCTGCAAGAAGCTCGATAGCCTGCCGCTCGCGATCGAGCTTGCCGCCGCCCGCGTGCGACTCCTCGCCCCGGAAGCGCTGCTGGCACGACTAGACCGGTCGTTGCCTCTCCTGACCGACGGCTCTCGCGACGCGCCTGACCGTCAGCGCACTCTCCGAGCGACGATCGAATGGAGCTACGACCTGCTCGACGAGGAGAGCCGCCGCCTGCTGCCGCGGCTCGCGGTCTTTGCCGGAAGCTTCCCGGTCGAGGCGGCCGAGTCGGTCTGCGAGGCGGAGGTGAGCGAGCTCTCGGCCCTCGTCGACTTCAGCCTCGTCAAGCCCGTCGGTGACAGCCGGCTGCTCATGCTCGAGACGATCCGCGAATACGGGCTCGAGCGCCTGGCCGAGGCGGGGGAGGAGGAGAAGTTCCGCACTCGTCACGCCCACGAGTTCGCCCACCTTGCCGAGGAGGCGTATGACCACCGCGGCGAGGCGGAGACGCACTGGTCTTCACGGCTCGATCGCGACCACGACGACCTGCGATCTGCGCTCGACTGGCTCTCCTCCGTCGATCCGAACGCGGCGCTCGAGCTTGCCGGGGCGCTCGGCTGGTTCTGGTTCGCGCGCGGATACTTCGCGGAGGGCGACGCGCGGCTCGCGGCAGCGCTGTCGGCTTCGGAGGGTGGCGACCGGGCGAGGGCGAGGGCGCTGACCGCATCCGGCTCTCTCGCTGCCCGCATGGGAAACATCGACGAGGGCCGGCTGCGGCTGGAGAAGGCTGTCGCCCGGTGGACGGACCTCGGCGATCGGCAGGAGACCGCTGCCGCACTGGAGGCACTCGGCTGGCTGCTGGTCTACGACGCCGGCGACGACGTGGCATCCCTCGAGGCGTTCGAGCAGGCGCGTTCGATCCGGGAGGAGGTCGACGACCGTGCCGGCGAGACGCGGGCACTCGTCGGCGTGTGCCAGGTGCTCGTCGCGCTCGGAGAGGTGGAACGCGGGGAAACGCTTGCGAACGAGCTCATGGCCAGGGGGCGGGACGACGTCAGGACGAGGCACTTCGCGATCCACTTCCTCGCCGACTGTTCGCTGATCCGCGGCGAGTGTGCAGCTGCGGAAGAGCGCTACCGGGAAAGCCTTCGCGCGGCGCTCGAGCTGGGGGACGTCTTCGAGACGAGCATCGAGGTGCAGGGAGTTGCGATGGCGAAGGCGGGAAAAGGGGAATCGGCCCGGGCGGTCGAGCTGGCTGCTTCGGTGGAGGCTCTCTGGCGCTCGCTCGGCACGGATATGCACGTGGCCTTCTGGGACCGGCTGCTCGACCGCTACCTCGGCGAGGCGCGAAGCGCGCTGGGCGCGGACGCCGAGGTTGCTCGCACCCGAGGGCTCGAGCTCCCCTTCGACGACGCGGTTGCGCTCGCGCTGGGCGAAACGGAGTAGCCAGAATTGACGGCGATGGCTGACGGATTCGTTCTCGGGACGGCGATCGTGCGGACGTTCGTCGAGGATGTCCAGGCCACGATCGCCGGCGCTTCGTCGCCGGAGGACGCCTGCGACGCGCTCCGGCCGCGGTTCGCCGAGCTGCTTGCCGACCCGGATTGGCTCCCCCTCGAGTACCGGTCAGCCGCGCCTGAGAGCGGGATGGGCGGTGGCATCGGCCAATGGCTTCTCTACCGCGCCGAGGATCAGTCGCTGTCCCTTTTCTCGCTCGTTGTCCCGCCGGGCTCCGAGACACCGATCCACGACCATCTCGCCTGGGGACTCGTCGGTCTCTACCGCGGCGAGCAGGACGAGGAGATCTATGCGCGGCAAGACGGCGCGCTCGAGCTCGTCGAGCGGCGCGCTCTCGTGCCCGGCGACTTCTATGCTCTGATCCCGCCGCGCGACGACATTCACCGAGTGCGCACCACATCTCCCGAGACCTCGGTCTCGATCCACCTGCTGACGAACGACACGGGCTGCGTCTGGCGCCACTCGTTCGACGCGGCGTCCGGCGACGAGACCCCGTTCCGCTCGGGCTACGTCAACGTGCCTTGTGAGGACGACTAGATGAGGGGCGCGGCTGCCGGTGTTACTGCTGCCGTGGCGTGGGCCGCGAGCGATCTGGTGCTGCGCAGGATGGCCGGTACTCCGTACTCCGACGTGCGGCTCCTCGGCCGGCTCGTCACTCGACGGCGAGGCTGGCCGGTCGCGGGCCTCGCTCTCCACGCGGCGAACGGCGCCGTCTTCGGCGCCACGTTCGAACGGCTCGGTCTGCGCGGCGTGAAAGCGGGCGTGATCGCGGCAGAGGTCGAGAACACGCTGCTGTGGCCGACGATGGCGATCGCCGACAAAGTCCATCCGGACCGCCGCAACGGCACGTGGCCTCCCCTTCTCACCAGCCCGCGGGTCGCTGCACAGGAGGTCGTCGGGCACGCGATCTTCGGCGCAGTGCTCGGCGCGCTCGTCGGCCGGGCAACGCGTTCCTAGGCTGCCGGAGAGACCTCTGCGCGTCGACGCCCGAGAACAGTGCGCGCGAAGCGCATCCCGTGCCAGCTGCGGCTGATGAAGTTGGCCAGCAGGACGATGTTGAGAGCGCCCCAGTAGACGCTGCCCACGAGCAGGGTGACGCTCGGGTACGTGTGGAAGCGAAGCGCCGTGACCGCGACGACGGCGAGCGTCATCACCACGAGCGTCTGCGGAAGCGTGTGGCGCCAATGCCAGCGGGTGTCGTCGCTCTTGAGCGTCACGCGGTACACCGGCTTCCTGTTCGGGCCGCCGAGGAGCCCCTGCGCGACGGCCTTCATGAAGACGGGCGAGAGTCCGGCCCACATGGTGCGGACCTTCCAGAGCTCGCGGTAGGGCCGACGCTGTCGTGTCCGGCGATCGTTGAAGGGACTGTTCAGCACGAACAGCCAGAGCTCCGTCGCGACGACCAGCGGGATCATGTGCAGGGCGAAGTCGCGGCCGGGCGCGGCGAGAGGGGCGAAGCCCAGCAACGCTCCGAGCAGAGCGATTAGATAGACGGGAACGGTGAAGCTCGAGAGATAGAAGAAGAGAAGCTCGAGGAACTGAAGCCGCTGCCGGAGGTTGAGCCCGTCGAGATTGCCCCAAACGACGAGTCGGGTCGTGTCGAGCGCCCAGGTGCCGCGCTGCTTGTAGAAGTTAGGTACGTCATGGGGGGAGTGCTGCGGCACGGCGCCCACGATCGGCAGGTAGAGGCCACGCCAGCCGCGCCGAAGCGCCTCGACACCCGATTGCAGGTCCTCGACGAGGTTCCAGGTGGGGAAATCGCCGATCTCTGCCAAGGCCGTGTCCCGCCAGACCACGCCTGACCCGCAGGGGAAGACGGCATTGGCTGCGTTCCGCGCCAGCATCTGGCTTCGGTAGAAGACTGCTTCGCGGTTGTTGAACGGATCCCCGGCGGCGACCTGCGCCTCCTTGATCGTCTGCACGAATGCGAGGCGCGGGTCGTACTCGAGTTGACCCGTGCACTGACGCAGGAACGACGTCGAGCCGGCCTCATCGTCGGCATCCCTGGTCTCGATATACGCAACGTCGGAATGCTGCTCGCGCAGGAACCGAAGGGCGGAGTTGAGATTGCCCGCCTTTGCGGCGCCGTCGCGGCCCGGAGCCCAGCGAGGGGGCGGCAGGTGGTAGAGGACGGGCCAGTCTTCGAGCGCATCCCGCAGCACGGGATCGGCGGCATCGTCGCTGACGACCACGACCAGGCGCTCGCGGGGCCAGTCCTGCTGGAGAACCGACTCGATCGTGCGCAGGATCATCGGCACCGGCTCGCCACAGGTCGGGATGAGGACGCCGACGAGCGGAGCCTCCTCCGATGCGTCGAGCGGCCTGGGTGGCGGCACCACACGCCGCCATGAGTTGGCCACGCTCAGCAGTCCCGTGGCGATCGTGAACAGATTGGCAATCGCGAACGGCCAGCCGAGCCAGAGCGCGCGAGGGTTCAGCGAGCTCAGCATCCACGGCACATACCAGACGCTCGCGGCTGCGAGCGCGATCGCCGCGGCCCGCAGGGGACGCTGGCGGACGAGCACCGGATAACGGTCTCCGAATGCTCGTGCCGCGACGGCAATCGGCGCTGACGGAGCAGGCCGCACGCGCTCCGAAACGGAACTCATTGCGTTTCACATCGGCAGCCGAGTCGATTTCCTTGACGGAGACGCTTCGGGTTGACATTGGTCGGTTCGGCTTCGCCGGAAATATGGTGTTAAGGTCGCGCGAGCTCGGCGCTTCGACGTGCCGGGGCGTACCCGGCCGGCGACCGGGCTCCAGTGGAGGGTGGCTATGAAGCGCACGTGGCTTTTCGTGGCACTCGCCGGATGCCTCGCCCTGGCGGGCGCCACACTTTTGAGAGCCGGCAGCAGCTCCGCCGCAGATCAACATCTTGCGCTCAACTGCGAGTACGCAATG